>NZ_CABIKG010000001.1 GCF_902196125.1 Helicobacter suis
CTCACCGCCTTATTGAGTGTAATTCTTTTGGCTTTGTAATTTACCCTTTTACATAGGCTATTAACAATGAAAAAACAAATAACACTAAGAAAACCAAAAGCAATTTTAAAGGAAAAGAGAAAAAACGATAAAACCCTTTATTTTTGCAATCAATACAACTTATAAGGCTCTCGTTAAGATTTAACCCTAAAACCCTTTAATCTGACTAGCTTTCTTAGAAGCAAAAGTTGATTTTATCGTTGATAAACTTAAGGAATGCTGAAAAGTTTAGGAAGGTTTTTTGCAATGAGGTTTTATTATTGGGGTTGAATATTTACAATATTATTAGGGTTGAATATTATTAGGGTTAAAGCATTGTAGTAGCATTGTAGTAGCTAGGGTGAATTGTAGTAGCTAGGGTGAGTAACTTAGCATTTTGGTTTTTAAGATTTTTATTTTTAAGATTTTTATTTTTTAGTGGTGGGTTGGTGTTAGCTGGTGGTGGATTGTGATCTATATGACTATACGATCTAATGATTGTTTAGTTATCTAGTTACTCTGGTGAGTTTTTGATTTTTGTTAGGTTTTCTTAAAATTCTTTTAACTTGATTAAACTCTCTTAAAACTCTTTTAGCTCTTTAAACTTTCTTAAAGTTCTTAAACCCTTAAAGTCGTTTCAGCTTGGTTAAATTTTCTTAAATCTATCTCTTTTAGCTTGGTTAAGCTTTCTTAAATCTCTTTTAGTTTTGTTGAACTTTATTAAAACTCTTTTAACTTTCTTAAAGTTCTTAGAGTTTCTTTAACTTCTGTTAAACTTTATCAAAATTCTCTTGTTCTAGCTTGTAGTTTGTAGCTTAGTTAATTGGTTAAGCTTTCTTAAATCTCTTTTAGTTTTCTTAAAGTTCTCTTAGCTTGTTTTAGTTTTCTTTAAAGTAAAGTCTCTTAAACCTCTTTTAGTATTTGTTAACTCTCTTAAATCTTTTTTAGCTTTCTTAAATTTAGCTTTCTCAAATTTTATTTAAGGATTATCAATTCTCTAAATCTAAGGATTATCCGTTTTTTAAGAATAACCAACTTTTTAAGGATTATCAATTTTTTTAATTTTTTTAAAGAATTACCCATTCTTTAAAGAACTATCTTGTGGATTTTGGGAATTATCTTGACTTAAAGGATTATCCTGATTTAAATTCTGATTTAAATTTAAAGGGCTATCTTGATTTAGTAGATTATCCAGTGTATCTAAATCATGGCCTATTTCTTTAAGTTCATTTGCAATTTGTGCTAGTTGCTCCTCTACATGGCTTAAATCATCTTTGATTTCTTCAAATTCTTCAAAGAGTTCATCAATGTTTTGGGTGTTATTCTCTGCTTTCATGGAGCATTCTTGTGAAGTGGTGGAAAATATAAAGCCCATCATGGGGACCAGGACTAGCCTCAGGGTGGTGCTGGATAGAAAGAATGGGGGCGTTGTTATAACTCACCCCTTCTATCGTGCCGTCAAATAAATTTTGGTGGGTAAGGGTGGCTATTTTTAAGAGCTGATCGGGTACACAATAATTATGGTTTTGGGCGCTAATTTCAATGCGCCTTGTGGCTAGACTAAGCACAGGGTGGTTACTCCCATGGTGGCCAAATTTAAGTTTGTAGGTGTTATAGCCATGGGCGATGCTAAGAAGTTGGTGTCCTAAACAAATACCCAAAATAGGAATTTTAGCCTCAATTAGATCACTAATTTCATGGATAGCATTTTTTAAGAAAAGTGGATCACCCGGACCATTAGAAATTAAAATCCCTACAATCTCCCCCTTTTTATAAGCCTCTATTAGCGTGCTTGCCTTGCTCTCTGGGGCAAAACACAAAGGTTTTAAACCTACCTGTACAAGACAATTTAAAATATGGCGCTTCACCCCAAAATCTAGCACAGCTACACAGCGCGGGTTATCTTTCTCTTGATACTCTAGGCTTGTAAAGTCAAAATAGCCTTGTGTGTGGGGTTTTGTAGGAAAAAAGGGGGGGATAAGATGTTTTGTGGGGTTTGAAGCCTGCAAAAGTTTTTGTAGCTCTAATTTATCTAAATTATCTGTAGAGACAATAGCCCGCATCGCCCCCTCATCTCTAAGCATTCCTACCAATGCGCGGGTATTAAGCCCACATAGCCCTAAAATCCCTTGTTTTTGTAAAAACGCCCCTAAACTTTGTTTAGCTCTAAAATTAGAATAACAACTAGGATAATTTCGTACCAAAACACCCGCACAAAAGCTATGAGAGGATTGCATGTCCATTCTGTTAATCCCCACAACCCCCACCTCAGGGGCGCTAAACACCACAAACTGCCCGCAATAACTTGGATCGCTAATGATCTCCTCATACCCGCTCATGGCCGTGTTAAACACCACCTCACCCACCACAAGCCCACAAGCCCCAAAACTCTGCGCTTCTAAAAATAACCCGTTTTCAAATAAAAGAGTGGCTATAGAAAACCCTTTTTGCGTAATTCTTCCTCATACATGCGATCAAAGACTAGTTCGTATTCATCGCTACCCACAGGAAGTTTTCGTTTGTAATTTTTGATCTTCTCGCTCACTTCTAATTCTACGCTCTCATAAAGCTTAGCGTAGGTGTCTATGGATTTAAAGATCACATTGCGGATTAAGTTTTCTGAAACAGAAAACATCAGCAAATCCTCTTCTAAAATTTTTTCTAAAATTTTATGTGAAAGAAGATTGCAACGATCTTCCCAGCCTAAAACAAAATCCTCTTTAAGCGCTAATTGTTTTTTAATCATCCAGAAAAGTTGGCGCTCGTCCATGCGCATGAATTCTATTTCATCTAGGTTTTCTTCTAATAAATCCCGCGCTTTATGATCAATGGCAACTTCTTGATCTACATTTTCCTGTACCACAGAAAGCGTAATTTGGGTTAGAGATTCTAAAGTGCCTTTGAGTTCTAAAAGGGTGGATTGGACTAGATCTTGGGCGATTTTATTAACGATGTAGCGGATGTGGTTTGGTTTTAATCTCATCTTTTGCTCCATCTAATCTTTTAAATTGGGCGCTATTTTAACATAATCTAGCAGAAAAATTATTGCTAAAAAATTGCAGAATTGGCGATTAACTTTGACATGTTAGAATTTGCGGATTTTTTTATACCGGAGTTAAATGCAGGCGCGTACCTTTTATTTTCTCTTTTCTCTGGCTATTATCGCTATTATAGCCTTTCCTGTGGGTATTGCAAATTTGATCTTGGGCTTTGTCTACCATGATTCCCCTTGTATTTTATGCTGGGCTGAGCGCCAAAGCATGGTTTATATCGCCCTATCTGGTTTGTTTATTCTGCGCTATGGGCTCAAGCCTAAGTATGTCGCTCTTATGTTACTCATCATTGTAGGGGGGTTGTATCAAAGTTTTTATCATCTAGGTAACCACGCGCTTGAAGATGTAGGACAAGGTTTTGCGCTCACTATTTTTAGGCTACACACCCAGTTTTGGGCTGAATTAGTGTTTTGGCTAGCCGCGCTTGTTTTGGGTTCTTTATTATTCTTTGTACCTAATTTTAACACCCAAGATCACCCCCGCCAACTCACCCGCTCCAATCGCTGGGCTTTTGCTATTTTTAGTGCGCTGGCTGCCTCTAATATGCTCCAAGCCTTTATTTCTACTGGACCTTTTCCCTATCTAGGGCATGGCAATCCGATTCGCTTTTCTTGGAAATTTGCTGAAAATATTTGGAGTACGCAAAGTTGGAATTACATGGGCTTTCCTAGAATGTTTAGCAAACGCATAGTAGACAAACCCATTTTAGCTAACCAAGAATACCCTTTTGATCGCAATTATCACCATGCCCCTATTGTGATCACCAAAGAATTAAGCCTTTTAGAGCAAAGAGTCAGCAAATTATCTTTAAATTCCCCTATTAGCGATCTTAACTTTCTAGCCGCTTCTAAAGACAAACAACAACAAAAACAACCCCCCAATGCACCAACAGATTTACTAGGCGGTTTTGGTATAGAAAAACCCATTTCAGAAGGCTGTGCTCCCGCGCTTAAACCCCCGCCCTATCATTTTTCCCCAGATGTATTTGCAGGTAATAATGCTTTGTTTAAAAATGCCTTTTTAATCACTACCCAAAATGAAGGGTTATACATCGTAGACACAACGCTACAAAAAGTCTTGGCACATCTGATCTTAGATAGACATTACTCTGTAACGGTGGGAAGTCTTGTGGGGGCAAATATGGTGGGTAGCACAATTCGTCTCATGGGTGCTAATAAAAGCAGTGTAGATGTACACTACAATCCCAAAGCCCATAATAACTTCCCTAATTTTCTAGTAGGGGCGCATCATTTTGATGAGATTGGCCGTAGCCGCTTGCGCACTAGCCGCGCCTCTACTCATTATATTTTGAGTGCTAGAAGTGATGGTATCCACACTTATATGCTCACAGTCCCTAATAAGTACTACAAAAAACTAATCTTAGTTAGCATGCTCGATCAAGATTTAGGTTTGAGTTCTGAGAGTGTTGTGCAAACTTCTAAACGCACACCGCTTAAAAATAACCGCACTCTAGGGGAATTTTACATTACAGGGCTTTCTATTTATCAAGGGCGACTCTTTGCGCTAAGCAGGGCCTATAACGCCTTGTTGGTGATTAATCCTTATGATGCCACGATCATAGATGCCTATGGATTGCCCAGTTTAATTAAAAACCCTAGTGCCCTAGCTTTCATGGATAACCAGCTTATTATCACCGGTTACTCCAAACACCACGATATTTTTTACACTTTAGATATTTCTAATCTCTCTTTAGATTTACCCCCCGCAGAAAAACCCACCCTTAAAGCACCCACTTTACAAACGCATGGTTGCTAAGCTTTTCAAAAAGGGCGTAGCGTTGCGCGTCGCTACTCACTACTAAAGAGAGTTTCATGCTGGTGTATTTGCCCTGAGCACTGGTGTTTTTGGTATAAACTTGATACTTAAGATTTTCTAAGAGATGGGGCAATTCCTCTAAAAGGGCTTTTGGCTTATCTGTAATGAGGCTATACTCCCATAGGCAGGGGTAGGTAATAGTTGCTTTATGCGTAGAATCCATGCAATATCTTTAAGAAGGAATCAGGGATAGCCACCGGTCTTTTAGTGGATAAATCAATAAAGCCTAATTTAATTTGCATGCTAAAAAGCAATGTGGGTTCATTTTCTAGCCTTAAAATTTCTTGTTGTAAACTTAGGCGTACCTTTTTAAGCGCGATGGGCTTTGTGATCACTTCTAAAAAATCCCCTAAAAGCGCTGGGGCTATAAAGTCTGCTTGCAAACCTTTAATCACAAACCCATACCGATCACTTTGTGGGGTAGTGTTAGCTTGAAAAAAAACCTCACTTCTAGCCCTCTCGCAGTACTTAAGATAGTTAGCATGGTAGACAAAACCCGTGCTATCTGTATCCTCGTAATAAACTCTTAATTGCATGCGCTCCCCTATAATGTGGGATCAGGCCATGTTTTTTTGACATACTCCCCATAGCTAAAGCTAGGAGATTGACGGGATCATCAAGGCTTGCCCGCTAGGCGGGTCTTACAGTCTCTACTCCAAGAGTTGATGCCCCAACTCTGTCTGCGATTATAGCACAAGACCTTTAGCATGCGCCTTATATCCTCATAGCTGAAGCTTGCGGGCTTTAGCGCGCAGTGGGTAAAGATATGGTAAACCTTAATAATTATCATGCTAAAATGCGTACTTTTTTTATCATTCCACCAAGAAAGGAGATTTAGGTGCATAGCTTTTCGAGATTAGGTTTTGTATTAGCTGCTTTAGGAAGCTCGATAGGCTTAGGGCATATTTGGCGCTTTCCTTACATGGCTGGAACTAGCGGTGGGGGCGGTTTTGTGATCTTATTTTTAATTCTTGCACTCACCGTCGGGCTTACTATGCTTATTGCTGAAATGGTGATTGGGCAAAGTACCCAAAAAGATGTCGCCTCTGCCTTTGATGCACTCGATCCACACCCCACCACAAGGCGCTGGAAATACGCAGGTTTGATGCTCTTTACAGGCCCTATTATCTTAACTTTTTATTCCATTGTTTTAGGTTGGGTGTTTTATTATTTATTTGTCGTGAGTTTTAACTTACCCACAGATGTTAAAACATCAGAACAAATCCTTAATAATCTCTTAGAAGATTCTATTCTTAAACAACTAGCCGGTTTTAGTTTGACTTTATGGCTTACGGCGTGGATTGTTTCTAAGGGAATTAAAGATGGGATTGAAAAACTTAATTTTGTTTTAATGCCCTTGTTGTTCATTATCTTTATTGGTCTATTAATCTATGCTAGCACCCAAAATTCTTTTGGTAAGGCTTTAGATTTCATGTTTGGTATCCGCATGGCAGATATTAACCAAAAAGTTTTTGTCAATGCCTTAGGACAGGTTTTCTTTGCGCTTAGTTTAGGCATTGGGATTAATATCGCCTATGCCTCTTCTACCCACCACAAACAAGACTTACTCCAAAGCGCAATTTGGGTGGTTTTACCCGGTATTTGTATCTCTCTTATTGCCGGTTTAATGATCTTTACCTTTGTCTTTGAATACGGGGCTAACCCCTCACAGGGTCCGGGTCTTATTTTTGTATCCTTACCTGTAGTTTTTTCTAAAATGGGTATGGTAGGGAGTGTGGTTTCTATTCTTTTCTTATCCGCCCTAGCTTTTGCAGGCATCACCTCCACTATTGCTTTATTAGAACCTCCCGTGCGCTATTTAGTGGATAAAAACTATTCGCGCACAAAGGCTACTTGGCTTGTTACACTAGGGATCTTTCTTGTGGGTATCCTTTTGATTTTTTCTCTTAATAAAGCCTACAAACCCCATCTTAGTTTTTTTAATAAAGATCTCTTTGATTTAACAGACTTCTTCTCTACTTCTATTCTCATGCCTTTATGGGGGTTAGTCTCAGTTATCTTTGTAGGCTGGGTGGTGAGTAAAACTAAACTCTATGCGGTGAGTCTGCATTTTTTGAGTAAACGGGTTTTTTTAACATGGGTGTTTCTTTTAAAATATATCGCTCCTTTGGTTATTCTCATTATTTGGGTGGTTAAACTCATCCAAGGTTAGGGGGTAAAGTTTGGGTTTTTCAAGACTCGGATTTATTTTAGCCACTTTGGGTAGCTCAATTGGGCTAGGCCATATTTGGCGTTTTCCTTACATGGCAGGTAGCAATGGTGGGGGGGCTTTTGTTTTGCTCTATCTTGGCTTAACTTTAAGCTTAGGTATTACCATGCTATTAGTGGATATGATCATTGGAAACTTAGGGCGTAAAGATGTTGTATCTTGTTATGAGCACCTTAATACTAAGCATAAGAAAGTCTGGCGCTTTAGCGCTATTTTTCTATGTGCAGGGCCTATTATTCTCTCTTTTTATGCAGTTGTACTAGGCTGGGTATTTTATTATCTTGTTGTAGTTAGTTTTCATTTGCCTAGCTCTTTAAAGGCCTCTAAAGCCTTATTTGTACACCTTAGCACTGTAGATTTATTTTGGCCAATTGTAGGTTTTAGTCTATGGTTGTGGCTCACTGTTTATATCGTATCTAAGGGCATTAAAGAGGGGATTGAACGGTTAAGCTTGTATCTCATGCCTCTTTTATTTTTGGTTTTTATCGGGCTTTTAATTTATGCCATGTCCATGCCAAGTTTCCATCAAGCTCTCCACTATATGTTTATCTTTGATACTAGCAAGATCACCATATCCGTTTTAATTGACGCACTAGGACAAATGTTTTTTTCTTTGAGTTTAGGTGTGGGGACTATTAGCACCTATGCCGCTTTTACTAAATCTGATGAGAATTTATTAGGGAGTTCTTTATGGGTGGTTTTACCCGGTATTGCTATCTCTCTAATTGCTGGTTTGATGATTTTTACCTTTATTTTTAATTTCCACGGTGAACCCTCACAAGGGGTGGGTTTAGTCTTTATTTCTCTACCACTTGTATTTTACCAAATGGGATTAGCCGGCTCTATTATAGCCCTCTTATTCTTTTTAGCCTTAATTTTTGCAGGCATCACCTCTACTGTTTCTATCGTTGAGCCTACTGTTTTATATTTAATGCACCATTTTAAATGGAGTCGCACCCGAGCATGTTGGTTTGTTGGTTTATTAACTTATATTTTAGGTTTATTGGTTATTCTATCTGGTTGTAAAGATTATGCGTCAATGCTTACTTTTGGGGGCAAGAATATTTTTGCTTGGACGGACTTTATCACCTCTAGTGTACTTATGCCTTTGGGTGGGTTATTTTCTGTGATCTTCTTGGGCTATTTCATGGATAAAAAACGCATTTACAAGTCTAGTAAACGCTTTTTGAGTCGCTTAGGTTTTTTAGTGTGGTTTTTTGCGGTGCGCTTTGTCGCACCTGTGGTTGTCTTTTTAATTTTAGTTTTACAATTTAGTAAAAATGCGTAGAATTGTACTAGCATTTGTTTTGCTAGCTACACTCAAAGCAGATTTTCTTAACCCACAAATTAAAAAGGACGATGATCCCATTTCTATCAACTTTTACAAACCTTGGTACTACAATCTTAAAAATAGCTGGGAGGTTGCACCTAAAAAAGCTAAAAAGCGCAATATTCTTATAGAATTTGCTAAAAAATACCTAGATATTATGGAATATAGGGGAACTTATTTTCTACCCCTTTATTATAGCTTTACACCTATTTATCAGTGGTATCACCCGGATATTAATCGCTACCAACCTGTAGATTTTAAATTCCAAATTAGTTTTAAAGTGCCTGTGATTCACCATTTTCTCTACACAAAAGGTACGCTTTATTTAGCCTATACTGAAACTAACTGGTTTCAAATCTATAATAACCCCCAAAGCGCGCCCATGCGCATGGTTAACTACATGCCCGAACTCATTTACATTTACCCGCTTAAAATCCCGCTTTTTAAAAAGAGTTGGGGGAGCTTTAGCGAGTTTTGGATCGGCTGGCAGCATATTTCTAATGGTATTGGGGGTAGGCAGTGTTACCAGCCCTATGCAAATGGCAATGCCTTAGGGGCTTTTCCGGGAAATCCGGTAACAGTGATTAAAGAAGATGGCCAAAGGGTGTATGAGGGGGGCTGTCGCTCTGTAAGTGCGGGGCAGCGCCCGGTATTTCACTTAGTGTGGCAAAAGGGGGGGTTAAAAATCAATGTGGCTTACTGGCCTTATATCCCTTATAACCAATCTAACCCCGATTTGATCGCTTACATGGGTTATGGAAATGCCTTAGTGGATTATCGCAGAGGAAGGCATCATTTTGAACTTAGACTCTATGATATTTTTACAGACTATTGGCGCTATAGGCGTTGGCATGGGGCAATTCGCATAGGCTATACTTTCAGGATTAGCCGCTTTGTAGGGCTTTATTTGCAGTATTTTAACGGCTATGGAGACGGGCTTTATGAGTATAATGTCTTTTCTAATCGCTTTGGGGTGGGTATTCGCCTTAACCCCTAGTTTGTAAATATTGCTTTACATTTTCAATCGTGGCTGTAATGAGTTTTTTAATTGAATCTCCATAACCCCATGCAATATGTGGCGTGAGTAAAAGTTTAGGCTGGATACTTGTATCTAAAAAGGGGTGATTAGCCACCATAGGCTCTTTTTCTAGCACATCTGTAGCGTAGTAGAAGTTTTGCTCTTTAAGCGCCTTAGCCACCTCCTGCTCATTAACAATCCCACCCCGCCCTACATTGATCAAAATAGCCCTTTCTTTAAGAAGTTTAAGCTCTTTGGTGCGGATTAAATTATAGGTTTGGTTATTAAGAGGCGCGTGGATAGAGATCACATCGCTTTCTTGTAATAAAGTTTCTAGGGGTTTTTGCGGGTAAGTATTATCGCTATTGCGCCCACTGGTGGAGGTATAGCTCACATGCGCGCCAAAACTTTGGGCAATGCGCGCTACATTTTTACCAATCGCCCCAAGCCCAATAATTCCCCATTGCCTATTTTCTAAAGAGATTAAATCTTTATTAAAGTGGGTAAAAATCTCGCTTTTGCAATACTCCCCGCTCTTGCAGTAGTGATCGTAATAGGCCATGTTAGAAAGCAGACTCAAAGCTAAAGCAAAGGTGTGCATGGTAACGCTGTGAGTAGAATAGCCGGCGACATTTTTAATTTGTATGCCTAGTTCTTTTGCCACAGCGTGATCGATCATATTTGTACCGGTAGCGGTGATACAGATACATTTAAGTTTGGGAAGGGATTTTAAAGTTTGTCCATCAAGTGGGACTTTATTTAAAATCACAATCTCAGCCTCTTTACAGCGCTCTAGCACTAAATCTTGAGAAGTTCCCGGATAAGAGATAAGCTCTACAAATTCAGCCAAAGCGTCTAACTTATTTTTACGCCCTAGAGAAAGCGCCTCTAGTACAACAGCTACAGGTTTCATTGCTCAAAAATAACCGTGCTAGGATTAATATCATTGCCATAAATAGGTTTAAGCGTGGTGTTATAAGCCTCCTTCATAAAACCACTTTTAGTGAGTTTGTCTATTTCTTGATCAAGCCAATCTAATAAAGCCTTATCGCCCTTTTTCACCGCTGGAGCGATCACATCTTGCTCGCCTAAATTAGGAATGCCTACTTTAAATTCGGGGTTTTGCTTCACCCATGCAAATAAAAGCGTGTTGTCATGGGCTAGGGCTATTCCGCGGTTATTTTTAAGAGCCAAGAAAGTTTCGGTATTTTGATCGTATTTAAGTAGGTGGATAGAAGGGTAATTTCTGGAGAAGTAAAAATCTGCTGTTGTACCTTTGTTGACAATTAAGGGTTGATTTTTACTCTTTAGATCGGCTATGCTTTTAATCACCCCATCTTTAGACACCACGCCTAAGGCCACTTTCATATAAGGTTTAGCAAAATCCACTACCGCCTCTCTTTCTCTAGTCTTAGTAAAATTAGCCATGATCACATCTACTTTATTGGCTTTCAAAAACTCCACCCGAGCGGCTGCCTCAACGGGGATAAATTGGATCTTTTTTGCATCGCCTAATAAGTCTTTAGCTATTTGCTTAGCAATATAGACATCAAAACCTTGATATTGCCCCTTGCTATCTACAAAGCCAAAGGGGGGTTTATCGCTAAAAACCCCCACTTTTAATATTCCCCTCTCTTTGATAGCAGAAAGCCCCTCTTGAGCCTTAGACTTGTGATCAGAACACCCGCTTATAAAAAAGAGCGCTAGCAAAGCGCTTAGACCTCCCAAAACCCTTAAAAACACACGCATACAAAACTCCTTGCTAAAATTGCCCAGTCTAACAGCAAAAAACTAACAAGCGCCTAAAAAATTAAAAATTTCTAAAAATTTTTGTGCCCGCTTGGATTTGGGTGAGGTGAAAAATTCTTGTGGGGGGGCTTGTTCTACTACTTGCCCTTGATCAAAAAATACAATGCGCTCAGCTACTTTTCTAGCAAACTTCATTTCATGGGTTACAATAATCATACTCATTCCCTCACTAGCTAACTCTAAAATCACTTCTAGCACTTCTTTAACCATTTCTGGATCAAGCGAAGCGGTTACTTCATCAAAAAGCATCACCTCTGGCTCCATGCACAACGCGCGCACAATGGCTACTCTTTGCTTTTGTCCCCCGCTAAGCTCTCTTGGATAGGCTTGTTTTTTATGCTCTAATCCTACGCGTTTTAAAAGAGTGATGGCCCTTTCTTCTACTTCCTCTTTAACGCGTTTTTGTACTTTTAAAGGCCCTAGTAAAATATTTTGTAAGACGCTTAAATGGGGAAAAAGTTCATAACTTTGAAAAACCATGCCAATATGTTGGCGGATTTGATTCCAATTTGTCTTAGGCGCGCTGATCTCTTGCCCTTTAAAAAAGATTAAACCTCCCTGTATGGGCTCTAACCCATTTAAACAGCGCAGAAAAGTACTTTTACCACAGCCACTAGGCCCTAAAATCACCACCGCCTCACCCTTCTCTAGTTTAAAATCAATGCCATTAAGCACGACATGATCAACATAGGCTTTTTTGAGTTGTTTGGTTTCTAAGATTGGCATACTAGCCCCTATGGTATTTTTTCTCTAGCCACTTGCTTAAGCAAGAGAGCGGGTAGCAAAGCAAAAAGTACACCCCAAAAATCAAAGCATAGACATAAAAACTCGCATGGGGCATTTTAAAGAGATTAATTTCAATCATTTGTTGGCCTACCTTTAATAAATCTATCGCACCGATTAAAGATACAAGCGAGGTGGTTTTAATCATGCGGGTAAAGAGATTAACACTAGAGGGTAAAAGGGCAAGAAAAGCTTGGGGAAAAAGAATAAAAAAGGTAATTTGCATGGGTTTTAAGCCTAAAGCTTTTGCGCTATAAGTTTGGTGTGGGCTAATAGAGGTAAGCGCGCCTCTGGTTAAATCCATCATTTCAGCTATACCCCACACACTAAAAACCACCACGCTAGCAAGCTCTGCACTAATGTGTAAGTTAAACCATGCAGAAAGCCCAAAATACACCACAAAGAGCCAAACAAGCAGGGGGATAATGCGCACACTCTCTAAATACAAATGGCATAAAAAGCGCACAGATTTAGTACAAAAAGCCATCACAACCCCCATTAAAAGCCCCCCGATAATAGAAATAACAATAGAAAGCAGGGCGATAAATAGCGTGGTTTTAAGCCCCTCTATTAAGCGGGCTAGATTATCCACCCCTAATAAAGACAAGCTCTCTAGCATGTTTGATCTTGATAAGAAGTTTTTACAATTAAGGGCGTGGTTTTCATCTCTTGTATGCTTATAGCATTAAAATCTCTATGGAGGTAAATAAAGCAGTTAATAGAGGCTTTAAGCCTTTGGCTAGTTTCTTGCATGCCTTGTATTTTAGATAAAACACTTTGATAATTAGGGTGTATTTTTATGATGTAGATTTTAAACACAAGTAGGGTTTGATAACCGTTATCTAGCCTAAAATACGCCCCTTTTTTAATCATTTTTTGCAAAACCCCACTTGTCTTTAGCGGGTGGAAAATGCCACCTATTCTCGCTTTTGTGGTACAACGCCCACATAAATTCGTATCTAGCGCAGGGAGTGCTAAAAGTTACACCTTTGGCAAATTGATGCGATTTGACTTGTAGGGAAGCTTTTTGGACGCTCAAACTCTGTAAAATCTCTACTATAAGGGCACAGAGTGAGAACCAAACTATCCTTACGGGCAACATCAGCCAAGCAAGCCTAAATCTTTTTAGCATTTGGGTACTTTACAAGACTTATCTAAGTAGATCACAAAATCCTCTTTAAGCCAAGAGAAATATAACCCTTAAGCCAAAGGATAAACGCGTTCTTATGATTTAAGATATTTAAAAGGGCTATGATCACAGCATAACCCCCTAAAAGACTCTTTGTTAAAGGATTTTGTAACAAGAGAATAAATAACCAACGCAGAATTTTTACAAGTTCAAAGAGCAAGCAAAACCCCTACCATGTTTTTTTCTTATAGAATTGCTCAAGGGCTCTAAAAAGTAGGCTCAAAGGCAATAAAACCACCAAATAAGTTAAAACTAACAAAATAAGCGCTTCTGTGGTTTTATAATAAATGCCAATCAGATCCTTAGCCACAAACATCACATCTGCTAGAGCAATGGCGCTTACAACAGAGGTTTCTTTTAATAGAAAAATAACATTAGCGCCTAAAGAGGGTAAAGAGATAGCTAGACTTTGGGGGAGTAAAACATAATAAAGGCTTTGTAAGCGATTTAATCCCAAACTTAAAGCCGCCTCTATCTGCACTTTAGGCAGGGCTTTTAAACCGAGTAAAAAACTCTCTGCCATGTAAGCCCCCCCTAAAAAAGAAAGCCCGATAATCGCACATTGCATAGCGCTTAAAGAAAAACTCATTTCTTTCAAGCCGTAGTATAAAAAGAAAAGCTGGATAAGAAGGGGGGTGTTTCTAGCAATTTGTACATACACCCGCGCACAGGGCGCAAAAAAGGGTGTTTTAAAAAATAGAAAAAGTGCTATCAAAAAACCTAGCAAAGTTGCGCCTAAAATCCCAAAAAAAGCGATAAAGAGGCTAATTTTTAAACCCTGCGCAAAAGCAGGAATTGCATGCAACATAAAAGGCCAATCAAGCTCCAAGCTATACCCTTTGCCCCTTTAAAATTTCAGGAGCATATAGGGTTGTGCTTAAAATAAGCTTATAAACTAAAAGACTCCATGAGATGAAAATTCATGTAGCGATAAATTTCAGATTTGCGCGCCTCTAGTTTGTCGGCTACTAGCTCCAAATATTCGCTAGAGGTGGGGATTTTACCCAGCAGGGCACAGACTGCACCAAGTTCAGCACTGCCTAAATACACCTGCGCGCCTTTGCCCATGCGGTTATCAAAGTTGCGGGTGGAGGTAGAAAACACCACCGCATTATCACGCACCCGTGCCTGATTGCCCATGCACAAACTACAGCCCGGAACTTCCGTACGCGCCCCTGCTGCCCCAAAGATAGCAAAATAACCCTCTTGTGTGAGCTGTTTTTCATCCATTTTAGTAGGAGGCACAATCCAAAGGCGGATAGGCGAAGCCCCCGCACCCTTTACAATTTCCCCAAAGGCTCTAAAATGCCCAATATTAGTCATGCAACTCCCGATAAAGACTTCATCAATTTTATGGGGTCGTTTGGGATTATTAAGCACTTCGCTAAGCGTGGCTACATCGTCTGGATCATTAGGGCAGGCCAAAATGGGTTCTTTAATCTCATTTAAATCAATTTCAATTATAGCGGCGTACTCAGCATCTGCATCCGGTTCAAGTAAAACGGGGTTATTAATCCAGCTTTGCATTTTTTGCGCCCGCCTTCTTAAGGTTTCTTGGTGCTCATAGCCATTGACAATCATTTGCTCAATGAGTTTGATATTAGAGCTTAGATATTCAATAATAGGCTCTTTATTTAAGCGCACAGTACAAGCTGCCGCACTTCTTTCAGCACTCGCATCGCTAAGCTCAAAGGCCTGTTCAATTTTGATATTGCCAAGCCCCTCAATCTCTAAAATCTTGCCATTAAAAATATTCTTCTTGCCCTTTTTCTCTACGGTGAGTAAGCCTTGTTTGATCGCATAGTAGGGAATGGCATTAACTAGGTCTCTAAGCGTAATACCCGGTTGCATTTGCCCTTTAAAGCGCACGAGCACAGATTCAGGCATGTTTAAGGGCATGGTTCCGGTTACGGCTGCAAAAGCCACAAGCCCGCTACCAGCTGGAAAACTAATCCCAAGAGGGAAACGAGTATGGCTATCGCCCCCAGTGCCTAAAGTATCGGGTAAGCCCATGCGATTTAGCCAAGAGTGGATAATCCCGTCTTTGGGTCTGAGCGCTACCCCGCCCCTGCTAGTAAAAAATTGCGGTAAAGTGGCTTGTAAACGCACATCAGAGGGTTTTGGATAGGCCGCAGTGTGGCAAAAAGATTGGAGTACAAAATCTGCCTCAAAATGCAGGCTAGCTAACTCTTTAACTTCATCGCGCGTCATTGCCCCTGTGGTGTCTTGACTGCCCACAGTGCTAGCAAGCGGTTCACAATATGTCCCGGGGCGCACGCCCTCTACCCCGCATGCTTTCCCCACGATTTTTTGGGCTAGGCTGTAGCCTTTATTGCTTTCTTTAGGTTGTTTAGGTTTAGCAAAAACATCAGAGGGGGGGAGGTTTAGAAATTTACGCGCCTTGTTAGTCAAAGAGCGCCCAATAATTAGAGGAATGCGCCCCCCCGCGCGGTATTCATCGGCTAGAGTGGTGGGTTCTAATTTAAAAGAACTAACCACATTGCCTTGTTTGCAAATTTCACCCCTATAAGGGTAGACCTCAATTATATCGCCCTCTTTTAAGTCTTTTACATCTGCTATTATGGGCAAAGCCCCGCTATCCTCGCAAGTAGCAAAGAAAATAGGCGCAATCACGCCTCCGATAACCACACTCCCCGTTCTTTTATTGGGTACATAAGGAATATCCTTCCCAAAATGCCACATGATAGAGTTAGTCGCGCTTTTGCGTGAACTACCTGTACCCACCACATCGCCTACATACACTACCGGTATACCCTTAGATTTGATATTCATCAAGCGTTCTTGGCAATTTTCTATGCGATTTTTTAGCATGGCATTAGCATGCAGGGGAATATCGCTACGGGTAAAAGCATCGCTAGCTGGGCTTAAATCATCAGTATTAGTTTCCCCATCAATTTTAAGCACGCACAGTTCTAGTTTTTCAGGTAAAGCCGGTTTATTTAAAAACCACTCCGCCTCAGCCCAAGATTTTAAAACCTCTTTTGCAAGGGGGTTAGTTTGGCTAAGTTTAGCGATGATCTCAAAAGAGTTATAAACAAGTAAAGTTGATTTAAGAGCATTACAAGCAGCCTTAGCAATTTCTGTATCGCTACTTTGCAAGGCTTCAATTAAAGGCGCAACATTATAACCCCCAAGCATAGTCCCTAAATACTCTACCGCCTCTAGGGGGCTGAAATGTACGCATTCTACTTTTTTACTCACAAGATTGGCTAAAAATTCTGCTTTAACCTTTGCCCCTTCATCTACGCCCGGGCTCACACGATGAATCAACAAATCCTTAGCCTCGCTACACTCTGTTTTATCATTAGAGTATAAAAGAATATTGACCACTCTTTCTACTTGTTCTGCATTTAAAGGCAAGGGGGGGATATGCTCCCTAGCACGCTCTCGCGTGATTTGTTGGTATTCTTGTAAAAAATTCAACATATCAACTCCTTCTAGGTTTATCTGAGTAGTATATAACAACTCGGTTATTTTTTTGCCATGTCTAAAAGATTATTAAAGGTTATGTATGCGCTTTGGAAAAATTGATTATTTAAATTTACTCCCCTTTGATGTTTTTATTAAGGCCTACCCCACACCCTCTTTTTTCAAACAGTTTTTAAACCACAAAAAAACCTACCCGGCTAAACTTAATCGCGATTTTCTCTTTAAACGAATCGACGCGGGCTTTATTTCCTCTATTGCCGGTTTTAATTCTTGGCGCAAAAGACAAGTTACCCCCTGTGGCATTATTGGAGAAAAGCAAGTACTTAGTGTTTTAGTGGTGCTAACTGAGCCTAAAATGGATAGCCAATCAGACACTTCTAACGCTCTTTGCCAAGTTCTTGGGCTTAAGGGTCAGGTTTTAATCGGGGATAAGGCTTTATGCTTTTACTACCAACAAGGAAATAAACCGGATTTTATAGACATGGCCACCTGCTGGTATCAAAAAAGAAGATTGCCCTTTGTATTTGGCCGTTTTTGTTTCCAATCCCATCATTCTTTTTATCAAAACCTAGCCCGCGCCTTTTATGCTAAAAAAGTCAAGATTCCTTTTTATATCTTAGAGCAAAGAGCCCATGCTAGCCAGCTAAAACGCGTACAGATTGTAGAGTACCTTAAGTATATTAAATATCGTTTGCGTGCTAAAGAGGAATTTTCTTTGCGCTGTTTTTACCGTGAATTGCGTCTTAAAAGAATTAAGCCACCCCGTCGTTTTTAAAGCTAGTGTACATCCACTCTGCATACCACCCTAAAAAGCCTAGTAAATAAAACGACCAACGGGCTTCGTTATAGCGCTCTGTTTGGAATAAAATAGGCGCACTCAATAAAAACACTAAAATTCCGGCTATTAGCACTAATAAATTAGCATATTCATACAGCCCAAAATATTCTTTATGCCTAGCAAGTAAAACCAGCAATAACACTAATCCAAGACAAAATAAAATCCAATCAAACCATGCTTGTAAGCTGTGGGTTAAAAAATAAGTTTGTAAACCGCTAGCAAAGAGAGTAACCAAACAGGTATTAAGAGAGGGGGCAAAAAAAGTTAGGGTTTTACTTTTAAGTTTTTTACTTCTGAAATGAAACCAAATCATTCCTAATAGAAAAAACGCAAGATAGAAAAAGAACGCGAATAAAAAAGCAGGGGTGGGGATAGGGGGGATAAAGCATAAATACATGAAGAGTACCCCCCCGATAAATGCCACGATTTGGGGAATGAGTGCGTGGTTTTTATGCCATGCACAAAGTACGAGGTAAACAAGAGATATAAATACACCACAGATATAAAGAAAAGAAATTAGGGGGCGGTAAAAATGCTTATTAAAGATACTAAAGAGTTGTGTAAAATCATTAGCAAAGGTAGAGAGCAATAAAGAAAGACTAGTGATCACAAAGAGGATAAAAAAAATTGAGGAAAACACCACCTTGTAAAAATTGATTTTTTGCATGAGAATCAATAGTTTTTGCTAATAAAGCTTTGTACGCCATCAGCAATTCCTTTTGCTAAAGCCTGTTGGTAGCGTTTATCCTGAATGCGTTTAGATTCTTTAGGATTAGAATTATAGCCAATTTCAATGAGCACAGAGGGCATGAGTGCCCCGGCTAATACCCAAAAAGGACCTTCTCTAACACCCCCATCCACTACATCCTTATAGATGTGGCGTAATCTGTTTAAAATCCCAAATTGGATATCGATGGCTAATTTATTGGAAATAATCAGGCGTTGGGAATTAAGCGAATTTAAAAAGGAGAGTTTAGAAAAGTAATCCATGACTTTTACATCATCTTGGTTTTCTTGCTCAGCCACTTTACGCGCCCTTTCACTGCGAGCTGTAGAGAGAAAATAGGTTTCTACACCTTGAGGATTGGTATTACTGTGCTTGGGGATAGAATTAGCATGGATAGAGATGAAAAGATCGGCGTTTTTATTGTTGGCAAATTCAGTACGCGTCTTTAAATCCACATAGCTATCTTTGTTGCGAGTCATGTAAACTTGATAAGCGCGGTTTTGGAGTTCTTGTTGCAAATATTTAGCCACCGCTAGTACAATACGCTTTTCACAAACACCATTAACACCCACTGCCCCACAATCATGCCCGCCATGCCCGGGATCAATAACGACTTTAAAGCGCTTAGGTTTCTTTAAAGGGGGGTCTTTTAAGGGAGGTTTAGACTGAGCGATTAAAAATTCTTCTAGGAAAACATAGAGATGATTATGGGTTAGTTTGAGACGGTAGGCCATGTTTTTGTGGATATTAATCCACACCTTAACTAGCTTTCCTGAAGTGATTTTAACAGAAGTCTGGTTAGCAAAGCGGTAGTTTCTAGGAGCGAGCATGAGCTTAGCATGGATTTGTAAAAGGGCTTTAAAGCGATTAAGCGCTATTTCTTTAAAAACACTGCGATTAATATCTTGGTTGAAAGTGATGCGCAAATTACTAACACCAAAGGGGACAACCTCTGTAATTTTAAGTACATGGGCATAAAGCCCTAGTTGTAATAATAAGCAGACTAAAAAATAGCGCACCCATTCAATCCAAAATCAGCTCTTGCACGAGTTCATGCACACTGATAATTTTTTCAATTCTATACCCATTAGCCCCCGTAAAATACAGACCCTCTGCGCGATTGCCTTGATGGGCGCGGCCTAATCCATCGGCAATACAGTAGCCCACTTTTCTAGCCTCCTCACCGCGGTTACAAGGACTCACACAATTACTCACACAAGCAATTCTAGGCGCATTACCCTCTTTAATGCGCTCAAGTACACCGGTGTTAATCGCACGGGCTGGATAACCTACGGGGGATTTGATCAGTACAATATCCTCTTTCTTTAAAGAGGGTAGAATCTGTGCATAGACTTTAGCATCGCATTCTTTAGTGCCTAAAAAGCGCGTGGCCATTTGTACCCCGCTTGCGCCCAAAGAAAGCATTTTATTAATGTCTTTGCGATCCCAAATACCCCCAGCGGCAATGATAGGGATATGGCCCCACTCTTTACTAGCCTCTACAATACCGGGTACTAAATTTTCTAACTGGAATTCCTCTTTAAAACAATCCTCGTATTTAAACCCTTGATGCCCCCCACTTAAAGGGCCCTCTACAATCACCGCATCGGGGATCTTTTTATAGCGCGCACTCCAGCGCTTACAAATAATATGCAAAGCTTTAATAGAGGAAATGATAGGCACAAGGGCTACGCTGGGAAAATCTTTTGTAAATTCAGGCATGTTAGTGGGTAGCCCGGCTCCGGTAATAATCACATTAGCCCCCGCTTCACAGGCATCGCGCACCACCCGCCCATATTCATTAATCGCATGCAAGATATTAGCCCCTAGCGGATTAGACCCACAGATTTTACGGGCGTTTTTAAAGATTTCTATCAAAGCTTGTTTGGAGTAAAAATTAAGGGCTTCAAAAGGCTTTTTGGCCACGATTTTTTCTACAAAACGCATGTTTTTATAATAACCCGTGCCTACGGCTGAAATCACGCCTAAAATCCCCTCTTTAGCGGCATTGCCGGCTAGTTCGTCCCAGCTAATTCCAACCCCCATGCCCCCCTGAAAAATAGGGTATTTAAGAATGTGTTTACCGATTTTAAGCGGTTTGAGTGTGGAGATCATGTACATTCTTTAGGCAATGATAGCCCGTATAAATTTTCTCTTGCCCACTTGCACAATATAACTCCCTTTAGAAAATTGGTACTGTTCATCGGTAATGACTGTTTGATTGATGCGCACCCCACCGGCTTTAATATCTCGCCTTGCCTGCGAGGTAGAAGGGCTGAGTCCTGCACTTTTAAGAAGCGTGGCAATCCAAACCCCTTCGCTAAATTGCATCTGCACAAGTTCACTAGGGATTTGTTTATGGCTGATGCGATCAAATTCTGCTTTGGCATCTTGGGCCTGTTTTAAAGAGTGTAAACGGGTTGTGATCTCTAAGGCTAACTCTTCTTTGATAGCTTTTGGGTGTAATTTTTCCTCTTGTACGCCCTGTTTTAAAAGGGCAATTTGTTGGCTTGTTTGGGCGCTTAAAAGCTCATAATAGCGCCACATCAAATCATCGCTAATACTTAGCAGTTTGGCATACATGTTTTTTGGATCTTCACTCACACCAATATAATTACCCAAACTCTTACTCATCTTATGCACCCCATCAAGCCCTTCAAGTAAGGGCATGGTCAACACGCTTTGTTCCTTAGAAAGCCCATAAGATCGCTGTAAAAAGCGCCCCACCAATAAATTAAACTTCTGATCGTTGCCTCCTAATTCAATATCACACTCTAAAGCCACAGAGTCATAACCTTGTAAAAGCGGATATATAAACTCCACTACGCTAATGGGCTTATTCTCTTTATAGCGTTTCTCAAAATCATCGCGCTCAAGCATTCTAGCTACTGAGAATTTAGAAGTCAAGACAAGTAACCCTTCTGCTCCTAGTGGCTTTAACCATGCACTATTAAAACACACATCGGTTAAATCCGGATCTAAAATTTTAAACACCTGTTCTTTATAAGTTTTAGCATTTTCTAACACTTCCTCAAAGCTTAAAATCTTGCGCGTTTCACTCTTGCCACTAGGATCGCCTATAGTGGCGGTAAAATCTCCAATCACAAACTGCACCAGTGCGCCATGCTTTTGTAAAGTGGCTAGTTTATTAAGCAAAACCACATGCCCTAAATGCAAATCCGGAGCGGTGGGATCAAACCCAGCTTTAGCGCTAAAGCGATCCCCTGTTTTATAAAATCTCTCTACTAAGCTTTGTAAATACTCTAAACCAATGCATTCTCCCATGCCCCTTGTGATGTCTGCCATAGCGTGTTTAATTTCCATTTGTATCCTTCACTCCTGATAAGCGTCTTTAAGGCTAGAAAATTCCCCTAGTCTTTCTTGATACTTGCGCATGACAATATCCTTAAACGCCCTCACTTCTTTAGCATTGTATTCAAATAAAATTTCACAATGGGAGGAAAAATTATCCCGATAACCGCGGTAGTGGACTCCTACAATGTGGCAATCGTTTTTGATTAAGAAAGTTAGAAGATGCAATAACGCTTCTTTTGTGTTGCTAACATGGATAATGATTTTATAAATCTCTTTACTTCTCTTGCTCCACTCAATAAAAACCATAGGCAAACCTAGATCAATATCTAGCCCGCCTTGTTTGCATAGTTTATGGTGTACCACGACTTTATGGTCTTTATAATTTGGCATGATAGCAATAATTTCATCTTGGTATTTAGGGTGGCAACAATCATTAAACACCACTTGTTTAACATGCACATGGGGATTTGTATAGATAATGAAGTTTTCTAGTTCACATCTTTTAAGCCCAACGGAAAGCAAAGGCCTATTTAAAATCCGTGTGAAGCGAAATTGCATTAAATTTTTCATCACAAAACCAAAGAGGCGTTGTTCACTTCGTGAATGCTGGGCTATCTGTGGGACTTTGGCTTGAATCTCTTCAACTAACTTTCTCACCCCATCAATGTTTTTCATCGCCTCACTCAAACTACACTCCACCCCATGCTTGGCTAACTTTTCTTCAAAGAGTAGATACTGCTTAGCGCCTATATCAGCCTCAAAAATGGGGGATTCAAAAATGGAATTAAGGATATTAATCATGCTTTTAGAATCAATTTCTTTAATCTGGTTTTTGCGCTGGAGTTTTAGGTGGCTTTTGGCCCTAGATGTGCGTAGCTGGTTAATCCAAGTGAAGCGCGGAATGCTCTTTTTGCCCTTAATAATTTTAACCACATCACCGCTTCTAAGTTCTTGATTAAGTAAGGCCTTTTTATTATTCACAAAAGCTTCTTTAGCCTTATCGCCTAATTCGCTATGAATCATGTAGGCAAAATCTAAAACAATAGCCCCAGCTGGTAAAGTGTAATTATCCCCACTGGGTGAGAATACCGTGATGTCCTCGCGGTATAAATCATTTTGCACTAAATCGTAAAATTCTCTAGGGTTGTCTTTATTATCCTCGCTTTGGTATTTCAGGTTGTGTAGCCACTTAAGACTCTCTGGCTCTGTACCTCCAGCTTTATACTTCCAGTGTGCTGAATTGCCATACTCTGCGCCCATGTGCATATCAAAGGTGCGGATTTGTACTTCATAAATGGAGGATTCATCAAAAATAGTGGTGTGAATAGTTTGATAGCCATTTTCCTTAGGCAGGGCAATGTGATCCTTAAAGCGCGAAACAATAGGCTTAAAACGCAAATGTACAATGCCTAAGATTTTATAGCATTCTAAAGGTGTGCGCACCAAAACACGGACTGCCATTAAATCTAAAATTTCATCTTTATTCACCGCTCCCTTGCGTTGCATTTTTAAAAAGATAGAATAGGGGCGCTTAATGCGGGTGGTGATTTGAAAATCTGTTTCTAAAAACCCGGCTTCAAAAAACATCTTTTCTAGTTTGCTAGCAAATAGATTAAGTTTAATGGAGAGGGCTTGTTTGCTTTGGTTTAAATAAGACTGGATACTTTGGTATTCTTGGGGGTAAATATAATAAAAACTTTTATCCTCTAATTCGTTTTTAATAGAGGACATGCCCAAACGGCTAGCAATGGGGGCATAAACGGCTAAAGTCTCTTTAGAGATACGGATTTGTTTATCCCGATTCAACGCATCAAGGGTTAACATATTGTGTAACCGGTCGCTAATTTTAACTACTAAAGCTCTAGGGTCTTTAATCGCACTCACTAAAATTTTTCTAAAAGTAAGAGCAGAAGTTACTAATCTAGGGTTCTGCGGATCAAAAGCTAGCTCTTCTTTGCGAATTTCTGTAATTTTAGTCAGGGCATCAACTAAATTAGCGACATCTTTTCCAAAGAATTCTACAATTTGTCCAATTTCACATGGCGTATCCTCCACCACATCGTGTAATAAAGAAGCGCAAATCATCGCCTCATCGCCCCCGCAAAAGGCCACAATACAAGCCACACAAATAGGGTGTGTGATATAAGGGCCTCCTCCTTTTCGCATTTGTCCTTGGTGATAGTGAGTGGCTAGATCAAGCGCTTGGGCGATCTTAGGAGTGATAGAGGTTGTGTTTTTTAACACATCAATAGCCTCATTAGGCCCAGAAACTTCCTTAAGCAGTTCTAAAATTTCAAGTAGACCACCATAAGGATGGGTCTTAGTATCTTTCATCAATACGATCTAGACTAATTTTTCCCTCTGCAATTTCAAGAATGGCAATATCCGTTGGTTTGTGGGTTTTAATATCCATCGCCACTAAAGGCCTTGTACCCGCCCCTAGTTGTCTAACCCGAGAAAAGATGAGGTTAGATAAAATATAGCGATCTCCATTGACTCTTTCTAGTGCCTTAGCTACAATTTCTTCTGTTCTCAAATGTGTCCTTTGTAATTAAATTTTTATTTGACCATAGAAAAAACGCCCTTTTGATCCTTGATCACATGCAAAAGATTACCTTGTTTAAACATGTTGCACACGACAATGGGCAGTTGGTTATCTTTGGCTAGAGAAATGGCAGTATCATCCATCACCTCAATATTGCCAATTAATGCCTCGTTATAACCAATCACATCAATTTTTTTAGCGTCTTCAAATTTATTAGGGTCTTTATCATAAATGCCATCTACTTTAGTGGCCTTGACAATTAAATCCGCGCCAATTTCAATAGCTCTAAGCGTAGCAGCAGTATCTGTTGTGAAAAAAGGATTACCTGTTCCAGCAGCAAAGATAACAAGCCGCCCTTTTTCTAAATGCCTAATGGCCTTGCGATAAATATAAGTTTCACACACTTCTTTAATTTCAACTGCACTTTGTACCCGCACATCTAAACCCATATGTTCAAGGGCTTCTTGCATAGCAACAGCATTAATCACTGTGGCTAACATGCCCATATAATCCCCGCTTGTGCGCCGAATAATGCCCCCCTTAGCTGCACTCACCCCCCTAATGATATTGCCCCCTCCAATCACAATCCCCACTTCAATGCCGTGATCGGCTAGCGTTTTAATTTCTTTGGCAATGTAACTTAAAATTTGAATATCAATCCCAAAATGGCTTTCTCCGGCCAAAGCCTCGCCTGAAAACTTAACCAATACACGCTTTTTAGAATGTGTTTTATTCTGCATAAATTCCGCTTTATTTTGTAAATACTCAGGGGCGCTATTGTACAACAAGGATGCTTAAGTTTGAATCAACTCTAAAACAACCTCTCTTATGGCCTGCATAGCCTCTTGTACTTGTTCTATGGTGATGATATAAGCGGGCATAAAATAGACAGTGTTATTAAGAGGCCGTAATAACAAACCCTTTTGTAAAGCCCTTTGAAAGATCGCTAAACTTAGGCGTAAATCTCTGCTATAACCCTCTAATTCAAAGGCAAAAACCATGCCACAAGCGCGCAGATTAACCACACCCTTAAGCCCTGCTAAATACTCTTGCATGATCGCTTGGATTGCTAAACTTAGTTTTTGAATTTTTACAATTACGCCCCCCTGCTCAAAAAGATCAAGGGTAGCATTAGCACACGCACAGGCTAAAGCGTTGCCTGTGTAGCTATGAGAGTGTAGGAAGTTTTGATTATTAGCATAGGGGGCGTAAAACTGCTTATAAATGCTATCTGTGGTTAAAAGCACTGCTAAGGGTAAATACCCCCCAGAAATGCCCTTAGAGAGGCATAAAAAATCCGGTTTAACCCCGCATTGTTCAAAGGCAAACATGCTCCCTGTGCGCCCAAAACCCACCGCAATTTCATCAAAGATCACATAAATACCCCTTTCTTGGCACATACGCGTGGCTTTTTTAACATACTCTGCGCTATAAAAATGCATGCAGCCAGCACACTGGATTAAGGGCTCTAAAATAAAGGCACTAATTTGTTTGTGGTGTTGATCTAAAATACGCTCTAAAGCTTGCAAGGCTCTAGGAATATCCTCTGTATTTTTAGGCACGGGGGTTTGTAAATGCGTGCAAAAAAGCGGACTATAAGTATCCTTATAAAGCCCCACACCCCCTATACTTAACGCCCCTAGAGTTTCGCCATGGTAGCCATTTTGCAAAGAGAGAAATATTTTTCTAACCTCCCCTTTTAAAAGGTGGCTATGATAACTCATTTTCAAGGCCACTTCCACACAAGAAGAGCCATTATCCGTATAAAAACACTTATCAAAGCCACTTAAAGTACAAAGCCGTTTAGAAAGTGTAATAATTGGAGGGTGGGTAAGACCAGCAAGCAATACATGGGCAAAACTCTCTATTTGTTCTTTGAGTTTAGCATTGATATAGGGGTGATTATGCCCAAAGAGATTAACCCACCAGCTACTAATCCCGTCTAAATAGCATCTGTCTTCAAAATCATAAAGATAAACTCCCTCTGCTCGCTTAATAGGCAAAAGAGGGAGGTTTTTATGATCATACATTTGGCTACAAGGATGCCAGATACAAGATAAATCTAAAGCATTCCAATAAGCGTTGTTATAAATATCCATAAGACTTCTTTAAACCACCATTTTATCTAAAAAATTAACAATACAAAGCAAGATTTTAGCTAGTTTAAAATATAATGAGAGCTTATAGAAAATCGCGTACGCTAGAGGATCTAAACCCCCATGATCTCATGGATGCAAAAGCATAAGAAGTATTTAGTTGTTACGATTTGGGTCAGCACGATCGCTTTTGTGGCTGCTGGAATGATTGGCTGGGGGCAGTATAGTTTTTCTATGGCTAATGGGAATGTGGCTAAAGTGGGGCGGGTGTTAATTAGTGAGGAGGAATTAGATAGAGAGCATAGACGGCTTTTAGATATTTATAGCCAATCTATCCCTAATTTTAAAGATTTAAGTGAAAAAGAAGTTAAGGCATTAGGCCTTGAGCACAGCGCGCTTACCCTTTTAATTAACCAAGCTTTGTTAAAAAATCTAGCCCTAGATTTGGGTTTAGGGGTGAGTGGATCTGAGGTGGTAGCAGAGATTCAAAAGAGTACGGCTTTTCAAAATGAGGGGCATTTTGATGAAGCTTTGTATAAAAAAATACTCCAAGAAAACCACTACCGCCCTAGCGCCTTTGAAGAAGGTATTAAAAATGCCCTGCTTTTACAAAAAATTTCTGCTCTTTTTCCACAAGCGATTACCCCTTTAGAAAAAGATGCTTTCTTATGGCCATTGAGATTACAAGATCAAGTACGCATTGAGGTTTTAGAACCTAAAGAGGTGGCGCTTACACAACAAGCCCTTAAGAATTATTATAACCAGCATAAAAACACCTATAAAAAACCCCCTAGCTATACTTTAGCTGCCCTGCACATCACAGATACAGATATAGAGCCTGCTAAAGAGGCGGATTTACAGGCTTATTATGAAAAAAACAAACAGGTTTACACTTTACAGGGTAAAGTACAAGATTTCATGCATGTTAAAACAAAAGTTAACCATGATTATCTCCAAGAAAAGGCAAGAGATTTAGCTTTGCAAAAATATTTAGCGCTTAAAAACAACACTCTTAAACCGGCTACTGAGGTTATCACCAAATTACCCTACCCAGCAGAAATTGCCACTAAAATAGAGACAATGCGCCCGGGGGAAGTACTCAAACCACAAAAGTATAAAGATGGCTGGTTGGTTGTTAAACTTATGGGCAAACAGGCTGATCAGCTTGAAAGTTTTGAAGAAGCCAAAGAAGAGGTACGCATAGCTGTGGTGCAACAAGAACAAAGAAAATGGCTAGAACAAGAGGCATCTAAACAACTTTCTTACTTTAAAGGAGATGATATTGGTTCTTTATCGCTTGATTTTAAAGGCAATATCCACGACTTAGGAGAGCAATCCTCAAAAGAGCTAGTGGGTTATATCTTTAAACACCCTTATAAAGAAGGTTTTGTGATTTTAAAAGGGCCTAAAGCCGTGCTTTATCGTGTTTACTCCCAAGATTTTAAACACCCCATTGCTAGCTCTAAGGATTTTAAACAAATGGTGAGTAATCTTAAAGCCCAAGCCTTTGATGCGATGTTAGTGGCTATGCTCAAACAACGCTATCCAGTGCATATTTATGCCAAGTAGGGGTGCAGTTTGAATCCTATTATTCTTGGTGTGGATATTGGTTCTAGTAAAATTTGTGCCATCATTGCTGAGATCAAAGAGGGAGTACCCCAAGTAATTGGCGTGAGTGTGCATAAATCTGAGGGGGTTAAAAAGGGCAATATTAGCAATATCAGCCAAGCGGGCGAAATTGTCAAAAGAGCCATTGAAGATGCTAAGCGCATGGCCGGGCTAAACTTTGTTGAAAAGGCCATTGTTTCTATCTCTGGGGCGTGTACTCAAAGTGTGAATAGTTCTGGGCTTATTAATGTGCCTAATAATGAAATCACGCTTAAAGAGATCAACCGCGTCTTAGATACAGCTCTACATAGCGCGCATATCCCTACTGGTTATGAGGTAATTCACATCTTGCCTTATCAATTTAAGCTAGATAACCAAGATAATATTGAAGATCCTATGGGCATGAGTGGATCGCGTCTGGAGGTTTCTACCCATATTGTAACCGTGCAACGCAGTAGCCTAGAAAATTTAAGGCGGACAATCCAAATTGCTGGGGTAAAAATTGAAAATGTGGTTTTAAGCGCCTATGCTGCCTCTATTGCCGTGCTTAATGAAGATGATAAAGCCTTAGGTGTGGCATGTATTGATCTAGGCGGAGGGACTTGTAACATGATGGTTTATGGGGGTAGTTCTATGTGTTTTAATAACTACCTTAATGTAGGATCAGAGCACATTAGAGACGATTTAGCCAGTATTTTAGAAGTGCCTTTGGGTGTTGCAGAGTTTATCAAACGGCAGTATGGAAATTTAATCGCAGAAGAGAGCGATCAAGAAATTGAAGTACCCGATATTTCCTCAGAAAATAAGAAAAACCGCCTTTCATTAAAACTAGTGCATGATATTATCCGCGCGCGCGTGGTAGAAACCTTTGATGTGCTTAATCGCCGTTTAAAACAAAGCAACTTACAAGATAGTATCCGTAGAGGAGTGGTGCTAACTGGGGGCATGACGCATGTAGAGGGGATTAGAAATGTCGCGGCGGTGATTTTTGGAAATATCCCTGTGCGCATTGCTAAACCTGTTGAATTAAATGGCTTATTTGAAGAATTAAAAGATCCAACTAGTTCGGTAGCCATTGGTTTAATTTTATATGGGGCGGGCAAGCACACTAATTATGAAAAAGATTCAGAAAAAGTGATTCGTTATAAAGAGAACAAACATACAGAGTTGCCCTCTGCCTTTACCTACACCCAAGAGCGCAATTACATTGAAACGGATTTAACTAATCTAAAGCACACCAACGAGGTAGAGAGTGTAAAGGAGAGAAAAAAAGATATAATGTACCCCCATAAAGAAGTACCTAAAAGAGGGGGATTTTTAGAGCGGATTAAGGAGTGGGGCTCTAAGTTATTTTAAAGGAATAGTTGTGGCGTTAGAGGAAGATATAGGCGTAGAGGAAATTTTTGAAACCAATGGGGCTAAGATTGTCGTAATTGGCGTAGGGGGCGGGGGATCAAATATGATCGCCCACCTGATTGCTACAGGTACTTATAAAGATATTACCCTAGTAGCGGCTAATACAGACGGGCAGGCGCTTAAAGCCTCCTGTGCTAAGAATAAAATCCGCTTGGGTGAAAAGATTACTGGCGGGAGGGGGGCGGGCATGAAGCCTGAGATTGGCAAACAAGCAGCCCAAGAGTGCACAGAAGCCATTAAAGAAATGGTTACGGGTGCAGATCTAGTTTTTATTTCAGCAGGTTTAGGCGGAGGGACTGGCACGGGGGCCGCACCGGTAATTGCCCAAATTGCTAAGGATTCGGGGGCATTAACCGTTTCTGTAGTTACCAAACCCTTTAACTTTGAGGGTAAAAAGCGCGCTAAAATTGCCGAAGAAGGGCTTAAAGAACTTAAAGCTGTAAGCGATTCGATTGTTGTTATTCCTAATGAAAAGTTAGTGGGTTTTATTGATAAAAATGCAGGCATGCAAGATAGTTTTAAAGAAGTTAATAATGTTTTAGCCAAAGCGGTTAATGGCATCTCTAGCATGATTATTAACTATGGTGAAAACGACATCAATGTAGACTTTGCGGATTTAAAAACCGTGATGAATCACCGCGGGTTAGCTTTAATGGGCATAGGTGAGGCTACCGGAGTGAATGCGGCCACTGTGGCGGTAGAAAATGCCATTGCCTCCCCCCTCTTTGATAATGTATCTATCAATGGCGCAATGGGGGTACTGATTAACTTTGAATGCCACCCAGACTACCCGCTATTAGAGATCACTAATTCTGTTTCTATTGTAGAGTCTATGGCAGATGATGATGCAGATATTATTTTTGGTAAGTGTACCTCAGCTAGCATGCCAACCGATCATGTAAAAGTTACGATCGTGGCTACTGGTTTTGAAAAAGCTACAGAAAATAAAGAGGAAAAAGTAGAATCTGCGCCTAGTTTTTCTAAGGGTACTTTAGAGGGTCTGCGTTTAGCCAGTAATGGGGATTATGGAGATGTGGATTTAGATGTCCCTGCTTATTTACGCCACCAAAAAGATTAAAGCCTCTTAGACCAAAAAGCTTTAAAGCTAGCATAGCGCCCCTTTAAAATCGCCTCCCTAGCGCCACGCATTAGTTGTAAATAAAAAAAGAGGTTATGTAAACTAGCCAAACGAAAATAGAGTAACTCTTTAGCCCTAAAAAGGTGGTTTAAATAGGCTTTAGAGTAGTGTTTACAGGTATAGCACTCGCAGTTAAGATCAATGGGGTCTTGGCTCTGCTTATATTGCGCGGCTTTGATAGAAATTTTGCCCTCTGAGCTAAAAAGTGTCCCATTTCTAGCGTTACGCGTAGGCATCACACAATCAAACATATCTATTCCTAGATCAATAGCCTCTAATAAATCTTGTGGCGTACCCACTCCCATTAAATAACGCGGTTTATCAGGGGGTAAAAAGCTTTCTGTATAGCCAATGGTATCATACATTTCTTGTACACTCTCTCCTACAGCTAACCCGCCAATAGCAAAGCCATCAAAATCTAAATTGCACAGTTCTAAAGCGCTTTGTTTGCGTAGCTCTTGATCAACGCCTCCTTGTACAATGGCAAAGATATGCTGATTAGATTTAGCATGCTCTTTATGGTACTTCAGACTTTCTAACGCCCACGCAGTGGTTTTTTGTACGGCAAGTTTTAAGCGATCTATTGGGGCGGGTAAACCCACTAAATCATCTAAAACCATGCAAATATCGCTATTAAGAGCATATTGGATATCTAACACTTTAGAGGGCGTAAAAAGATGGGTACTACCATCAATATGGGATTTAAATACAATTCCTTGATCGTGGGCTTTGGTGTTACTAGCAAGAGAAAAGGCCTGAAACCCCCCGCTATCGGTTAAAAAATTACCTTGAAATTGTGTAAAACCATGTAGCCCCCCTAACTTAGCCACTAAATTAGCCCCCGGTCTTAAATAAAGGTGGTAGGTGTTAGCTAGAATAATAGAAGCGTTAAGATATTGACTTAAATCTAAAGCGTCTAAACTTTTCACGCTAGCTTGCGTGCCTACTGGCATAAAAACAGGGGTTTGCACCACTCCATGGGATAAAAATAAAGTCATCGCGCGGGCTTTGCCATCTATCCGGTCTAGCCTAAAATCCATTTTCAACCTTAGCTTTTTTACATTATAATAACTAAAAACGGAAATTAGGGTTGAAAAAGGTTGCATTAATTGTTGAGGGCGTGGTGGCTAAAAAGTTTATGGAGTTGGTGGTCTCCAAATTTTTTAGCAATAATTTTTATCTAGTGATCACCAAAGACCCTAGCTGTTTGCCAAGTACGCTACCTAGTACCTTTGAGGTACATATCTTTGATCCCACCTCTGCTTACCGTCTTTCCCCTTTTATTGATGCTAATGTAAGCGATATATTCATTCTGCTAGAAAATACCCAAGAACAACAAGCTATCTATGAAATTATCCGGCAAAAAAATAAAGAAGCACGGTTGATTGTTAATCAAGGCTTAGAGGGGGTTAAAGATGAGCGGCTTGTATTAATTGATCACACCCAAATTATTGCTAATAAATTTATTGCCAAAATCCCCAATGTCCCTAGTGTACCGCAAGGTTTTGGGCTTGAGCAGGGGGAGGTTATGGAAATTGGCGTACCATTTGGAAGTGTCTTTGCCTACCGCCATATTGGTTCGTTACACCAAAAAGACTACCGCATTGTAGGGGTATACCGGAAAAATGAATTTTACTTAAGCCACTCTGCTATGGTGATTCAACCAAGAGATCAACTTTTAGCTGTGGGTAATCCGGAAACACTTAATAATGTCTATTTACAAGTAAGAAGTAATGTAGGGCAATTTCCTGCTCCCTTTGGAAGAGATATTTATTTATATATTGACATGCGTTTGCAATCTATGGAGGCTTTAGAGAGAGACATTAACCAAGCGCTAGTTTTACACGATCAACTCAAAAGCGCCATGCTTTATATCCAAGTTTTGCGCCCTACCTACACAGCCTTTATTGAGAAAATCCGTGCCATTGAATCTAAAGATATCCGCATTGTTTTAGACTTTAAGGGCTCTTGTTTTGCAGAAAAACTCCAAGTAGATAGCCAAAAGAAAATTGGCCTAGTGGTGGTTGGCAAAGAAATTTTTGATAAACAGGATAACCGCAAACTTTTATTTGAAATCCTAACACCTGTTTTTAAGACTAGTGTTAAAGGTTTTGAGGGGATTAGCAAAAGCATGGTTGTTTTAAACAAGGACATGGAACAAAACGAGGATATCTCTTCTGTGATGTTTGATGTGTGTGCCCAAATGAATTTAGACATGTTATTATACGACTTCGATCCAGATAAGCGTTACAAAGTAGAGGTTATTGAAAATTACGAACATCTCTCTCACATTTACAATCGGAAAATCAAGGTGATTCGCACACATGTTAAAAACCCCGTGTTATTTCTAAGAAGTTTAGAAACCCCTGTGGTGCAGTTTTTACCCTTTGAATCTTGCATTACAAAAAACCAGTTTTTTTGGATGTTTTCTACTAAAGTAGAACGAATCGTATTTTTAAGTGATATACACCCGCAAATGTTTATCCCGGTGGTGGAGTGATGCGCCTTGATCTTTTAAAATACCCCATTGAGATTGGCACGCTACCCCAGATCACTTATACCGGTAAGGTTTTGGTGGTGAGTGATACGGTGGTTGCGCCCTTATATTTAGAACAAGTTTTAAAGCATATTCAAGCCTCTGAAGTTTTCAAGGTAGTCATTCCTACCGGCGAAGTGTATAAAAAATGGGAAACTTTAGAGACAATTTTAAATGCAGCCTTTGAGGCTAATTTAAGCCGTAAGGATTGTTTAGTGGCTTTGGGTGGGGGAGTGGTGAGTGATATGGTGGGTTTTGCAAGCGCGATTTATAAACGAGGCATTGTTTTTTATAATATCCCAACCACCCTTTTAGCCCAAGTAGATGCTAGCATTGGAGGCAAGACCGGTATTAATAATGCCTATGGCAAAAATTTAATTGGGGCATTTCATTCGCCCAAAGCCGTTTATATTGATCCGCAGTTTTTGCGTACCTTGCCCAAGCGCGCTTTTTATGCCGGTGTGGCTGAGATGATTAAAAAGGCGGTGTGTTTTGATGCCTCTTATTTTAAATGGTTAGAAGAACACCTTGTAGAACAACACCTAGAACAAGCTATCGCGAAAAGTGTAACCATTAAAGCTAAAGTAGTGCTACAAGATGAAAAAGAGCAATCCTTGCGCATGGGGCTTAATTATGGGCATACTTTTGGGCATGCCATTGAAAAAGCGGGGGCTTATGAGGCATTATTGCATGGGGAGGCTGTGGCTATTGGTATGCAAATGGCCAATGCCTTAGCGTGTAAATTAGGGCTTTTAGAGCAAGAAGTACAAACACGCATTCAAAACTTGCTAACGCTTTATCAATTAGATTTAACCTATAAAATTACAAATTTAGAACAATTCTACAAAGATTTACAAATGGATAAAAAAAATGTCAACGGGATTACATTTATTTTACCCACAGGTCTTGGAAATTTCAAGGCTAAACAAGTACCTAAAGATTGCGTTATAGAGGTTTTAGATGCGTGGTGCTAAGTGTTTGGTAATTTTGTTTTGTGCGGGGTTACTCTTAGCATCTGAAAGCCAAGAGTTACAGATGAAACTTAATAAAATTGAGAAAAATTTAGAAAGCCAAGATGGCATCTGGTTACAGAAATTTAAAAATTTTGAAAATTATGGGAAAATCTCTTTAGAGATTCAGCGCATAAAAGAGCGTTTGAAAAATCTTAAAGCAGATACCCTAGAGGCTAGCGCGCTTAATCACAGCCTAAAAACCTTGCAACACCAAGAAAAATTGCTTGAATCTTATAAAACTAACCCTTTTAAAGAATTGGTTGAAAAACCTACTATCACTAATGTCCCTAATATCACTAGCCCTTTAGCTATTGTTACTGGTTTTTCTTTTATTAAAACCATGCGTACTAAGTTAATCACCATGCAACAACACCAAAAAGTCCTCAAGCAGATCATTATTGCGCTTAATCAAAAAATAGAAATTCTAACAAAATTACAAACCATGCAGCCTAAGCAATGGGATGTAGCCATTTATCAAGAACGGGTTAAAAAAATTGAATTTGAAAGCGCCCAAGATTTACTAAAGGCTAGTTTAGAGGCTTACACTAAGGATATGGAGGAAAACACCCAAAATATCAAATCCCAAATTAGAGATCAGGTTTTTAAACTCTTTTATGTTTTATTAATTGCTTGTGCTAGCATTATTCTAGCTTGGATACTCAAACACCTTAGCCACAAATATTTATACAGCGATGAGCGGGCTTACACCGTGAATAAGGCAATTAATTTTATTAATGCCAATGTGGTGGTTCTTATCTTTTTATTTGCCTATTTAGAAAATGTATCTTATCTAGTTACGATGTTAGGTTTTGTAGGTGCTGGGTTTGCTATTGCCATGCGTGATTTATTCATGAGCATGCTAGGGTGGTTTAGTATTATTTTAAAGGGTAGTTTGCATGTAGGCGACCGAATCAAAGTTGCTAAAGATGGAATGGTGTATATAGGAGATGTACTAGATATTTCCATGCTTTATGTTACTTTGTTTGAAGATGTTACCCTAACCACCTATCTTAAAAATAATGGCCGTGCGGGGCGTATTATCTTTATCCCTAATAATTATGTTTTTACCGGTTTAGTTTCTAATTACAGCCACTTAGGTTTAAAGACGGTGTGGGATAGTGTGGATTTTTTCCTAACCTTTGATTCTAACCACCAAAGGGCGATGGATATTGCTTTAAAAATTGCAACAGCCCACTCACAACCCTATAGCGACATCGCCCAAACCCAGTTTAGCAAAATGCGTACTAAATACGCTTTGCGCACCATTGAAGTTGCGCCTAAAGTTTATACCATGACAGAAAAAGATGGCATGCGTTTGTATGTTTCTTATCTAACTAATGCCTATGCGACTTTGTCCTTGCGCTCTAAAATTTCTACTGATATAGTACAAGCCTTTTTAAAAACCCGCGATGTCTTTTTAAGCACCGCTCTTAAAGAAATCCAAGAAAAACAAGAAAGTAGTCTTTAACATGCACAATAATTTTATTCTAGTGGCTTTAAATGCGGAAATGGGAGGCGCTAAACAAGGCAGTAACACAGGTGTAGAGCGCTTAAAAAAAGCATTACTCCAAAAATACCCCCAAATAGAAACAATTACCATTGGGCAAGAGGAATGTACCCTAAATACTTTTTTCAAGTATGCTGAGCATTTTGAGGATTATTATTGTTTTTGTAAATTCTTATTAATCCCGGGTCTACAGGAGGTGTTTAAAAAGCAATGCTTTTCTTTAATTTTAAGTTCAGAACATGCTAATGCCTTTGGTATTATCCAAGCTTTGCGCAGCACGCATCCGCAGAAAAAACTAGGAATCTTATATTTAGATGCCCACGCAGATATCCATACCGCTTATGATAGCCATTCAAAACATATCCATGGCATGCCCCTTGGCATGGTGCTTAACCGTATCCATAGTGGCCCCAATCCTTTAAACCAACAAGAGCAAGAATACTGGCAAAAGCTCTGTGCTTTAGGCATGCAAGATGGCGTGTTAGCTTTTAATCCTAAACACTTAGTCTATTTTGGTGTGCGCAGTACAGAGGCAAGCGAGAGAAGTGTGATTAAAGAGTGTGCGATTCCTCTTTTTAGTGTAGATGCTATCCGTGCGGATATGAAAGGTGTACTAGAGCAAAGCCAAGCCTTATTAAAAGAGGTAGATATACTTTATTTAAGCCTAGATATTGATATTTTAGATGGGAAACTTTTTAGTTCTACAGGTGTACGCGAAAATAATGGATTGCAACCCTCAGAGCTATTAGCGCTTTTAGAAGGGCTTTTACAGACCTTTAAAACGCGTTTAGTAGCTGTAGAGATTACAGAGTATAACCCTGAATTATACACAGGTGAAGGAGAAGATGAAAAGGTGGTTTTAAAATTAGCCCAAAGTGTTTTAAATCATTTCAATAAGGAATTTGCATGACTCGTAGAAAATTTATCCTCACTAGTTGTGGTGTAAGCTTATGCCTTTTAGCGCCATTAGAGGGGAGTATACAGCCTATTAAGGCAATGGGTATTGTAGAAGTGTTTGCAGACGGGGCGCATTTAAGCGCTGTGGTGGTGGCTTATGACAAGCCTCTTTCTAGTGTGATTGCGACTGCTTTTAAAGTGGAGGGGCGCACGATTCAAAAAGTCTATCTGCGCCAAAGCCCTACTAAAGGGGAGGCAAGCGTTAAAGGGAAGTTTGTGATCTTAGAACTCTCTTTAGACGATGCCCAGATTGATTTAAAAGAGGAAGTAGCACTCAAGCAGAAAAAGAGCGCGCCTAAGCAGGTGGATAAACCCCGCTTTAAAGCTGGGGAACCCTCAGGGCATAATCTCATGTTTAAAACCCCCAAAGCCCATGTTGATATTCTTAATTCCCCCTCTCTTGAAATTTCTTCTATTTACTACCCAATAGTAGAGGATTTTATCGCCCAAGATTTTTACGATGAAACCAACCACCAAAACCTCCATTACAATCTTTTTATCCCTAAAGATATTGGCAAAAAACCCCTCCCTCTTGTACTTTTTATCCACGATGCCGGATCCATTAGTACCTTTGTCAAAGCCACACTTTTACAAGGCTTAGGCGCGGTGATCTTTGCCCACCCTAAAGAACAAATCAAGCGGCCATGTTTTGTTTTAGCCCCCCAGTATGATACGGTAATTGTTGATGATGATTCTAAAGCCTCGCCTCTATTAGACACAACTATCCATCTAATCCAAAGTTTGAGCAAAAAATACCCTATTGATCTTAAACGGCTTTATACCACCGGCCAGTCTATGGGGTGCATGGCCTCTATTGCGATGTTGATTAAGTACCCTAATTTCTTTGCAGGGGCTTTTTTGGTAGCAGGACAATGGAAAGCCTCTTTGTGTGCGCCTTTGCTTAAAGATAATCTTTTTATTATGGTTTCAGCTGATGATCCGGGGGCTTATCCGGGGGAAAATGCCATTGTTGCGTTTTTAGAGCAAAAGGGGGCTAAAATTGCTAAAGGTGTGTGGAATGGGGCATGGCAGGCTAAGCAGTTTAAAGAGGCTTATGAGAAACTTAGCGATCAAAAGGCCACTATCCGGTATGTTGTGTTTTCTAAAGGAAGTGTATTATCCCCTACAGATACCAATAAAGGCAGTGCACACCGCAACACATGGAAGATTGCCTATAGCATTGAGCCTATCCGTGAATGGCTATTTGAACAAGTTTTAGCATAGGGAGAATTTTAATGCAAAGCATTGGTTTAGTCAAAGAAAGCATGGATTTAGAATCTAGGGTGGGTTTAATCCCCCAAGATGTGGCTTTCTTGACTCATTATGTCAGTGTGCTAGTAGAAGAAGGGGCGGGGCTGATGAGCGGGTATAGCAATGAAGATTATGCTAAAGCAGGGGCAACTATCGTCTCTCATAAAAAAGCTTGGGAGCAAAGTATTGTAGTCAAATGCAAAGAACCCTTAGAGCATGAATACTCTCTTTTACAAGAAGGGGCTAGTCTCTTTAGCTTTTTAGATTTAGCTTATAATAAAGCTTTAGCCTCCATGTTAGTAGAGAAAAAAATCCTCTCAATTTGTACAGAAACCATTGCTGGGCCTAAAAATAATTACCCAATGCTTTTACCCATGAGTGTTATAGCAGGCCAACTAGCCGCCCATTTGATTCAACATTATTTACTAGGGCTAGAACATTTACCCGGAGTTTTTGGTAAGGGGATTTTATTAGGGGGGCTTGTAGGGCAGATGCGGGCTAAAGTGGTGGTGGTAGGCGGTGGTGTGGTGGGTTTAGAAGCAGCCAAAGCGCTAAGTTTATTAGGGGCTAGAGTAGTGGTACTTGAATTAGATTATGCTAAATTACAAAACCACCCCTACACTTTTGCCCACCATTTAGAGGTTTTAGGAATCAATGAGGAAAATATTGAGCGCGCATTAGAAGGGGCTGTAGGCTTAGTTGGTGCGGTGCTCATCACAAGTACCCGTACCCCCAAAGTTATTTTAAAACGGCATTTACAGAAAATGCAAAAGGGCGGGGTGGTGGTAGATGTGGCTTGTGATTTAGGCGGGTGTGTGGAGAGTATCCACCAAACTAGCCACTCTAATCCTCTCTATCTAGCTGAAGGGTTATTACACTATGGCGTGCCTAACATGCCCGGGGTGGTGGCTAAGAGTAGTTCAATTGCCTATAGCCATGCAAGTTTGCCTTATTTGGTTTATTTCTTAGAACATGGTTTAAAAAAGTTTTTGGAGGCTAAAACTAAAATTGTTGCTAATACAACAGGGGGATTAAGTGCTTATGGTGGGTATCTCACACAAGAAAACATCGCTAAAAGTTTTGATCTGCCCTATAAAAGCATAACAGAAATTTTGGAGGCACTAACTTAAAATTACATGGGCGTACTAGACACGATCTTACTAGTGTTTTTAGTGTGTGTTTTAATAGGCGGAGTGGGTTATTATATTTACATGGTATTAAAAAAATAACCCCTAAATCCAAAAGCGCTAGGCGTTATTTAGAAGCCACATCTAGCACTCTTTGAACGCTATCTATCTTGCTTAAACTTAAATTTAAAACACTATCTTCTAACCCGCCAAGACTATGGGCTACATTGGCATCTAGGCTAATACAATCCCCGGTTTCTAAAGTGTGCTTTTGCCCCTCTACTTCAAACCAAATCCGCCCTTGTAGTACCCGTACTTTAATCGCTCCGGGCGCTTGGTGTTTGCGCATCTCTTCTGCTCTAGGCATACAAATGCGAATTTCTATCCCGCTATCTGTTTCTAAAAGCTTTTCAATGTGTAAACTATCAAATTTAACATCTTGTAAAAAATGTAAAACTTGCATAACTCCCCTTTAGCTTAAGATTTCATTTGAGCCAAATAAACGGGTGGATTGTAAGAGATTTAGTATAATGCTCTTTAAATGACTATGGATATAAAAATGAGTGATTTAAACACTACAAAGGTTAATACCCCAGCCTCTATGCTTGTACATATTTGTTGTTCTGTAGATAGCCACTATTTTTTACAAGAATTAAGAAAGCTTTACCCTAATATCCCTTTAACAGGCTTTTTTTATAACCCTAATATCCACCCCTTTACAGAGTATCAGCTACGACTCCAAGATGTGAAGCGTTCTTGTAAAATGTTAGATATTTCCCTAATAGAGGGCGATTATACTTTAGACTCATGGTTAAAAGCGATTAAGGGGTTAGAACAAGAGAAAGAAAAGGGGGCACGCTGTAGTATCTGTTTTGATGTGCGTTTAGAAACTAGCGCACAAATGGCGCTTATGCTAGGTAAGCAGCATTTTAGTACAACTCTTCTCTCCTCTCCTATGAAAGAACAAGAAGTTTTAAAAACACAAGGGGAGTTGATTGGGAAAAAATATGGTTTGGAGTTTGTTTATTTAAATGTCCGCGCTAAAGGGGGCGTTACTAAACAAAACGCATTAGCAAAACAAGATAAACTGTATCGCCAAAATTACTGCGGGTGTTATTTTGCTCTTAATGATCAAAGGGAGGCGCAAAACAAGCCATGTGTAGAATTAATCAGCTTTTTAGATCGCCAAATCCACCCGGCTAGTATAGATCGCCGCCTAGAACTTTTCAACCAACGCACTATTTTAGAAGAAAAACAACAAAATTATGAACTTTTACAACAAAGTTTGCAAACCTATTTACTTTGTAGGGGTTTAGTTAAAAGCAATGATAAAACACTTGCTAGCCATATTCTAAAACGCTCTATGGAAAAGAAAGTTACTATAAAAGATCTCCAAATTCAAAAGGTTTCTTTAAAACCCACCTTAAGCGAAAAAATATGTAGCCAACAATACCATTTTGATCTAAAACCTCAAGATATAGAATTAGGTTTTAGTCTGAAAGATGAAACTTTATTTTTAGATACAAGGGGTGTTAGTACTCTACTAAGTACGCCACACAAACCCCTTAAAGAGCTTAAACTAAGCTATGAACAAGAACTTTATATCCGCGAAAAACTAGTTGGCACAGAAAGCATCCAGCCCATCATTATTGTAGAAGACCTAAATCTGCTCCAAGCGCCTATTTATGTAGAAATCACAGCAGAGTTTTTCACGCATAAAAACTTTTATCTACTAAAGACCTCTTAATAAACTCTACAAATACTTAATAGCGCTCCCTTTTTCTTTGCGCGCTTTAGTTGTAATGGGCATGTCAGCTTTACCTAAAGCAACTAAGCAAGCAATATTAGGCGGATTTAAATAGACATTAAGGACTTCATGGATTTTTTCAGCCTCAAATCCCCCCATAATACACGAATCCACACCCATTAAAGTAGCCGCTAAAGTCATCTGGCCTACTGCAATATAACACTGTTCTTTCATGAAAGCTTCAATCAAAGCCTGTTCATTGCGTAGGTGATCTTTGAATAAAGTTTGTAGATACTGAACCACTCTTTGGCGGTATTCTTGGGTGTAAAATTGATCCAGATAATCCGCATTGAGCGCGTTAACATGCATATAACCCACTACCACTAAAGCCGCACAGGTTTGTACCACTTTCGTGTTGAAATAGACAAAGGGTGAGATTTGCTCTTTACTTGTACCTTGAAGTACAATAAATTCCCAAGGCTGGGTGTTACAAGAGCTAGGGGCTAGTCTTGCAGCCTCTAAAATTTGCTCTAACACTTCTTGAGAAAGCGAATAATTTGGATCAAATTTTTTACAGGCAAAACGGCGGTGTAAAACGGCGTTAAGTTCATTAGGGCTAAGTTGAAATTGCATTTAACCATCCTTTAATTTTATTTATCCTTAGAGGCTTTAGCTTGCAATAGGGGGGCAGTATAGCACCAAAAAATTAATAAAGTTTAGTCTAACCTATAGGCTTAAAGGGCAAGCATGCTAAAATGGGCATCTTGTAAATGAGAATAAAAGGTTACAATTTGATTAAGCGGGAGATTTTTAATAACTTTTTTAAAACTCTTAAAACACGCTTGGCATGAAAGTTTTACATCTAAATGCTACACGAATTAGTGGCGTAGCACAGGCAACTCTAATGTTACTTTTTTAGGGGCTATAGAAAATGTACATTTAAATACAATTCTTTGTGCGCATGATGTTTTGATTTTACCAAGCCTTAAAGAACCTTGGGGTTTAGTGATAGAGGAGGCGCTTTCAGCAGGCTTGCCTGTTTTAGTGAGTGTGGCGTGTGGGGCACAAGTTTTAGTACAAGAGGGGATCAATGGGTTTTTATTTTGTCCAAAAGATAGCGCGAGATTGCAAGAGCTTTTAAAGAATTTGGGCGCATATTATCCCACCTTGCTAGAAGGGGCGCAGTTGTGGAGTTTAGAGGATAAAAATAAAGCACAGATAGAGGCGTATTTATGAAAATCAGTTTGGTTACAGCGGTCTTAAATAGAGTCAAAACTTTAGAGCACACGATTCAATCTGTTTTAGAGCAAAGCCAAGCGCCTTATGAACATTTAATTATGGACGGGGGGAGTGTGGATGGAACGCTAGAGCTTTTAAAATCTTATCCTCACCTCTTGGTGTATAGTGAGCCCGATTTAGGGCTTTATGATGCGATGAATAAGGGCATTGATCTAGCTAAAGGGGAGATCATTGGGATTATTAATAGCGATGATGTATACGCCCACTCTAAAGTCTTAGAAAAAATAGCACAAGTCTTTAAAGATAACCCACAAGTACAAATGGTTTATGGGGATTTGGTGTATGTAAAGGGTGCTAAGGTGGTGCGCTATTATAAAAGCGGAGCATTTGATCCCAAACTCTTTTTTTATGGGCGCGTGCCCGCACACCCTACACTTTTTGTACGAAAGGAAGTTTATGCGCGCTTTGGGGGATACAAGATAGATTATAAGATAGCCGCTGATTATGAGTTTTTATTGCGTACCTTGCTTAAGGGAAGGGTTACTTGGGCTTATCTGCCTGAGGTACTTATTAAAATGGGAGTGGGGGGGGTGAGTACGCAAGGGTTTAAAAGTTTATGGCTAGCCAACAAGGAAAATTTGCGCGCCTGCAAAGAAAATGGGATCAAGGCTAACTTATTCACTATGCTTTTAAGATACCCCTATAAAATTAAGGGATTATTGCAGGCTAAATTTAGCGTCTGGAATTAGAATCCTTAGCTGCGCTGTAAGAAAATCTAACAATTGTCTTTAGCCTCATAAAATCTCTTATTATGAAGCCCCATTGTATCCTACCCCTCCCCTATCATCATTGTCTGTCTTCTTGTCAGCCTTATTTTCTATGTCAATCTTGCTTTCTAAAAATTTAAAGACGGCTTCTAAATTTTTTTTGGTTTCATCGCTTAGCTTCTTTTTTAAATTGTGAGTGTTTTTAAAGGCACTAGAAACCATGGTTGCTACTTGATTATTTTTGCAACCTGATAGATCAAATTGCTCGCGATCCTCTTTGCTAAAGAGGGACTCTATGGTCTTAAACTCTTTAGAAATATCCTTGAGACTAAAAACAGATATAGATTCCCCTCTAGCAATAGCCTCCTCCTTAACAGACTTAACAGCCTCATCACCTGCCGGATCTCCATCAAATAATAGAATTGGGGTTTTTTTCAAATCCCTTTCTTCAATTAAGTCAAGAAGCTTAGAACTCTTTGTTTTTCTCTCTTCGGAGTCGCCAACCCCACCGATAGGTAAGAAAGCAAAATCGGATTTCGTATCCCTAATTTTTTGGTAGGCACTCAAGATACTATAGTCCATAATCCCCTCCACAAAAATCCATTGACTTTTTCTAAAATCAACATCCAAAAACCCAAGTGCCTCATCAATCTTTTTTAAAGCATCCACCTCTCTAGAAGCTAGGCTAGAAAAATTATTTCGAATCCATGCCCCCTTACTCTTATCATGTTTAACTACCAAGCGTATTGAATCTAAATGTTTGGTGTCTAGCATAAAAGGGGAATGGGTACTCACAATAAAAGTGATGCCATTTTTTTGCCCAAACTCTCTTAGAAAGTTCCGTAACTCCTTTTGGGCTGGGATAGACAAACTATTTTCTGGTTCATCTATAAGCACCAGATCACCTTTTCCAATTTTGCCTTGGTAGAGAAAACTAAAAAAAAGTTCAAAAAATTTCTTAAACCCCGTGCTTTGCCGGTCTAGAAAGGTCATTTCTCCATCCTTGTAAAAATAAAAATGTAGGTTATCCGTGTGTAATTTCACCTTGAAATTATAGAGACCTTCTTGTGCATACATGTTATTAAACTGCTGGGCTACTTCTTGTAATTTCTTGTTGATATTCTCCTCTTGTCTGTCTAAATAATGTCTTTTGTTGGTATCCTTATACTTGCGATAATCCACAAGAAAAAGGTCTAAATCTTTTCCAATGATATTAAAGAGTGCCTTGAAAAAAGTGGATTCTTCTATTTGTTCATAAGAGACTATGCAATCTTGATCACTAATAGGTTTGGTAGATTGGGGTTCTTTTAAAACAATGTTGGGGGGCTTATGATTTTCTAAGACTTCCATTAAATCCTTAGCATCGCCTGCATTTTCTGCTGTTTCATAGGCAATCTTAATATTTTGTAGGGCATCGATTCTTTTTTTAATGTCATCCTCATCTTTCCGCACACAAAAACATCCCAAGATACTTGGCTGATTTTCCTCTAGTTGTTTGCATTTGCATGAAAACACTATCTCATCGGTTGTCTTTAAAAAAATAGCCTTATCTGTTTCATTTTCTCCATAGATCACCTTCATAGGCTTCTCAAACGCTTTTTGGGTGTCTATTTTCTTCTCTTCTAGGATGTCTTTAAAAACCTTTAAGGCCCTCTTATCGATGAAAGATAGTACAAAGGTTTTCTTTGTGAGTTCCCCACAAATCAATTCTAGGTACACACAAGGTTCCACTTCTCCTATATCCATAAAGTCAGCACGATCAGTCTGCTCAAGCCCTTTATTTATTTTATCAATCCCCTGTAATACATTGCTTTTGCCCGCATTATTGGTTCCAATAAGACAAATCAATCCCCCCTGCTTTAAACAGCCAACATCTAACCAAGTTTCTTCACCCACCCCTAAATTCCTAAAGTTTTTAAATCTAATACGACACATATCCATATCTTAAATTCCTTGTTTTTTTTAGTTGTAATAAACTTTTTATTGTAGTCTAAACTCTATTAAATATGGTCTAAACTCTATTAATTTCCTTAAAGATCGCCTTGAACCACAAAGACTCTTGACAAACAAAATCAAAGGTTTATTGCAGGCTAAATTTAGCGTCTGGAATTAGAATCTTTAGCTGCGCTGTAAGAAAATCTAACATAAATGGCTAAGCTAATAAGCAAAGCCGCTACCCCTCCGGTAAGATACACAGCATAGACGATTTTATCCGGCGAGCTAATACTAAATTTAAAGACTAACATTAAAGCCTCAATGGCTAAGGCAATGATGATTGATCCAAGAAAGCGAATCATGGTACGGTGAATCGCGTGGTGGTTATCCCCGCTGTTTTTGCCTAATACCTCTTCCTCAAAAATGGCCTTGACTAAGTCTACTGTGGCTAAGGCTAGGGTGAGAAGCACAATCGGGTGGAAAACTTCCTTGATGTCAAAGTGGCTAAAGTGGATAAAGGCCATGTATAAACTAGAAAGACTTTTGATAAAAAGCAATAGCGCAACAAGGGCTAGAGTGATAGAAATAGCAAAGTACATTATCACGCTACCCTCAGCAAAGGCGCCATAGTGTCTTGAAGAAGAGCTTAGCGCGATAGCTATTTTAATGGGAATATGCATACACACAACATAAAAGAGCTCTTCTTGATCGTTATAAATAGGATAGGCAGCTGTAACGACTAATCCGCGGTTATTACGGGTTGGGTAGGGATTTGTGATAATACAGCGCCGCTCTGTAACTGCCTCATAAAAATACCCTCTCTCTAAAGAATTGCGTGTAAAACTGCTTTTAATATTACCCTCTCTATCAATTAAATTCCCATTTTTATCTAGGATAAAAATATCCTCCTTAATGCGCACCTCTTGTTTGATGCGCTCCATAGAAAGCTGGATATATGTTAAGGTAGGTTCTTTAAGGTAGTTTTTAATATTTTGGACAAATAGATAAGAGACATAGGCATACAGCTCGCTTTTAACTTTAGCGTATTCTGTAATATCTTTAGACAGCATAAATTCCTCGTCTCATTGGATCATAAAAGTCTTAGGGGGTTTAAAGGCACTTTCCATTGTCTGCATGGTTTTAACATATAATTTATTAAGGGCCTGTGTTAGGGCGTTGTTGTAAGTTTGATTAGCATCGCCTCTTTCATTTGGATCGCTATCTAGCGCATTAAATTGTAAAACAGGTTCTTGGATTTTGGTATAAATTTGAATAACACATGAGGGAGATGTGCCATTACAAATTTGTAGTTTTAGCACACTTGTAGCCACTAACATGTGTAAAACTTGTGTGGGGTCTAAATAATCATTATGTGTTTCTTTCAGTACAGCCTGAATTGCTTTAAGATTCTTAGGCACACTATTAAAGCCTAAGGATATGATGCCACTTAGTTTAGCACCTGTGGCTGTATTTGCTAGACTCACTTGATAACCCTTAGCCTCTAATAAATCACCCACCCCCTTTTGCAAGGCAAGGGTATATTTTCTTTGATCGTATTTGGGTACAAAGTGATGTTTAAATGCCACTGCTGGATAACCCAAGACAAGCGGGCCTAAGTTAGCTTTTGTGGGGATTTGTGAGATGGCGTAGTGGAGTTTTAAAGAGGGTAGGGTAAAAACGACATCTTTACAGCCCACCAGAAATAAGATCGCAATTAAAACCCGCCACATCGCCATGCACTCTCCTTAGAAAGGCGCATTATAACATGGTTTTAGCTTGGAGTTGTCCCTCCTCTAAAGTGTAAATATGGGTGGCAATTTCTAAACTAGCAGGATTATGCGAGATAATGATGATTAAACGATCTTTTCTTAAATTATAAATGGTTTCTTTGATCCCCTCTTGTGTGTGTGTATCTAGCGCTGAGGTGGCCTCATCAAAAATAAGCACGCTAGCATTGCGATACAGCGCGCGGGCAATAGCAATTCTTTGGCGTTGCCCCCCGCTTAAATTTGCCCCAAATTCCTCTAAATTAGCCCCTATTCCGCCCAAACTTTGTAAAAAATCCAAAGCCTGCGCTTGTTTAAGACATTCTAATACCCTTTCCTCATTAATGCTTAGCCCATAAGCCACATTTTCAGCCACGCTACCACTAATGATAAACACCCTTTGATTGACAATGCCAATTTGATCGCGCAAACTCTTTTGTTGTAAAGAACTAATTGACATGTTATTGATGATAATTTCCCCGCTAGTGGGTTCATAGAGTCGTAAAATCAAATTGACTAATGAGCTTTTTCCACTCCCGCTTTTGCCAATAATGGCAATGATTTGATCTTGCTCAAAATCTAAATTAATATTTTGTAAAGCAAATTTATTACCATTTTCATAGGCCAAGCACACTTCTTTAAACACGATGCGCCTAATGGGTTCTTGTAAAATTAATGATCCATCTATAATGCCCGGCTCTCTTTCTAAAATTTCATAAATCCTCTCACCGGCAACTAAAGCTTCTTGAAAATTAGAGGCAATTCTTACTAATCGCTTAATAGGAGTGTAGAGCATGAAAAGAGCGGTGATAAAAGAAAAGAAAGCCCCCACGCTAATATGGCCTTTAATCACCTCTAGCCCGCCTAAATAAATCACTAAAGCAATGGCAATAGAGCCTAAAAACTCCATTAGAGGGCTAGAAATTTCTGCGTATTTAATGCTTTTTAAACTCAGATTAAAAAAGGTTTGGTTTTCTTTTTGGAAAGCCTGCAATTCTAAAGTTTCCCCATTAGAAGTTTTCACCACTTCCACACTATGAAAAATTTCTGATAATCTAGCCGTCATGCGCGCATTGGTTTCTTGATTAGCCTTACTGAGTTTTTTAACTTTTTTAATAATTTTACTAAGTGGAAAAGCCGCTAGGGGCATGATGATAAGACCAATGAGAGCCAGTTTAGGGCTTTGATAAATCACTACAGCGACTAAACCTACAACGGTGAGCATTTCGCGCATGCTTTCAGATAAATAATTAGAGAGACTGGCGCGTACTAAAGCAATATCATTAGTGATGCGGGTAATTAGCTCGCCCTTTTTAGTGCGCTCAAAAAAACAGATTTCCATTCTTAAAAGGGTATAGAGCATGTGATCGCGTAATTTTCTCACGATGTCTAACCCGATGTAATTAGTAAAATAAGTCTGGACATAAATCCCCCCACTCTTGCCTAGATATGCCAAAATCACTAAAAAGGGCAAGATAGCAAGCATGCGGGTGTCTTTCTCAATAAAAATTTCATCTAAAGTTGGCTTAACTAGATAGGTCCCCCAAGCTGTACTAAGCGCGACAATAATAGAGGCAATCACCACAAGTATAAAAGCCCGCATATGCCCCTTAAGATAGGGATAAAAACGCTTGAAAAAAATCTGCAAATTCTAGCCTAGTTCATAACCCGCATCTAAAATAGCTTCTTTGATAGCCTCCAAATTTGCAGGATTCTCAAAAGCAACCACCACTTGTTGTTTTTCTAAACTCACATCAATTTTATTAACCCCCTCTAACTCCCCTACAAACTTTTCAATTTTATCCACACAATGTTGGCATGTCATGCCTGTAACTTTTAAACTAATCTCTTGCATGTGATCCTCTAATTTTAAAATGAATACCCCTAAGCCTTTGGGCGTTAAGTACCACGCTGACATTGCTTAAACTCATGGCCAAACTTGCTAGCATAGGATTAAGCATAATGCCTAGTTTATAACCCACCCCGCAGGCTAAAGGAATAGCTACACTATTATAACAAAATGCCCAAAAGAGGTTTTGTTGGATATTAGTGATTGTGTGCATGCTAAGCTTAATTGCGCCTACGATGGATTGAATATCGTTATTAAAACTCACAACATCAGCCACTTCTAAACTTGCATCGCTACCCTTAGCCATCACCACCCCCACATCGCTACGGGCTAAACTAGGCGCATCATTCATGCCATCGCCTACCATCATCACGATTTGACCCCGTGCTTTTAATTCATCTATGGCTTTTAATTTATCCTCTGGTTTGGCCTGTGCTTTGTAGTTTTCTATGCCTAGTTCTGTAGCAAGAGCCTTGACATTTGATAGGGCATCTCCACTTAAAAGCATGGGGGTGATGTTTAAAGCTTTGAGTTGCAAAATGGCCTCTTTTACCTCTGGTTTTAGACGATCAGCTAGTACAAGCACACCTAAAATCTCTGAATCTGTACCAATAAAAACCGGTATCCCTGCTAGGTTCTCAAAGGGATTTTTTGCATTGAAATATTCTAAATTACCCGCCTTATAAACTTGCCCTTTTATTTTGCCACAAATCCCAAAGCCCGGTTTGGCTTGTACATCTCCTACCTCTTGTAAGATCACGCCTTGAGCTTTAGCATAATTTACAATTCCCTGAGCTAGCACATGTTCGCTATGAGACTCCAAACTTGCGCATAAACTTAAAACTTCTTGTAAATCTATGCCTTCTTTAACCCGTACTTCTTGTACTTCCGGTTTGCCTAGAGTAAGCGTACCTGTCTTATCAAAAACCACGCAATTAACCAAACGCGCCTTTTCTAAAGCCTGTGCGTTTTTAAAAAATAACCCTAGTAAACTCGCTTCTTTTTGGGCGACTAAAATAGACATAGGCGTGGCTAGCCCTAAAGCACAAGGACAAGAGATCACCAAGACAGCTACAAACACTTCTAAAGCCTGTTTAAAATCCCCTAAAATAAGCCACACTAAAAAGGCTAAACTTGCAATAACAATCACAACCGGCACAAAAACCCCGGCTACTTTGTCTGCTAAGCGCGCAATTTGGGCTTTAGAACCTTGAGCATTATTAATAAGTTCTAAAATCTTATGCAAAGTGCTATTTTCTTGGGTGTGCGTGGCGCGCATGAAAAATGTGGTAGTGGTGTTAAGTGTGCCTGCAAAGACCTCCATGCCCTCTGTTTTATACACAGGCATACTCTCACCACTTAGCATGGATTCATCAATTTCAGCCTCTCCCTTAGAAAGCACCCCATCTACTGGGATATAACTTCCGGGTAGAATCTGGAGTACATCTCCTTTTTGTAAACTTTCTATAGAAACTTCTACAATTTGATCCCCGTCTAGTTTAAGCGCGCTCTTGCTTTGGTGGCTAATTAAAGTCTGCATGGCTTTTAAGGCCTTATCTTTAGAGCGCTCCTCTATTTGCTTACCTAGCATGACAAAAAATAAAATCACACACACGCCCTCAAAATAATAACCCTCTATGGGCATGTGTAAATAGGCTTTAAAGAGTAAAAATAAACTATAAAGCCACGCGCTAACAGTGCCAAGAGCCACTAGGCTATCCATGTTGGGTTGGCGTGCAAAAAGGGCTTTAAAACCGCTAAAATAAAAATCCCGTCCCATGTGCATGGCAATTAAAGTAAGGCATAGTTGGATTAGGCCATTGTTAAAGGGATTTTGTAAGGCTATAGGTAAGTGGAAGAATCTAGCAAACATGGAAAGAGCTAGCACCCCTAGGCTTAATAGAAAAGTTATAACAAGTTTATACTTAGGCGTGAGAAAAGCAGGATTTAAAAAAGAGGTTTTAGTACTATCTGTAGCGCTAACCGGCTCGTTTTGTGGGTGATAACCTAGTTTTTCAATTTGTTTAAAAATATCCTCTAGGCTAGCTTGAGTCTCATCATAGTTGACCACCGCCTTTTTACTGATCAAATCCACCGCAATACTTTTAATGTACTTTTTGCGCCCTAAAGAGCGTTCAATTCCACTTGAACACGAGCTACAAGTCATGCCCTCAATGTAAAAGCGTTTTGTGATCATTTCTGTGTATACCTGAATATGATTTTAGCCATTAAAAAGATCCAGCGCACAATTCCATAAAGCAAGTAACAAAGCATAGAAACACTGAGCATCTCTAGCGGACGCACAAAAAGAATAAGCAAGAAAAACACCAATACAACAAAGAGTTTTAAATTCCACTTAACTTTTTTAAAGTTAGGGTAGCGGATATTACTCACCATCATCACGCCTAAAAACACGATATAAACAAGCATTAAATACCCATACTGGGTTTTAAATAGATTATATTTAAAATCAAGCAAAATAGCTAACACCACTAGTACCGCCGCTGAAGGAATGGGGATACCAATAAAAGAATAAGGATCGGTGGTTTGGGTGGTTACATTAAAACGGGCTAGGCGAATAGCCCCAAAGATCACAAACAAAGCACAAGCAGCCATGCCCATGCGCCCATAAGTATAGCCTGTATAAAAATAAGAGATAACACTAGGAGCCGCTCCAAAAGCCACCACATCTGCCAAAGAGTCAAATTCTAAGCCAAATTTGCTAGTGGTGTTGGTTAGCCTTGCTACGCGCCCATCTAGTCCGTCTAATACTAAGCACACCACCACTAACCAACACGCGGTTACAAAGCTCCCCTTAGAGGCATAAAAAACCCCCATCATGCCTAAAAAAATACTGCCCGCCGTAAAAAGGTTAGGGAAGAGATATAAAGGCTTGATGGGCATTTGCCTAACTTGCGTGCTCTTCTAAGGGCACTAAACGGCTCTCAAGACTGTTAGCCACCTCGTATTCGCTAATGATTTCGCGCACCCGCTCACCGGTAATAACCTCTTTTTCAAACAATTCACCCACCATTACCTCAATTGCATCTTTATAATCATTCAAGGTTTGCTTAACATGGGCATAGCGCTCTTCTAAGAGGTTTTTAATAAAGCTATCCATTTCTTCGGCCATCTTTTCGCTAAACTCGCGCCCATTGCCAAAGCCCCCGCCTAAAAAGGAATTGCGCTGTTTTTCTAGCACCATTAACCCGCTCACATCGCTCATGCCATAATAACTCACCATGCCCTTGATGATGTCTGTAGCGCGCTCTAAATCATTGCTAGCCCCAGTGGAGATCTCTTGTAAAAAGACATCTTCAGCCGCCCGTCCGCCTAAGAGTACATCAATTTCAGCGATGAGCTCGTGTTTTTGCATCAAATACTTGTTTTCCTCAGGCGTGTTAAGCGTATAGCCAAGAGCTGCCATGCCCCTTGGAATAATAGAGACCTTATTGACCCGCGCTGAGCCCTTAGTCATCTCTGAAATCACCGCATGCCCGCTCTCATGGTAGGCTACAATTTTCTTCTCCTTAGGTGAGATGCGGCGGCTCTTTTTCTCTAACCCGGCAATGCCTCTTTCTACAGCCTCTTTTAAATGTTGCTGTTTGACCTCTTTTTGATTATTGCGACCAGCTAGCAAAGCAGCTTCATTAATAATATTGGCTAAATCTGCTCCGGCTAATCCGGCTGTAAGCTTGGCAATTTCTTGCAAATCCACATCATTGGCTAACTTAACCGGCTTGATGTGTACCTTTAAAATTTCCACCCGCCCGTTAAAATCTGGTTTATCCACCAAAACTTGGCGATCAAAACGCCCGGGTCTTAATAAAGCTGGATCTAAAATTTCGGGGCGATTAGTAGCAGCTAGTACGATCACGGGCGCATTTTCTGAGCCAAAACCATCCATCTCGGCTAAAAGTTGGTTTAAGGTCTGTTCGCGCTCATCATTCCCGCTAATCACCCCTCCAGCCGCGCGGCTCTTGCCAATGGCATCAATCTCATCAATAAAGATGATGCTAGGCGCTTCCTTTTTAGCAATTTCAAAGAGATCGCGCACGCGACTTGCTCCTAGCCCAACAAACATCTCTATAAAGCTACTCCCCCCCATAGAAAAAAAGGGCACACTGGCCTCACCAGCCACTGCTTTAGCAAGTAGGGTTTTACCCGTTCCCGGGGGGCCTACTAACAAAACTCCCTTAGGGATTTTAGCGCCCAAAGACGCGTAACGATCAGGATATTTTAGAAAGTCTACAATCTCCACCACTTCCTCTTTGGCTTCCTCATTGCCTGCCATGTCATTAAAGCGCACCTTAGGTTTTTCGGCATTGATGAGTTTTTTAGAGCTACCCATGCCAAAAATACCCCCGCCCATGTTCTTTTGCATGCGAGATGCCATAAACATCCACAAGCCTAAAATCACCAAAACCGGCAAAAGCCACCCTAAAATATCTGTAAAAAAATTAGATTCGCTAAAACCAGAGTAGTTGATCTTTTGGCTATCTAGGAGTGGCACTAAAGAGAGATCAGGCACGCGCTTAGCAATATAGATAATCTTGTTATTACCCTCTTTGCTAGTGGCTTTAATGAGTGTCTGACCGATACTTACGCTATCCACCTCTTTTTTTTCAATCAATTCCTTCATTTCGTGGTAGCTGATGTTCTTGGTGCTGGTGGATAAAAAGCGATCACCAAAACTCTCATCTGAATTCATCACGCGTACCGCCACAATAGCGATAACGATAAAAACCACAATCAAAACCAAAGGATTTTGTAAAAGTGGTCTTTTAGGATCGCCTGGTCCCCGGCTATTATTTTCCATATGTTTCCTTAAATCAAGCGCTAAGATTTACATAAATGCAAACACACCCATTCATTTTCTTGGATGCGCTCTAAAAGTACAAAAGCAGAGGTATAAACTTTAATTACACGATCTGCATATTCTTCTAAAATACCAGATAAAAAAAGCTCTGTTTTAGCATGGCTAGCTTTTAACACCTGAGTATAAAGTTCAATAATAACACTAGCAACAATATTAATCACAATATAATCATAATATTCTTGGCTTTCTTGCAAAGAACCTAACCATAACTTTTCTAAATGAGCATGGTTGTTCTCAAAATTCTTTTTTGTTTCTTGTAAGGCAAATGAATCAATATCACACGCATGCACTCTAGCGCCTAGTTTAGACAAAGCCAAAGCTAAAATCCCGCTCCCACAACCCACATCTAAGGCTAATTTACCCATTACGCTAAGCTGACTCAAACTTTTTAAAAGCATGCGCGTACTTTCATGATGACCCGTGCCAAAGGCTAAACTTGGATCCAGAATCAAAGTATATAAACCCGGTGGGTTTAGCGGCGCAATCCAGCTAGGCGTGATGTAAAATTTAGCACAAGTGGTGGGTTTAATGCTTTGTTGGTAAATTTTTATCCAATCTTGGTTTTTGTGTATGCTGGTGTGGTGATAAACCCCCACACATGCACCCTGATCATTTAGAGAATGGCAAAACTCTTCAAGATTTTTAAGCAAGGCGCTAGGTTCTTGGCTAGAGTAAATAATGTAGGCTTGGGTGGGGAGAGAATGGGTTTTATCACCAAAATACTGGTAGGGTAAATCGGATAAATTAGTAGCGGAGCTTTCCTCAATGGCCTCTTGTGTGAAATCTAATAAAAAATTAGCAAATAGCTCAGAGTAGCCAGTGGGCAAGACAAGGGTCTTAAAATATAAATCCATCTGCCTTGCCTAATTGTACTCTAATCATTGGTACCCAAAACAACCTCTAATTTTTCCTTAAGAACTTGAGGGGTAAAGGGCTTGACAATGTAATTATTCACCCCTGCTTTTAAAGCGGTGATAACCTCAGCCTTGCCCCCTTCTGTGGTGATCATAATAATAGGCAAGTCTTTAAAACGCCCATCAGAGCGCACCTTTTTAACCAGATCTAGCCCATTCATCTCTGGCATATTCCAATCGGTGATAAGCACCCCAGTAGTGTCATTACTATCTAATTTCCCCCAAGCTTCCACCCCATGCTCAGCCTCCAAAATATCCTCATAACCTAAACGCTGGAGGGTATTCCTGATGATTCTTCGCATTGTGGAGCTATCATCTACAATTAGTATTTTCAATATCTCTCCTTGATTGGCCCTCATGGCTATCAGAAAATCACGCGCCCATTTTAGCATATTTATATGGCCTCTATCTTAAAAGATCACCAAAATTTGATGGGATAATGCTAGCATTAGCACAGCTAAGGAAAAGCATGCGTGTGATAGAAAATTCAATTACTAATGTGTGCGCCCATGAAAGTGTAGTGGTCTATGCCCCTTGTAATTTGTATGGCTGCACTTTAGAAGAGGGCGTGTTTGTGGGGCCTTTTTGTGAAATCCAAAGTGGCGTAGTGGTGGGTGCGCATACTCGTATCCAAAGCCATTCTTTTATTTGCTCGCTTGTGCGTATTGGCACATTTTGTTTTATCGGGCATGGCGTGGTGTTTATTAACGATCTTTTTTCTAATGGGTATCCTAGTGCTAATTCTAGTTTATGGAAAGAAACCAGTATTGGTAATCATGTTAGCATTGGCTCTAATGCTACGATTTTACCCGTACGCATTTGTGCGCATGTAGTAATTGGGGCGGGTAGTGTGGTGAGTAAAGATATTGATAAAAGCGGGATTTATGCGGGCAATCCAGCCCGTTTTTTACGGGATTTACCATGCAAGTTGGATTAGTTGGCTATGGCTATTGGGGGCAAAGAGTGGCGCATAACTTAGGGAGATTTGTACTTAAAAGCGTGTGTGATTTAATACCCCTGCGCCTAGCACAGGCCCAACAAGACTGGGGCCATATCTTGGTGAGTACAAAAATAGAGGATTTATTAAACGATACAGATATTCAAGCTATTTTTATTATCACCCCGCTATCTACCCACTATACTCTTACTAAACAAGCACTTTTAGCCAATAAACATGTATTTGTAGAAAAACCCATGAGTTCTACTTTACAAGAGGCTAAAGAACTTTATATGCTAGCCAAAGAGCGCCATAAAATTTTACACTGCGATCTGACCTTTTTATACACGCCAAGCATTCTTTGGATTCAAAATAACTTGCAACAATTAGGGCAAGTTTTAAGCATTGCCTCTAGGTGGCTCTTAGGGATTTGCCGTAAAGATACCTGTGCGCTTTACGATCTAGCTTGGCATGCTTTAAGCATTTTATCTTTTCTCTATCCCCATGCTTTAAGTATTAGTTCGCATCTTTCTTTACTCAAAGCCCCCCATCCAAATCACCCCACTTTAAGTACAGCTAATTTACATTTCAACATAGTAGAGATCATGGCATCTTTAAACATCTCTTGGCTCTCCCCTTTTAAAGTACGCGACATGCTCTTTATTGGTACGCAAAACACCCTATATTACAATGATAACGCCTCTAAACCTCTGAGTATCACCCCTACAAGTTTAGAATCTAAACAAGTAAAAACCCACTACCCCACACTCCCAGCTTTTAGTGCGCTTTTTAAATGCGTAGAAAGTTTTCACCAAAGTATTTTAAACGCCACCCCCTGTTCTTATCAAAAACGCGTTGTTTTAGATGTTTTGGGGTTTTTAGAGAGATTAACATTAGCGCCTTGAGTCTAGCTAACTAGAATTAAAAAGCTCACTACAAGTACCAGAGTGAGGGCTACGCTTAAAAAGGGGGAGTTATCAGCCCAAAAACTCTAAATTCCCTATTGGGTTTCTGCGACCCTTTGTGCCTGCAACGCATTTTCACAATTTTTATAAAAAGAGGAGGTGATTGTATTAACCCTAGCTCTTGAGGTGAAAGCTTCATGGCAGTGCATAAGGGTGCGCAAGCGTGCTTTTGGGTTTTTAAGGAAGTGATCAACAGAGTGTACAAAGTCAAAATGAAATTCCATAGGGGCTAAACGCTCACCGGGTCTTCCCATACAATTAGAGCTACAGTAACCACTTTGGGCATGCGCTACAGCAAGCCACATAAACAAGCAAAGATAAATTTTTTTCATATCCGACCTTTTTTTTATTCTAACTCCAATTTATGTACCAATAACCAACGAATCAACCCATAAAGAAAGAGTATTTTAAGCCCTTCCCCTGTAAAAAACCACACTGTTTGGTGGGATTGAAAATAAGAGGAATAAGGAAAAGTCTCCCCTGTGGATTGGAATTTTTCTAGCAAAATGGAGGGGAGTTGTAAAAATGATTCTACCCCTATGAATAAAATAAGCCCGGCGAGTTTTTTAAAGCGTTTAAACTTGCCCATATGTAGGAGGGTGAGTACTAATAAGAGTTTAAGGTAGAGCAAAAGATAAAAAAGGCTAAATAGCCCTGCCTCTTTAAACATAAAGGCCCAACTTTCGGGGGAATCTGTCCACGAAAACCGGCAAAATAGTAAAATAAAAACCGCTAAACTTAGAAGTATCCAGATTAAATTAATCGCAATCTTGGCGCATAAAAGCGCATCTATACCAATGGGCAAACTAAAAGTTAAGTATCCTTCAGGACCAAAGAGTTTTTGCTGGGTGGAGCGCATGGTGGCTATAAACAAAAGAACGATAAGAATTAGCCCTCCCATAGGCAAGAAAAAAATCCCAATAGTCAGCCTTTGCTGCCCTAGTATCCAACCTAAGATCAAAAAAAGCAAAGCCCCTATAATGGATAGATAGTTTTCTAAAAAGTCGTGTTTAAAAACCTTGAGCATTGAGTAAATCCTGATAGGCCTGTTTTAAGCTGCCATGTTTTTCTTGCAAAATTTCTACCTTTTCTAAAGCGATAATATGGCCGCTTTGGATAAACATGGCCATGTCTAAGTGGCCTTGCACATCTAAGAGTAAATGGGTGGAGAGTAGGAGCGTGGCTTGTTTGTTACACTGCTGTACAATGAGATTTAAAATTTCTAAGCGCGCTAATAAATCCACCCCACCCAAAGGTTCATCAAAAACAAACACTTGGGCATTGCGAGATAGCGTTAGGATAAGTTGGAGCTTTTCTTGCGTACCTTTTGATAGAGATTTGAGGGGGTGTTTTAAAGGAATTTTAAAGGCTTGCAATAACTCTAAAGCTTTATTTTTATCAAAGTCTTTAAAAAAATCCTGATAAAACCCTATAAGCTGCATGGCATGGGAATTTGGCGGGTACATGCTGTGATCGGGGTTATAGGCGGTGATCTTTTTAGTTTCTATCCCTAGTGCATGGCCACAAACGCGTACATCTCCGATATAGTTTTTAACCAAACCTGTTAGGATTTTAAGCAAAGTGGTTTTACCCGCCCCATTTTGCCCTAATAAACCCACAACTTGACCGGGGGGTAGAGTAAAACTTAGATCGTCTAAAACCTTTTGCGCACCATAAAACTTACTTAAATGATTAACTTCTATCATTAATAAGAAAACTTTGTAAAAAGCACTAAAGAAGAGTTGCCAATATTGCTTTTAACTTTAGAGGAATAAGAATACACATACCCAATACCCGCATCTAAAGCCATTTGTTTAGATTGCCACACTTTATAATTAGTCATGAGCGAATATTCTTGATAGTCCCCAAAAGCCACCATTGCATCCATTCTTACGCGCTTAGTTTTCAAGCCTCCAAATAAATAACCGGTCATAGTGGCGTTAGCAAAATAAATAGCAGGTACCCCAATGGAGTTAATACCCCGTCCATAAAATTTAGTTTTATCATTAAAAGACCAAAAAAAGCCTTTTTGATTAGGAGCTGGTACGGCATAAAAACCCAAGCCAAAATTTAAAATCTTGTATAAAAAAGTTTGATCGATCATAACAAGCCCTGCTTGATCATTATACCTAGTTGCATCGGTATTGCCATGCTGGTAGATGCCATGCACAATGGTATAGGATTGAAAACCCTTAGGTAATTTAGCATGATACTGGAATTTAAACCCCACTTGAATCAGTGCGGTATTTGTCATGGGTAGTTTAGAATCAGCTAGGAAAAAAGGAGAGATTTTAAAACCCTTGTGTTCATAGTCCATTCCAAGAGCAACTACTTCCCCACCCACATACATTTTCTTAGACACCGGATCATAAGAGGCTAGGGCATTAATGCTAGTGGCAATACGAGGGCCTTGTAAATCATTGCCCTGATAGCCATTATAAAGCATAGAGTCCATAAAAATGCCCCAATATTTAAAATCATTGCGGTGGATAAATAAACTAGCCCCTTGAATATTGCCCTGAATCCAATCAAAGTCTACAAAGTTAGTATTAAAACGCCCTAGAGCAAATTTAAGCCGCTTGGTATCGTATCTAACATAGGCATCTGAAATATCTCCCATGCTTAAATAGGGGCGTGTACTGCTTTGCATGTTGACGCTACCTAAAACATTTCCAATACTTAAAATAGGCTGGAATTTTTTATTGCGACTCCACACATTCCAAGCCCCAATAGCGCCAATCCCAAAAGACCACCCATTATTAAAGGAAAAATCCGTTCCTACCCGTGCATCAAAACCCACATAACTATGCGGGGAGTGCTGCACACCCTGATTATAAATCAAACCTAAATACCCAAAGGGTTTAAGCGTGATTTCTGTAGCTAGCAAGGGGATAATCCAAAAAGAAACGCTCAAAATATAACGGCGCAAACAAACCACCCCAGAATATATAAATATATCCCCCATTATATCTAAAAGAGTGGTGAGAGGAGTTGGTTTTTTGAGTTCACATTGCTATAATTGTGCAAAAAACAAGCGAGAAGATGATGCCCTGGTTAATTTTGTTTTTAGCTTTAGTAACATTGCAAGCAGAACCTATGGATACACTCAAACAATGGGTACGCGCCTTTTTAGAAAAGCCTAAAGTAGCCGGCGCTACCTATACAATTTATCCTAAAAATAATCATGATAAAGCTTATCAACAGAGTATTTCTGTGAACAACACAACCTATACTTTTTTATACGCATATGGAGTACAAAAGATCAAACAAAACGAGAAAAAAGCCATGTGTTTGGGAGTGTTACTAGGATCTACTTTATACAAAGGGTTTTGTTTAAAAGGATTTGGGCAGGCCCATATACAGGTTAATCAAGGGGATTTACACCTTGATTTCTTAAAATCTAGCCCGGCTACCCCTACAGCTCCGGCTAAAGAGAGTGGTATATATTTCACCTTTACAAATATCAAGGGCACATTTTATTTAATGCGTTATGCTAAAAAAGAGGTGGGATCAGAGCAAATTATCCCCTATTACAACCCACCAAAAAATAGTACCACCTATTCAATGGAAACAATTAATAACACTCTCTTAGAACAACTTAGTAAAAAAGAAAGTACGCAACAACCCCTCCCAGCCCCAACAACCCCAGTAACACAGAAAGCCCCAGTAACACAAAAACAAGCAACACAAAAAGTCCAAGAAATGCAAGTAGATGGGCAGACATATCACCTTGTTTATACAAGCGATGCCACTATGCAGTGTTTAAAAATTTTGCAATACCAAAGAGTTTTGGGTAATTTTTGCATGCAAGGGGCGGGGAGTGCCCAATTTAACCCCCATGCCCCTTGGCTCACTTTAGAATTTAAAAAAGAGGGTAGCAATAGCCACCACACGAGTCTAACCTTTAAAATAATAGATGGGACTTTTTATTTAGAAAACTACATCAAAAGATTTTTCCAGCTAGACCCCACAACCCATGCTGAAATTTTTCTGCGCTTAGAGCCTATTTACAAACAAAGTAGAGACGATCCAAACTACACCCACCCTATTACCCTTCTTTCTTTAAACCCTAATTTCCAACAAGAATTACAGATTAGATGCCAAGAAAAAGGTTATTGCCAACAATAGCTACCACTCGCGCCGTAAAGCCCCTAGCTTTAGCTATGGGGGATATAAGGCGTTTTTTATGTTATAATTTCGCCATAGAGTTGGGGCATCAACTCTTGGAGTAGAGGCTGTAAGACCCGTCTAGCGGGCAAGCCTTGATGATCCCGTCAATCCCCTAACTTTAATGGGGAGTATGTCAAATTTTCTCCCAGATCGTACCACTGGGTGTATCCATTAAAGAAATGCCTTGTTTGGCTAAATCCTTACGGATTAAATCAGCAAGGGCAAAATCCTTAGCTTCTTTAGCCTTTTGCCGCCTTAAAATCTGGGTTGTGATTTTATCTTTTAGCGCCCTATCAACCCCTAGCTGAAAATAAAGAGTGGGATCTTTACCCCCTAAGCCTAAGAGTTGATCTATAAAAGTGAGGTTTTCTAAAATCTCTTGCGCATACTTCTTTTTGATCGCTTTATTAGGGGCATTATCTAGGTTTTGGTTACTCTCTTGCAAATACTCCTCTAAAATGCTTAACGCCTTAGAAATATTTAGATCATCTTGCATGGCTTGCAAAAGGGCGTGTTGGAAATTTTGATTAGATTTAGCTTTTTCAGAACTAATCTCTAAAGCCCTCTTTTTGAGGCGATAGAGTTTATCTAGGCGCTTTTTTTGGCTATTTAAATCTTCTTCATTAAAGTGCAAAATAGCGCTATAGTGCACCCCTAAAAGATAATTGCGCAACACCTCGCCATCATAAACTTTTAAAGCGTCCTTGATATAAAAACTATTGCCTAAACTCTTGCTCATTTTCTGACCCGAAATATTGACAAACCCATTATGAATCCAAAACTGCGCTAACTCTTGGTTAAAAGCACAGCGGGTTTGGCAAGCTTCATTTTCATGGTGGGGGAAGAAAAGATCAGAGCCTCCCCCATGAATATCAATTTGATAGGGTTTATCTAAATAGGCTAGGGTATTAGCAATCATTGCCGAGCATTCAATATGCCAGCCGGGTCTACCTTTGCCAAAAGCGCTTAAATAGCCCAAATCCCCCTCTCCCTTATAAGTTTTCCAGAGGGCAAAATCTTGGGGGTGGTGTTTTTCTAAGTTATCTTCTATGCGGCTTACATTTTCTGCCTCTAAAGAATGCGCGCTTAACGATCCATAAGCGCTATCTAGCCTTGTGTCTAAATAGATACTACCCTCTTTTGTTTGGTAGGCATACCCCTTTTCTAATAGCCGTTTAATCATGTCCTCTATAGCCTTTAAATATTGGCTAGCCTTAGGTTCGCTAAGAGGGCGAGATACACCTAGAGCCTGCATTTCCTCTAAATAGCTAGTAATAAAGCGGTGGCTTAAATCTGTAATATCTATGCCCTCTTGCAGGGCTTTAGAAATGATCTTATCATCTATGTCGGTGAAATTTTTAACTAGTTTTACACAATACCCACTTAAAGTTAGCATGCGTGCAAGTAAATCAAAGACAATCGCACTTCTAGCATGCCCTAGATGAGAATAGTCATAAACAGTAGGGCCGCAAACATAAATCCTAACATCGGGGGCTTTAATAGGGATAAATAAACGCTTTTGTTTATGGTGGCTATCAAATAGATAAATGGGTGGGTGCATTTAAACCTCTTATGCTAGATTAATAAGTGCCAGATTTTAAAGCTCTCTTGAGCCCATAAAAATAAGGCTAAAATTAAGGCTTCTAAAGCGAGTAGTAGAACTAAATATAAGACATCTCTAAAAATAATCATGCCTAAAAAACGCTTAAAACCAAAGGCTCTAATTTGGAGACCACAGAGTAAAAACCCGGCTAAAGAGCTAGAAAGAGCTAGGGCGCTGGCTTGTAAATAGGGCATTAAAATTAAAGAACAAGTTGTACCAAAAATAAGAGAATAGATCGCAATTTTAGCCGCCTTGAGCTGTTTTTTATGGGCATAAAGCCAGAGACTAAAAATTTTAGCTAGCCCAAAGGGTAACAGTCCAATCAGATATGCCCTAAAGACTGAAGCGCTATGCATGACATCTACAGAGTTAAAATGCCCCCTTTGAAATAGCAAGGATAAAATGGGCTTGGCTAGCATAATTCCGCCTAAAGTGCAGGCTAAAAGCATGTAAGTTAAAAAGGTAAAAGCCTGTTGCATGTGTTGCATGGCTAGGTTGGTATTATTCTCTTTAATGGCTTTAGCAATAGTGGGGAAAAGAGCGGTAGAAATGGCGATAGCAAAAAGTGCAAGGGGTAGTTGAAAAATGCGGTTAGCATAATAAAGATAGGAAATACTACCTGTGGCTAAAAAAGAAGCCAGAAAGGTATCTATAAAGGCTGAAATTTGGCTAGCTGAATTGCCTAGTACACTAGGGATAAATTGTTTAAAAAAATGCGCTCTTTCCTCTTTGATGATCTTTTGTCTATATGTTTGCTTGGGATTAAGGGGTCGTTTAAAAAGGGTATAAACCCCTACACAAAAGAGTTTAAAAAACCCTAGATGATAAAGCGCATAAAAGTGTAAAACAACTTGGGCTATCCCACCGCATAACACCGCATAACTCAAAGCGCGCACAATTTCTAAGGCATGCTGATCTTTATGAAAATACAAAGCAAGGATCATGGCTAGATTTAATAAAACTGTGTGGTAGGCACTTACCCAAAAATGGTTTTTATACTGTAAGAGAGTGCTTAAAAATGTCGCCCAAAACACTAAAAGAAGGTAGTAAAAATTAATGGCCACAATGTCTTTAGCTAGTTCAATGCTATGTGGGCTAAAGCCATAGGCAAGTAGCTTAGTGCAAAAAAAGCGGAAATGATCCACTAATAACACTAAAAACAATAGCAAGAGACTAAAAAAACCCAAAATACCTACAGCAAATGCGCCTTTATAACGGCTTGAGATGAAGGCGGGTAAAAAACTTTGGCCAAAGGCCCCTTCGGCAAAAATACGCCTAAAAAGATTGGGGAATTTAAAGGCTACAAAGAAAATATCGCTATAAAGCCCACTACCCAGTACAGACGCGCTTAATAAATCGCGCACAAACCCGGCTAAACGAGAACATAAAATACCGGAGCTTACAGTAAAAAAAAATCTCTTGAGCAAAAAACCCCTTTATGGCGAGGTATAGAAGTTATGACAACCAAGCTAAATATTATACCCAAGAATGCTACCCCCTAGGTTTGCAAGTTTGTTACTTTAAGCGCTTTTGTATTAGTATCCCTAGCTAAAATTGTTTTTATTAAGGGCGTTTTGTGGTGCATGTAATTTTAAGTGGGGGGAGTGGCAGAAGGCTATGGCCTTTAAGTCGGGAGCATTTCCCTAAGCAATTTTTAAAACTCTATGCAGATAAGAGTCTTTTTGCCTTAACTCTTGCGCGTTTAAAAAATCAAGAAGCGCGTTTTTTAGTGGTGTGTAATGAAGCGCATTATTTCCATAGTTTAGAGGAAATTACGCAGGCTAATTTAGAAAGTCGTACGCATTTCTTACTAGAAAGTGCTAGCAAAAATACCATGAATTCTTTGATGCTAGCGGCTTTGGCTTGTAATTTAGATGAAATCTTAGTGGTGAGTCCAACCGATCATCTTATGGATATAAAGGCCTTTCATGAGGCTTTAAAATTAGCGCTTAAACAGGCACAAGAAAATCAAATTGTATTTTTTGGTGTGGCTAAAGAGCCTAGTAGCCAATATGGATTTATTGAATGCTCAGAAATTAAAGATGGAGTAGCCAAAGTGCTAGGCTTTATTGAAAAACCTAGCCGTTTGCAAATTAATCAATGCATGGCACGCGCACATGGAGATTTTTATATCAATAGCGGGATATTTGTCTTTAAAGCATCTATCTTTTTAAAAGAATGCGCTAAATATGTGCCTAATATGCTAAAAGCATGTGAGAAAGTTTATAACGAGGCCAAACGCTTACCTTTGATCACGAGATGTACTAACATGCAAGATTTACAAGAGGGTAGTGTGGATACGCTGTTATGGCAGAGGTGTACTAATCTGTATGTAGTACCCTTGAGGGCTAATTGGCAAGATGTTGGGCATTTTACTAGTTTGCAAGCTAGCCTCCCACCCTCTGACCAGGGTAATACTTGCCACAATAGCACGCTTTTAGCTAAAAACTCTAGCTCTAATTACATTTATAGTACACCGGATAAATTAGTCTGTTTGCTAGGGCTTACAAACTGCGTGATAGCTGACACAAAGGATGCTTTATTAGTGGCTTCTAAGGATCATTTAGATTCTCTAAAAGATTTAGTAGAAGAGGTGGGAAAGAAAAATGCGGATTTATTAAAAACCTATCCTTTAGAATACCGTCCTTGGGGTAGCTTTGAGGTGCTTTTAGAGCGCTCTTTTTTTAAGGTTAAACTTTTAGAAATTACCCCGCATAAACGCCTAAGCTTACAACGACACAAATACCGCAGCGAACACTGGGTAGTGGTAGAGGGTATAGCTAGTGTAATTATTGATAGCCGTGCTTTTAAGGTTTTGACTAATGAGAGTGTGTTTATTAAACAAGGGCAAATCCATCGCTTAGGCAATGATACAAATAATCCTTTAAAAATCTTAGAAGTACAATGCGGGACTTGTTTAGATGAATCAGATATTGAGCGGCTTGAAGATGATTATAAACGCATTTAAAGGAAGAAAATGCAAAAAATTGCTTTAATCACCGGTATTACCGGACAAGATGGGAGTTATCTAGCGCGCCATCTTTTAGACTTGGGTTATGAAGTACATGGAATTAAACGGCGTAGCTCTTCTTTTAATACGGCTAGAATTGATCCTATTTATGAAGATGTGCACAGCAGCCACACGCATTTTTTCTTACATTATGGGGATTTAACAGACTCTAGTAATATCACAAGTCTACTTGCTAAAATCAGACCTACAGAAATTTATAATCTAGCCGCCCAAAGCCATGTACAAGTTTCCTTTAAGATGCCAGAATATACGGCTAATGTAGATGCTTTAGGTACATTGCGTATCTTAGAGGCCATGCGTTTTTTAGGGCTTAAAGATACCCGCTTTTATCAGGCTAGCACCTCTGAGCTTTATGGAGAGGTTTTAGAAACCCCGCAAAATGAAAACACACCCTTTAACCCAAGAAGCCCCTATGCGGTGGCTAAACTTTATGCCTATTACATCACTAAAAATTACCGCGAAGCTTATGGCTTTTTTGCGGTCAATGGGATTTTATTTAACCATGAAAGCCCTGTACGCGGTGAAACCTTTGTAACCCGCAAGATCACGATGGCCATTTCTCGCATGCTCTTTGGCTTGCAAGATTGTTTGTATCTGGGTAATTTAGATGCCAAGCGCGATTATGGGCATGCTTTAGATTATGTAAAAGCTATGCATTTGATTTTAGGGCATACACAACCGGTAGATTTTGTGGTGGCTAGTGGGCAAACTTTGAGTATTAGAGATTTTACAAAGCGTTGTTTTGAAAAGGTAGGGGTGTTGTTAGAATTTAGAGGGCAAGGGCTAGAGGAACAGGGGGTAGTGGTGGGTTTACAATCTAGTTCTTTAAATGTCCCCACCATGTCTTTATTAAAGGATCAAGTCGTTGTTAGAGTGGATTCGCGTTACTTTCGCCCTACAGAAGTGGATTTACTCTTAGGAGATCCAAGTAAAATTGAAAAAGAGCTAGGCTGGAGGCGTACTTTTAGTGTAGATGATTTGATTACAGACATGCTAAAGGCTGATTTAGCCTTAGCTAAAAAAGAAGCGCTAGTTAAAAACACTAATTAGCAAAGCGCCCGGGTTTTTTCCAAAATCCTTTGCTATAAGCCCAGTAGAAAAAGAACGCTCGGGCAAAGGTTTCTAAACAAATTACCAGAAAAAAGTAGCGTACAGAAAACCCCAACCTCCAAAGCAAAAACATAGGCAAAATACGCAAAATCCATAAACTACAGGTATTGATATAAAGCGATACTTTAGCCATGCCAGCCCCTCTAAATACCCCGTCTAATACAAATAAACAGATAAGAGGTACTTGTGAAATGCCTACAGTAACTAAATACCAAGAAGCCACCTGTACTACAGCTAAATTACTGGTAAAGATAAGCGCTAAAGATTTGGCAAAGACCATCATCACTATGCCTAAAATCCCTAATAAAAACCCCGCTACTTTTAAAATCATGTAGACATATTCTTCTGCTCGTTTGATCTGATTAGCCCCTAAATGTTGCCCCACTAAAACCATGCAAGCAATGGTAAAACCAAGACCGGGCATGTAAGAAAAAGTTTCAATACGCAAGCCCACTTGCATGCCAGCTAAAACATCATTGCCATAACTAGCCACAAATTTAGACACTAAAGCCATAGAAAAGAGGGTTAAAAGTCTTTCAAAACCAGAAGGCCAGCCCACTTGCCAAGCCCGTTTAAAAAGCTCCCAATTAAAATGCAAGCGGAAGCGTAGCGGGCTTTTTTTTAAAGTAATGATCACAAAAAGAAGCCCTAATTCTAAAAAAGCGCTAGACACGCTAGCTAAAGCCGCCCCTTTTATATCTAAGCGCATAAAGCCATAATCTCCAAAGATCAACGCTTGGTTAAGAAAGAGACAAAAAATACTCATAAGGATTTTTAAAATGAAGGGTGTTAGAGTATCTGATAAACTAGCAAGGGCTGCGACCATAGCATTTTTAATAAAAATAGCCGGCATGGCTAAAATAAGAATTTGTAGATAATGGGTGGCTAAAATATTAGCACTTCCCTTAATGCCCATCCACTTTAAAAAGGGGGTGATGCCTAAAAAGCCTATCCAGCCTGCTAAAAAGCAAAGTAAACATGCCCCAATTAAGATACTAGAATAACCAATAGACACCATTTCCATCTCTTTTGCCCCCACTAAACGGCTTAAGGTGGCATTAGTACCAATATAAAAGATAGAATTAAGGGCATAAAAAAGCATCATGTATTGTAACCCCACACCCATAGCCACAATGTGGTTATCAGAGAGCTTACCCATAAAGACTACAGATACGGCTAAAACAAATATCTCTAAAAAATTATTGATTCCAGAGGGTAGGGCGAGTCTTAAAATACGCCTAAATCTCCACCATCGTGCTGCTTTTACAATAACAACGCTCCTACAACCCCAAAAAGAATAAGGGGGATATTATAGACTAGAAAAGTAGGGATACAGGTATCATAAATATGGTTGTGTTGGCCATCTGCATTTAACCCTGTTGTGGGCCCTATGGTGCTATCAGAGGCAGGCGAACCCGCATCGCCTAAAGCTGCGGCTATGCCGATTAGTAAAATCGTTGCCTTTGTATCAAAACCAAGCGCCACACACAAGGGACAATAAAAGGTAGCAATGATAGGCAAAGTTCCAAAGGAAGTTCCAATCCCTAGCGTGATAAATAAACCAATGGCTAGCATCACAATTGCTCCCTCTAGTTTGCTAGAAATAGCGCTATTTGCCAAATGCACTAAATCACTAATGGCATGGGTTTTTTGGAGTACTTCTCCAAAACCGGCTGCAATGAGCATCACAAAGGCCACAAAAGCCATCATTTTTACACCCGTATCAATTACTTCATCCATCTCTTTCCATTTAACCACCCCCCCAACTAACATGACCATAAGCCCGATAAAAGCCCCTAGTGGCAATGACCCGGTAACAATCTGGACGATAAAAGCTAAAACAAGCCCCAAGAGAGCTAAATAGTCTTTACTGCTTAATTTTAAATCACTCTCCGTTGGTAATTCTATGCGCTCTTGATAAATGCGCGGCCTTTTATAGAGTATAACAACGGCTACTATTAAACCAACAACCATAGCTAAACCCGCAATAGACATCACAGCCACCACTTCGTTTAAATGGGTGTGGATTTTATTTTTCTCCAGATTATCTACAATGAGTTGTTGGAAAATTAATCCAAACCCGGCAGGAATAGTCATATAAGGCGCTTCTAACCCAAAGGTGAGTGCACAGGCTACCGCGCGTCTATCTAATTGTAGATGATTCATTAAATGCAATAAGGGCGGGATTAAAATCGGGATAAAGGCGATGTGAACGGGGATTAAATTTTGAGAAAAACAAGAAATAAAGGCAATTAAAAAGCAAAAGACAGAAGCCTTTAGATTCATAAAGCCTATGATCTTATGCAACAAGATTTTAATGAGATTGCCACTTGAGATCATAACCGCTAATGCCCCCAAGAGGACATAACTTAAAGCCGTTTCTAAATTGCCCTGCATGCCATCAATCATAATTTTAATGGTCTGCACCACCCCAAGCCCTCCCATTAACCCCCCTACCAAACTAGCAGCGATAATGGCTAGCAAAATATTTAAACGCGCTAAACTTAGCCCCACCATCACCAACACAGACACCACAGCCGCATTTGTTAGTAGCATAATATTCCTTGTTATCTTTGTATATTTTTATAAGGTGCTTTTAATGAAGTGTAGCGGTCTCTTTTAGAGACCATGTGTGTGGTGGAAACAAAAAAGTAGGTTAAACATCACCCACTCGCTTAAGAATATCTGCGTAGGCATCTATGCGTCGATCCCTAAAAAAAGGCCACATCTGGCGTATTTTAGCACTCTCTTTTAAATCAATACAGGCATAGACAATCGCCTCCTCCTGCCCTGCACTTGCTAATTCTTGCCCAAAAGCCCCATAAATAAAACTAGAACCAAAAAAATATAGCCCTTCTGTGTAAAGGTCTTTTTCTAAACCCACGCGATTAGAAGTGATTACAGGTATCACATTGCTAATACTGTGCCCTCTTTGCACGCTTTGCCAAGCTTGTTTTTGGAGTTGCTTTTCCTCTATGCTCTCACTTGTATCGTTAAACCACCCAATGGCGCTAGGATAAATTAAAACATCTGCCTTTTTTAATGCCATGATTCGTGCCGCCTCCGGATACCATTGATCCCAGCAAATCAGTACCCCTAAATTGCCTACACTACTCATAATAGGCTCAAACCCTTTAGTAGCGTCCCCGGGCGTGAAATAAAATTTTTCATAAAAACGCGGATCGTCTGGAATATGCATTTTGCGCTGTTTGCCTAAAACCCTGCCATCCTTTTCAAATACAATGGCTGTGTTGTGATAAACCCCCTCCATGCGTTTTTCAAATAAAGAACTCACTAGCACCACCCCATAACGCTTAGCTAGATTGGCAAAAAACGCCACATCTTCTGTAAAAAAATCTGCCCATGTAAAATATTGCGGGTCTTCATGCTGGCAAAAATAAGGGTAGGGGTGCAATTCGGGTAACACCACTAGATTAAGTTTAGGGTATTGTGTTTTAGCTTGTTTGAGTAAGTAATCTGTGCGCTCTAAAGTGGCTGTACGCGTGCCTTGATAGCTGTGTTGTAAAATAGCGGCATGGATTTTCTCTATTGCCATGCTCACTCTTCATATTCGCTATCCGCACTCACATAATCATCATCATCATATCCCCCTCCATATTCTGGTTGGCATTGATCTAACATATCCTCTAAACTCTCATCCCATTCTTCTTGATCAAAATCCTCTTGATTTAGATCTTCCATTTAGTACTCCTTTGATAAAATTAAATTATAACAAAATCTTAAAGTTTTGATTATGCTAAATACTTTTACTTTTGCAAGGCTAGAGTTTTTAAATAGCCATTTTCACTTAGCATAACATATAAGCGCCCGAGTACTTCTTTTTTACTCTCAGAATCTAATAAGGCGCTATCCTCAATCTTTTGTTTTAAAATGCGCTCCATTTCCTTAGTGTCATAGTCTAAATCCTCTAGGGCATCTAGGATTGTCTGGGCTTCTAAGATATTAGTAATAGAAAAGCTCTCTGGTGCATTTTGTGCGTGTATGTGCACACAGCACTCTGTAGGGTGGGTGAAAAGATTATGGTGCATGCCTAAGACCTCTTGATAAGCCCCTACTAGAAAGAAACCTAAAAAATAATCCTCTTGGCGGACATTGACATCGTGCAAAAATAGAGGTTTATCCTTATCAAAACTAATTTCTCCATCGCTATCGCATGTAATATCCCATAAACTCGCGCTTCTTGTAGGCTCTTCATCTAGTTTATGCAAAGGCATAACCGGAAAATTATGCCCTAATCCCCAATAATCCGGTAAACTTTGGAAAAAAGAGCAATTAAGCAAGTACCGTTCTTGTACCTGTTCTTGGATACGGATTATATCGTTATGATCTTTGTGGCGCAAAAACCCAATGGCTTTTTTGATAATCAAATGCCCTAAAACCTCAGCGTTGCTTCGATCTTGTAAATCAATATAGCCTAGATCAAAAAGAGTAAAAAGAGACTCCATATGATCTAAACTGTCATGCAAATATTCAATGGCGTTTTTGGTGTTTATGTTATGGTAGAGATCTTCCATCTCGGCTACTAAAGGCGGGTTACTCTCTTTTAAACGCAAAATGCTTTCATCATAATCTTGAGAGAATAATTCTAAAACAGGGGCAACTAGTACGGCATGGCTTGCGCTAATAAAACGACCCGATTCAATAAAAATATTGGGTTCTAATTCCTTTTTATTTTTCACAATCTCTTTAAGCAAGAACACCACATCTCCGGCAAATTCCTCTAAAGTGTAATTGCGCCCACACCGGTGTTTGTGCTGGGAATATTCAATAGCTAGCCCCCCACCAATATTAATACTATTTAAATTAAACGCCCCCATTTTGCGCAATTCTGCATAGATATTACCCGCTTCTTTGAGCGCCTTTTTTAAGGGGGTAATATCGCTAATTTGGCTACCAATGTGGAAATGAATCATGCTAAGTTGCTCTAAAAGGCCATGGGCTTCTAATAAATGCATGGCCTCTAAAAGTTCGGTGCTAGCTAGCCCAAATTTAGCATGAATACCCGTACTCTTAGCCCAAACCCCCACCCCAGAACTGTGCAAGCGCACTCTAATCCCAATTTTAGGGCAAAGTCTCGTGTTTTCACCGGTGGTATTATTTTCAAGCGCGACTTCTAAAATACTTTTAAGTTCGCTAAGCCCTTCAATGGTGAGTGTAATATCAGCCCCCATACTAGCAGCAATAAAACCTAGTTCGATCATTTCCTTATCTTTAAACCCATTAACCGTAATAGGCGCGCCCTCGTGGATATAACTCATAGCTAGAATTAATTCTGCCTTGCTCCCTGCCTCTAATCCATAATGCCCCTCAAAATGCTTAGAAATTTCTACTAAGGGGAGTACAAAATAAGGCATATGATTAACTTTTAAAGGAAAGACCGCTCTAAACGCACCGCTATAATGGTACTGTTCAATGGCGCTAGAAAACATGTTAAAGAGCTTTTTAACCTGTTTTTCAATCAAATGCGGGAAGCGCAGCAACAAAGGGCCTTTAAAGCCTTGTTCGCGCATGTCTAAAACCATTTCCATTAAACTAGGTTTACTCCCCGCATTAACCTTTACCATTCCCTCCTCAATGACAAAATCCTCTTTACCCCAATAACTTAAACCGTAAGTTTGCATGTACGCGCCTTAAATCCAGATGAGGCTAAAGTATAACTAAAAATAACCTCTTTGTGTTAGAATGCCTCCCATGCAAAATAAACCCCCTGCCATGCACCGCCTTTTAAACGCCCCCTCTTTAGCCCCCTATCCTAGACATATTCTTAAATCCCTAGCGACAAATCTATTAGCCAAACACCACCAAGAGCCCTTTACTTTTACCCATTTTAACCAGTGGGTAGAGTTGCTATTAAATCATTATAACGCCCTAATGTCCCCACCGCTTAAACCCATTTATAACGCTACAGGTATCTTACTCTCCACTAATTTAGGGCGGGCGGTATTGGATTTAAAAGCCCTTAAAGAATTATCCCTTTTAAGCGGGTATGTTAATTTAGAAGTTAATTTACACACAGGCAAGCGGGCTAATCGTTGTAGCCAAGTTCAAGAATTGCTTAAAGTGATTTTCCAAAGCCAAGATGCTTTAGTGCTTAATAATAATGCAAGCGCTCTAGTGCTAATTGCTAGCGTTTTTGCCCCTAAAAGTGCAGGGTGCCAAACTTTGCTCTCTTTTGGAGAACTTGTAGAAATTGGGGGGGGATTTAGAGCGCATGAACTCTTAGAAAGCGTTACCCATCTTAAACTAGTGGGTAGCACTAATAAAACTTATTTAGACGATTATAAACGCGCATGGAGTGATTCTAGTACGCTGATTATGCGTATCCACCGGAGTAATTTTTCCATGAGTGGCTTTGTGGCTTCTGTATCTTCTAAGGATTTATTTAAATTAGCACAGGAAAAAAGCGCAATTTTTTATGAAGATTTAGGGAGTATGCAAAGTATAGAGGGGGTACAAAAGGTACTTAAAAATGTACATCTACTTAGTTTTAGTGCGGATAAATTACTAGGAAGTGTACAAGGTGGCATTGTACTAGGCCATCAAGAGTGTATACAAGCTTTGCGCACCCATCCGCTTTATCGCGCCTTTAGAGTGGATAAAACCCAGTTATTTTTACTAGTTAAGAGTTTACAAGGGCTTATTTGTGGCCAGAAAACCCCTACCCAAGAGTTTTTAGAACAAGATAAAGACACTCTACTAAATAAAGCGCTTAAGCTTTTCCATGCTCTAAGCCCTCTTAAATCTCTTAAATGTGTGATCATGCCTACAAAGGCCTTAATAGGTGGAGGGGTGGAGCACCAAGAAATAGAGAGTTTTGGGGTGCAATTAGTCTTAAAATCTTGTAGTGTAGAAAGTTTATACAAAGCGCTTTACTTGCAAGGAATAGCGGGGATATTACACCACAACGGGGTGATCTTAGATGTTTATGCTCTTTTTGATCAAGATATTCCTCATTTAGCTAGAGTGATTGGTGAAACGCTGCTACTTCAAAGTACTTTCTAACTATCTAGTTAACTTAAAAAGCTTTATATTTGCCCACTAGTGCTTAAGCTTGTAAGATCAAGCTAAGCCATGCTAGAGAGTTTTACCCGATTGCGCGCTAAAGCCCGCAAGCTTGCTAAGCAGATTAAAGCGTTTTTATGTTTAACGCCCACCATAGAGTAAGGGCTCAACTCTAAAGAGTACTGGTAGAGCGGCTACCAAGCCTTGATGATCCTAATCAATCCAGTAAGCTTAAGAGCGCGGGGAGTATGTCAAAAAAGTACTTTTTAACTAGAGTATTTGAATAGGCGTTAACTTAAAAGATTTGTATTTGCCAACTAGCGCTAAAACCCGAAAGCTTTAGCTAGGCTAATTGAGCTAGGTTTAACCTAAACCCAGTGGCTAGGTGTATCTAGCATATAGAAAACCTCTAAGTCTTAAATTGGTTAATCTGTGCGTCTAATTCTGAGGTAGAAGTGTTTAGCGAATCGGCTAGATTGCCAACTTCAGTTGTTTCATCTAAGATTTTATGGGTTACATTTTCTACCTGAGTGAGCGAAGAAGCCATAGAGTGAATCGTTTGGCCTGTTTTAGCATAATCAGCGATAAAGGTGTGGGTATTTTGCACCACAGTGCCCACATCAGCACTCATAGCTTTAAAGCGCTCTTGTACTTCTAAACTACCCGTGCTTAACTCCTCAATCTTTTTAGAATTTAGATTCATTTGGTTACTCACATCATTAATTTCTTGTACAATTACCCCAATAGTAGAGTTAATTTCAGCTAAACTTTTTTGGGTGCGTGCGGCTAGATTTCTCACCTCATCAGCCACTACAGCAAAACCTCTTCCGTGTTCACCTGCGCGTGCGGCCTCAATAGCCGCATTAAGGGCTAATAAATTGGTTTGATCGGCAATGTCATTAATGATATGCAAAATACTTTTTACACTATCTGCGTTTTTACTCAGTTGTTCTACTTTGCTAGCCAATTCTTCTTCGGTCTTAGCCGCCCCTAAGATTTGTTCTAACATGGCGCTTAAAGAGGCATTAGACTCCTCAATAGAAGTTTGGGTTTGGGCTAATTTATCGCCCACTTCTTCAGCTGCTTTTATAGAAGTTTGTACAGAGGAAACCAAATCGCTAGATTGCTGGTATAACGCATGGATTGTATCTGCATTGCTTTTAATACGGGTGCTACCACTTGAAATAAATTGCTGTAATTTGTCTGATAAAGACCGGTTACGCGTACTATTATCCTTGATAGATAACATGATTTTTTGGATATGTTCTACAAAAGTGTTTAACCCGATACTCATCCTACTTAGTTCGTCTTTCCCCTTGCCTACACGCAAACGCTTTGTTAAATCTCTATCCCCCTGCCCAAAATTATAAATCTGATCCACTGCCTCTTTAATGCGAGAAATCACAGTCAAATTAATCGCAATGCCAGAAAATACAATCATAAACACCATTGTTCCACTAATCCAGAATACTAAAATCTTTGAACTTTCTAAGACATCTTTTTTAGCCTCTCTCTCCACGCTATCTAAATCTTTTAACATATCGCTGTAGTAAGAGGTAGTAACTAATACCATATTACTCACCGGATCATACTCACTATAGGCCACTTTAGGCTCAGGAACTCCCCCCTCAAATTTAGGCATTTTATAACGGGTAAACCCTCCCCCTTTTTGAGCCGCCTCTAAATACCCGCGCACATAATAAACCCCATCTACACTTTTTAAATCTAGCCCGCTTTTGCCTACAGTATTAGGATTGACCGGATCAAAAAGTACCTTCCCTTCTTTATCTACAGCGACCATATAAATAACCGCGCGATCGTTATTGATAGCCTTAAGATAATCTAAAGAGTAAAGTAGGGCTTGTTCTTTAGAGGGTTGGATACGATAATAGCGGTGAATCCCATGCTCAATGAGTTTTAGCATATAACGCAAAGTTTCCTCTTTCTTTTTAGTCCCATTTTCCTCTGTAGTTTTGATTAAATCTTTGATTAAACCATGTTGTTTGAAATTGGTGAGTAAAACAACAACCACGCCTACCATGATCAAAGAGAGAAAGATATTGAGTAGAATTTTAATACCAACACGCATAGAAGAATCCTAAATCCTAAAAATCATCGCTAAACTGACAAAATAAAGGGCGTGTGGCATTCTTACAAACTAATATTAATATTTGGCTAAAAGCGGTAATGAAAATGTAGCCCATAGCGCGTTTTGCCCCTTTCATTCACAGAAATTTCTGGGTAAAGTTCCCAGTTACGGCGATATTTTGAAGTGAATAAATAAGCAAAACCCCAACCAATCAAACTCCCCACCACCACCTGTAAAACGCTGTGTTCATAAGAGACTACGCGGCTTGCATCGGTTAGAATAGCTAGAGCAATTACAGGTAAAGCCGGTTTCCACCCGTAGCGATAATAAACAAATCCGGCCGCACTCCAAGCCCCGCCTGCATGCCCGCTTGGCATGCCACGCCAACTATTACAGCATGGCCGTTTAGCAAAGGCTACATTTGCCCCTCTATCATGCGCGCTTTGGAAGGCATTTTTAATCCCATAGATCACCCCCTGAGTTACTAAACTGCCTACCGCTAGCTCTCCCATGCCACGATAATCGCGCATGCCTAAACTCACCACCCCTACAAAAATAGGCATTAAGCGCAGCACATCGCCAATATCTTCTAAAACCTTAGCCCCCTCTGAAATCTCAGCTTGTACTAGCCGCGTACACAACAAAAACACCAATCCGATACGGGATATTTTTTTTAGCATGGGTGCTTATTATAGCATTTTGTTAAGGTATAATGCTTTTTAAAAAATAGGCGCGGTTGTGTGGTATATAGTGGTGAGTTTTTTAAGTGGTTTGATAATCGTGCTTATTTCAAAATATAGCTCATTATTTGTAGATAATGCTAATAAACCCCAAGGTTTTCACACCAAGAAAACCCCGCGTGCGGGAGGGCTTGGGATTTTTCTAGCTTTTTTAGGGGTGGGGTTTAAACTCCCTTTATGGGCGCTACTGGGTTTATTTCTTGTGTTTTTAAGTGGGTTTTTAGAGGATTTAAACATGTCTTTAAGCCCTAAAAGGCGTTTATTATTGCAGACTTTAGGGGTGATCTGTGTTATTTATACAGATCACCTAGTAATCACCCACTTTACCCCCTTTTTTAATTTGCCCTTTGTGCTAGCTTTGCCCTTTAGTGTGTTTATGTTAGTGGGTATTTCTAATGCGATGAATATCATTGATGGTTTTAATGGGCTAGCTGGAGGGTTAAGCGCTATTATCTTAGCCATTCTTTACATGATTGAGCCAAATGATGCCCTTTTAGCATTATTACTAGGCGTACTAGGTTTTTTAGTGCTTAATTTTCCTAAAGGTTATATTTTCTTAGGCGATGGAGGGGCGTATTTTTTAGGGCTAATCTGTGGGGTGCATTTGATGGATTTAGCCCTAAGGGGAGTTGTTAGCGTGTGGTTTGGATTAGCCTTAATGATTTATCCAGTAACAGAGGTACTTTTTTCTATTGCTAGGCGCAAATATAAGCGCAAAAAGGCCACTTTACCGGATGCGCTGCACCTACACACCTTAATTTTTAAAGCCCTATCTTTAAAAACCACCCCCCTAAACTCCAACGCTTTAACCGGGCTTGTTGTGGTGGGTTTAAATCTACCTTTCATGTGCATTAGTTTTATTTGTCGCCACCAACCCTATTTACTCTTAAGCCTCATTGGGGTATTTGTATGCGCTTATTTACTCTTTTACCAGTGGCTTTTAAATTACCATAAGGAAAACCCATGCGTTTAGGTTTAAATATTGATCACATCGCCACACTTAGAGAAGCGCGCAAAATCCATGAACCTGATGTACTAGAAGCTATCTTTATTGCTAAAAATGTAGGGGTGGATTTGATCACCTTGCATTTAAGAGAAGATCGACGCCATATCCATGAAGACGATCTAATTAGTATCCTCAAACACGCGCCTATGCCGGTTAATGTAGAATGCGCCATTGATTTAAAAATCACTAAAATTCTTTGTAAATTGCGCCCCTTTAAAGTTACTTTAGTACCTGAAAAGCGCGCTGAAATCACCACAGAAGGGGGGCTTAATTTAGATCACCCCAAATTAGCCCAAACCATTCAAGCGTATTTAGATCAAGAAATAGAAGTGGCGCTTTTTATTGATCCAAGTTTGACAAATTTAAAGCGCGCCTTAGATTTAGGCGTGCGGGTGGTGGAGTTACACACGGGACAATTTAGTAATCTATACAACACTCTTTATTCCAACTTCAAACACCATAAAAACCGCCTTAAAAACTTACCCAGTAGCAATACCGCTTTAAAAAACATGTTAGATCAAAGTTTAAATGCATTAGAACAAAGCGCCTTACAAGGAGAAAAAATGGGTTTAAATATGTGCGCTGGGCATGGTTTGAATTATTTTAATGCTAGTCTTGTGGCGCGTATTAAAAGTTTAAAAGAACTTAATATCGGGCATGCGATCATGGCTAGGGCTATTATTGTGGGGTTAGAGCGCGCCATTAAAGACATGCAAGAGATACTCAAACATGCGCGCTAAAATTGCTATCTCTATTGGCGATGTGCAAGGAATAGGCCCTGAGATCGCGCTTAAAGCACACCACCAGATTAGCCAAATTTGTGATCCGCTTTATTGTGTGCATTTAGAAGTATTAAAACAAGCCAATGTACTGTTAAATCAGCGCTACACTGATACACTTAAAAACATGTCTTGTTTAGAAATAAATGCCCCTATTCCAGCACTTGAGCCCGGAAAAATACAAGCAGAAAGCGGGTTTTATAGTTATGCTAGTTTTCTACATGCGCTTAATTTAGCTGATACTAAAGAGGTTAAAGGGGTTTGTACTCTGCCTATTCATAAAAAAGCATGGCAATTAGCCGGAATTAATGCCCCCGGGCACACCGCGCTTTTAAGGGATCGTTATAAACAAGAGGCGATCATGATGTTAGGTTGTCCTTCTTTATGGGTGGCTCTTTTTAGCGATCACATTCCCTTAGCCCAAGTGAGTACAAGTGTACAAATAAAGCCTTTGGTAGAGTTTCTAATCACTTTAAGCCATGCCCTCCCACAAGCATCTCAAATTGTGGTTTTAGGACTTGATCCACACTGCGGCGATGGGGGCGCTATTGGCACGCAAGATCAAGAAGTACAAGAGGCTATCAAGCAGGCTAATTTGTCTTTAAAAACACCCAAATTTTTAGGGCCTATTAGTGCAGATAGTGCCTTTGCCCCCCATTTTAGAGATAAATACCGCTATTTTGTTGCGCTCTACCATGATGTAGGGCTAGCCCCGCTTAAAGCCCTTTATTTTGAGCAAAGTATTAATGTTTCGCTTAATTTACCTATCAAACGCGCCTCTGTAGATCATGGCTGTGCTTTTGATATTGCTTATCAAAATAAGGCAAGTATTAAAAGCTATCAAAACGCGCTTGAGTGGCTCATTGCTACTTAAGCTATCTTATTTTTACTAAACAAAAAGAAATACAAAGCTCGCTTTTAGAGTGTGATAACCACTCTGCCAATTTGTACGCTATTTTTTATTGCATAATCATAGGCCTGTCTAATCTTAGCAAAGGGAAAAACGCGATCAATTTCAGGGTATAATCTGCCACTGGCTAACCCCTGGCAAATATAAGCCTTAGCACGCTTAAGACTTCCTACATCTGCGCTGATTCTAGACAATCCATAACCGCGTAGAGTAAGGTTTTTGCTAAGAATTTCAGATGTAGGAATGTTCATATCCTCATGGCTTAATGCCGCATAAATAAAGTAGCGTCCGTTTGGAGCCATAGCTCTAAAAATCGCGTACGCGTCTTCTCCACAAAAAGGATCAAACACCATATCTACGCCTTGCCCTTTTGTAATTTCAAGAAGGCGGGCTGTAATGTTATCTTGGGTGGTCAATGCAAAATCCGCCCCTTTTGTTAATAAAATATCCCCTTCAGCATGGGTAGGGCTAAGCGCAATAACAATAGCTCCCTGCATTTTAGCAATCTGTATAGTAGCCAAGCTCACGCTTCTACTTGCTATCCTCAACACAACATATTCGCCTGCTTGTAAGTTGGCCAGCTCAATTAATGTCTTATAAGCTTTAACAAATGCCATCCAGCTAGCTGCTGCTTGTTCAAAAGAAAGATTTTCAGAATATTTAATAACCGCATTGGCAGGTAAATTAGCCACTTCAATATAAGTGTTAGTTAGTAGAAAGTCTGAAATCACACTCACCTTATCGCCCACTTTAACATGGCTAACATGTTCACCCACAGCGCGCACCACACCCGCGCCATCATAACCCAACCTAACAGGAATTGAATTTGTATATTGCTCACTGTAATACCTGATCTCTGCACAATTAAGCCCCCATGCATGGAAGGCAACTTGTACTTCATCTACCTGTGGCGCAGGTATATCAACTCCAACAATCTCTAATACATCAAAACCGCCTGTTTGGTTAAATTGGATTTGTTTGCCCATTTTAAAATCCTTGTTGTTTTGGTTTTAAATAGCAGAAAAGCCCAACTTAATGTAGCAAAAATTGCTAACACATGTGCCAATTTAATAGATTTCTCTAAAATCTTAAAATCCCCTCCCTTACCTTAATGTCCAAGCCCCTAGCACTAATACCACAAGCTTTTTGCACCGCCCTATAAAGTCTCTAACTTGATAGATTAAGGCGCTGTGCTAAAAATAATTTATAGAATAAAGGTCGTCTAGACTGGTTAGCCGTGCAAAATCTTAATGATCCCTCAACTAGCTTTGGGCGCTAAGAGCAATCTAAAGTGTAAGCACCACCTTACCAATTTGTGCGCTATTTTCTATATAGTCATGGGCTTGTCTAATCTTAGCAAAGGGAAAAACACGATCAATTTCAGGGTGCAATCTGCCACTGGCTAACCCCTCATAAACATAGGCCTTTGCGCGCTCAAGTTTTTCAGAGTCTGTGGTGATTTCAAACAATTCATAACCCCGTAGCATAAGATGTTTACCAAGAATAGCAAATACAGGGACAGCTATATCCTCATGGCTTAAGGCGCCATAAATAAAATAGCGCCCATTTAAAGCCATAGCCCTAAAAATTGCCGCCGCATCTTTTCCACCTACCGGGTCAAACACCACGCCCACGCCATGCCTATTTGTAATTTCATTTAAGCAAGCTGTGATCTTATCCTCTTGCGTGGCTAATACAAAATCTGCCCCCTTTGTTAATAAAATATCCCCTTTTGCATGGGTGCGGCTAAGCGCAATAACAGTAGCTCCTTGCATTTTAGCAATCTGTATAGCAGCCAAGCCTACGCTACTACTTGCTGCCCCTAAAACAACATATTCGCCTGCTTGTAAGTTAGCCAGTTCAACAAGGGCTCCATAGCTAGTAACAAAAGCCATCCAACTCGCTGCTGCCTGCTCAAAAGAGAGATTTTCAGGGTGTTTGATGACTGCATGGGCGGGTAGATTGGCCACTTCAGCATAAGTACCATATTGGGTAAACATAAAACTTGGAATTACGCTTACTTTATCACCCACTTTAACATGGCTAACATGTTCGCCCACAGCGCGCACCACACCCGCACCCTCATACCCTAGTTTAGCGGGAAATTGTGGCTCAATTACATATTGCCCACGGCGATACATGATCTCTGCACGGTTTAGCCCCCATGCATGGAAGGCAATTTGTACCTCGCTTGCTTGTGGTGCAGGTACATTAACTTCAATGATCTCTAACACATCAGAATCACCCACTTGGTTAAACTGGATTTGTCTACTCATTTTAAAATCCTTTATTATTTGGTTTTTATTACATAGCAAAAAAAATTAACTTTAGGGTAACAAAAATTAGGGGTGTGTGTATTATTGGTTGAGGAAAACCTAATTAAAAGAACAATGCCAATATATTAATCAATAAGAATCAAAAATAAGTCTACACAACATACCCTATAACGCTGTTTTAAAAACCCTTTCAAAGTTTTACTTACGACTAATACGGATACCACGAAGACTAAGACTAAAAGCGGGCGTTGTAGGTTTTGAGGAGGGAGGTTGTTTTGGGGGAGTGGGCTTTGAGGGGAGAGGTTCGTTTTTAGGGGGAGTGGGTTTTAAGGCAAAAGATTCTTTAGAAGCGATCATTTCTTTAAGAATGCTGTGATTCTTAATCCCTAAAATTTTATCTCGCAAGGTTTGCGCTTCTTGGAGTGAGGCTTTCTCATTGCCATGCGCGCTTTTATTGCGGTTTTCTTGGAAAGTTTTGATGGTTTCAATAAGGGTGGTTCGAATAAGATGAAGGGACTTAGACAAATCTTTAGGCAAATTGTAAATCGCATCTTTTAGTTGTTTTTGGCTTAGAATATGTCTATAACTTCCCAAATTGGGTTTGTTGCTAGGAAGATCACGCAGGCTAAATTCTTTTCCCTGCATATCCCATGTAATCTCCAAAATATCAGGATCCTCTTTAGCCAAAAAATCCACTAATTTTTGCATAAACCTATAGGTTTCCTCCTCAAAGGTTTTAGAGTAGCGCATGGTGATAGTGGAAAAATCATACAGAGGGTCTTGTTTATTAGCTTGGTATTCAAGCTCGGCATAAATAATATTATCTAGGCTATTAATATGGAGTTTATCAGCATAAGCGCCCAAGTTAAGTTCAACTAGATATTTCTTTGTATCCAGAAATTCTGGGCTTTTAAACACATCCTGATAGAACTTGCGATCATCCTCAAGGTAACCCTCAAGGTAACCCTCAAAGTAATTTACCACTCGCGCCGTAAAGCCCCTAGCTTTAGCTATGGGGATATAAGGCGTTTTTTGTGTTATAATGTCCGCCATAGAGTTGGGGCATCAACTCTTGGAGTAGAGGCTGTAAGACCCGTCTAGCGGGCAGGTCTTGATGATCCCAGAATCTCCTAGCTTTAGCTATGGGGAGTATGTCAAAGGCTCTTTCATCTGGATAATTAGCGGGTAAACATAGGGGTTTCCATAAATGGCAAATGTGCGATTGTTGCGAGTGGGGGTGGTGAATCTGGATAGATAGCAATCCCGTATTTTTTCAAAATCATTACGAACAAGCTCCCTTAAATCCGTGATCACAAACCAGCACTCAACTCCTCCTAATTTATCGTTTGTATCGTAGTATTTTGGATAAGTTACGCTGCAAGTCTTCTCTACTCTTTCTACTTTAGCCACAAAAAGATTAGCATAGTCGGTTAAGAAAAGTTGCAAGGGGTTAGAGGGGCTTGTATTCTTGTATATTTCTTGGAGTCTTTCTTGATTGGAATGTTCCATGTCTTTATTTTTAGGATAGATTTTTCCAAAGCCCACCACTTTCTTTTCTTTTAAAATGGCTAGATGTTGTTCGATAGTGTCTTTCCTATAGTAGGGGTTATAGAGGATAAGTAAGTTATCTTTCATTTGCCAAATACTTTAAAAAGATCGAATAGACCTAGTGGCTTTTTTTCCATAGTTTTTTGGCATTGAGGGCATGTAGGGCTCATACTAGCAACATCCATCGCGCTTAAACAATCGCTTTTAAAAGACACCACCCTAGAATACCCGCAAGAACACACATACTTAAAAGACTGAGGCTTGATCATACCAACTCCTCTAAAGGTGGACAATTCTACCTTAACTTTTTAAATCTTACTTATTATTACGCCCCAACGCCTTAATTAAATAAACCCCACCCCTCTAACAAATTCTAGGTAATAACTCCCCCTCTGGCATTTCTAAATAACGCCTAGACCCCCATGCATTTTTTAAAAACACCCGGGGGGTTTGGCTTTGTTTGCACACAGTCCCTATAATGGCGGGGTTTGCTCCGCTCTGTGTTAAAATCTTACATACACTAGGCGCATGTACGCTATCAACACTAAGCACACACACCCCCTCATTAGCCAAGACATAGGGTTCTAACCCTAAAATCTCACACACTCCCCGTACTTCCTCTAATACAGGAATATTAGCCTCCTTAATTTCAATATCTACTAAAGAGGCATGCGCCCATTCATTAAGTACAGCAGCTAATCCACCCCTAGTTGCATCGCGCAAGGCATAAATTGGGTATTGGCTTGCAAAAAGTGGTTTTAAAATGGGGAAAAGTTGTTTACAGTCGCTTTGTAAGGATACGCTTAGCTGGATTTCAGAGCGCAAAGCAAAGAGCAAGGCCCCGTGGCTACCAATAAAATCACTAACAATAATACTTTGCCCCTCTTTAAGATTCTTAGCGCTTAAATTAGGGTAGACAGTGGGGCCTAGTGCGGTGGTGTTAATAAAGATTTTATCCATGCTATTTTTAGGTAAAACCTTTGTATCTAAAGATAAAAGCTTGAGTTCTCCTAATGTTAATTCTATGCGCATAGAAGCTAAAATTTGCTCTAATAGTGCAATTTCAAGCCCCTCTTCTAGCATAAAACCCACACTCAAATAAGTTGGCTTTGAGCCTACCATGCACACATCATTTGCGCTCCCACATACGCTAAGTTTGCCTATATCCCCCCCAGCAAAGATAAGCGGATCAACTACAAAGCTATCTGTACTTACCCCCCATGAACCCTCTGCTTTAAACACCCCACCATCTTCTCCATCGGCGCATAAAAACTCCCCTAAATAAGGTTTAAAGACCTGTTTAATGAGTTCTAAACTCTGCTTACCCCCATTCCCACAACTTAAAGCAACGCGATCTAGCATGAATCTTCCTAGCGATGTTTTTTAAGTTATTGTAATGGTTTTTATTAAAAATTTTAACCCACTGCGCGCTAAAGCCCGCAAGCTTTAGCTATGAGGATATAAGGCGCATGCTAAAGGTTTTGTGTTACAATCGCAAACAGAGTTGGGGCATCAACTCTTGGAGGAGAGGCTGTAGACCGGCCTAGCTATCAAGCCTTTGTGATTCTAAAATCCCCTAGCTCTAGCTATTGGGAGTATGTCAAAAGCTGTATTTGTAGTCAAAATGCTACAATATGGAAATGAAAAAACTTTTTCTCTTAGAAGATGATGTTTTATTGCACCGCACGCTAGAGGAATTTTTAAAGCACACGGGGTTTATGGTTATAGGCGCTTATGATAAAACACCGGCAATGGAAATTTTAAGCCAACAGCATTTTGATCTATTATTACTAGATGTGCAAGTACCTGAGGGCAATAGCTTTCAAATTTTACAGATTCTAAGAGATTTAAACATCACCACTCCGGCAATTTTTATTAGTGTTTGTAGTGATATGCAGACTTTAAGACAGGCTTTCCATGCTGGGGCTAGCGACTATCTTAAAAAGCCCTTTGATTTAGAAGAATTGTATTTGCGTATGGAGCGTTTGCTAACACCCCCTAGAATACAGATTAACCCTAATTGTTTTTATGAAAATGGAGTTTTGCAAAAGGCTAATCAAAATTACTTTTTAACCCCTAAGGAGAAATGCTTGTTAGAACTTTTTCTCAAACATAAAAACCAAGTCTTAGGGCATGAACAGATCATGGCCAATGTATGGCATCATGAAGACGAGGTTGATTCTTCAACTTTGCGTAGCCATATTAAAAATTTGCGTAGACTCTTGGGTAGGGATCATATCCAGAATGTTAAGGGTTTAGGCTATTGTTTGAGGATTTTATGAAACTTAACATGTATGAAAAACAATCTTTAAGGCGTTTTTTTGTGCTGTTGCTAGGTTTTTCCTTTGTACTCATCACTCTTATCGCACTTTTGTTTTTACACAATGCCAAAAGCCTTATCTTAGAAAATACCCAAGTGCGTTTGCAAGCCCAGAGTAATGAAATCACCCAAGATATTATAGAAGCACACATGCACCATTGGGACGAACCTTTTAAGACTTTAGCGCGTAGGTATAGTTATCTGCATTTTGTACTGCTAGATGGAGAGCGCCATGTTCTTTATAACCATAATTTTGGTAACGCTACAAGCCTAGCCTTTTTTGGGCACGCAACTTCTTTTCCTTTGTTTTTAGATCAAAAAGATGCTTTTTATTTGGTGGATAATAAAACTTTTGGACATTTGGGAGTAGATTTAGTGCTAATAGAGGAAAATCACCCCCACCATTTATTTGCATCGCTATACCGGCGCGTGTTGCTAATCTTTTCGGGTGTGTTTATTTGTATGGGGGCGATGTCTTTCTTTCTAGCACGGCTATTTTTAAAACCCTTAGCCGATGAACGATCGCGCATTAGCGCCTTTAGCCAAGACCTTGCCCACGAGTTAAACACCCCCATTGCTGCTTTACTCATTGCTGCTAAAGCCTTATTTAAACAAGAGAATAACCCCAAACTTTTAGGCATTCTAGCCAGTGCCCAGCGCATTTCTCACCTCTACTACCGCCTTGCTTATATCTCAACACAGGATTTAAACCTAGATACCCAGCTTTTAGATTTAAAAACACTAGTAGCCCAGCAAATCGCCTCTTTAGATCAAATGGCTGCCTTTTATCAATTAGAACTCAAAAGTCATTTAGAATCTAAAACCTTTGAGGCGTGCGAGGAGGATATGATTACTCTGGTGAGTAATTTACTCATGAATGCGATTAAATACAACCACCCGCAAGGTTTTATTCAGGTAGTTTTAAATCAAGATTTGAGTGTGTGTAATAGTGGGCAGGCTATCCCAACAGCTAAAATAGAAGCCCTCACAAAACGCTACAGCCGCCTAGATGTGCATAAAAAAGGTTATGGGATTGGTTTGGATTTAGTGCATAAAATTTGTGAGCGCTATGATCTTAGATTAGAAATTAGTAGTAATCCTATTCCCTCTTCGCGCTATTATCAAAATACTTTTAAGGTGTGCTTTCCCCCAAGCCAGATCACACCACCTCACACTTAAATCTTAAAAAATTACTTGCTAAGAAATTTTAAGCAATTACTTTTTTAAATTTTGGATTTGTTCTAAAATCTGGGTGATAGCCTCAAGGCTAACATGCTGCAGTGCCTTAATTTCTAAAATCTCATCATCTTTAGTAGCGATTGTTTGACTTTGGGTGATGCGCTTATATTGGCTACCTAGTGGTGTATTTAAAGAATAATCTAATACTAATTGTGCTTGATACTGCCCATTTTGATCTAAGATAGCAAGGGAGAGAATATCTAATTTGATAGTGGCATAGGGGGTTGTGATGTGGGGAGGGCGCGAGACAAAAAGGCAGTGTTTGGCCGCTTGTAAAAGAAGCATGTTTTTAAGCATGTTTTTAGGTAGATCAATAAATTTTGTATGCTTAGCATAATAAACTTGCCCTTGAGCGTTTTTAAACACAATTTGTTTTGTATCGTATAAATCCGCGCTTTGAATCCCAATAAGGCCTATATCATGGACTTGGGAACAAGTAGGGGTAGTAGATTCTGTGGTATTAAGATCATAATCTTTAACATCTGGCAACATCTGCTTGAGATTAAGATTCAAACAACCTGAAAAAAGTACAGAAAAACAACACACCAACCCGATGTGTTTTTTCATTTTCTATCTCCAAAAATTGTCTTATAAGGGTTGGCATCAAATTTATCAATCAAGCTAGAACCTTTTTGTACAAAATTATCAATGTTTCGTAGACTCAATTCCATTTGCATAATCAAGGGGGTGAGCATGGTTTTAAAATCATATTGTTTATCCTCAACTTTTTTATTGATACTGAGTGCAAGTTGATCGCCATGCTGGGCTAAAGTACGGCCACTTTCAAGAAAACCATCGCCTTTTTTTAGCGTCTTTGTGGCTTGTTCTGCTGTTTGGGTTGCTGTATTTAAAAGGCGATCTAGAGCTAAACGGGTATTATCTAACCCACCTGTAAGCTTTTGGATAGAGGCGATGGTTTTGCTGATATTATCAACATTTTGGGGGCTTAAAATTTGATCGATGCTTTTAATGATGTAGAGGACTTCATTAGAAATATGCCCCGCGCTACTGGTGAGTTTTTCTAAAAAGCTTTGTTCGTAGCGTAGCACTCGCTCACTATCATTTTGGCTATAAAACTCTTTAGAGTTACTTTGTATGAGGCTTAAATATTTTAACCCCACCAAACCTTGAGATTCAACTTTTAATGAAGAATCTTTATGAATGGGCACGCGGCTTTGGATACGCAAATCTAACTTCACCATTCCTAAATGCCCCTTATTAAAAGCCACATGCTTAACAGAACCAATTTGAATCCCTTTATAATTAATGGGTGTATTAGCCCCTATCCCATTTAAATCTTTATCCGTATACATCACATAACCCATGTAGTCTTTATCTTCTAAATTAAAATGCCCTAACCATAAAATAAAGACCACCATACACACCATGCAAGCAAGAAAAATACCGCCAATGAGAGTGTAGTTTACATGCCTTTCCAAAACTTCTCTCCTCGTGTAGAATTAAATAAATTGCCCTCTTCTAAGGGGTGGGTTTTAACATGCTCAATAAAATCCTTAAGTGTACCATCAAAATCAATCAACCCGTCTTTAAGCATGATAAAACGATCCACCGTGTTTTTAACCGAGTCTAGATCGTGGGTGATCATCACCACGGTTAAATGCAACGCTTCTTTAAGCGATAAAAGCAATGCATCAAATGTATCGGCCGAATAAGGGTCTAAACCACTTGTGGGTTCGTCTAAAAATAAAATCTCAGGATTAGTTGCCATAGCGCGGGCTAAGCCCACGCGTTTTTTCATGCCCCCGCTAAGTTCGTAAGGATATAGATAGTACACACTTGGATCTAAGCCCACACGATCTAACCACATTTTAGAAATTTCAAGGATATTTTGCTTGGGATAATAACTATACTCCTCTAGCATCACCCCTACATTTTCTAAAACCGTAAGCGAACTATAAAGCGCTCCAAATTGGAATAACACCCCTATACGCTGTAAAATTTGATCCCTTTGGCGCTCCTTAAGCTTCCAAATATCTGTCCCAAAAACATTAATCACACCCTTAATAGGGCGGTTAAGTAAAATTAAACTGCGCAGTAAGGTACTCTTCCCACTCCCACTTCCCCCCAAAATAGCTAATATCTCCCCTTTAAACACCTCAAAACTCACGCCCCGATGAATTAAGCGCTCCCCATAGGCATTATAGACATTATCCACTACAATAAGTTTTTGAGAGGAAGTGCTATTAGACATCAAGTCTACTAAAGATCACCGAAAAAAGGGCGTCTAAAAAGATGATCCAAAATAAGGAATTGACCACGCTAATAGTGGTGAGTTGCCCAATAGATTCTGTATTGCCCTTAACCTCAAACCCGCGCATACAACCCACTAAAGCAATGGCAAATCCCCAAAAAGGGGCTTTAATGAGTCCGATAAAAAAATGCGATAAGCCGACATTTTCATGCAAGCGCGCAACATAATGGGCAAAGCCTATGCCTAGTTGGTATTTAATCGCAATCATTGCCCCTAAAAGCGCAAAGGCATCGGCTAAAAACACCAATAAGGGCATGGCAATGACTAGGGCTATCACTCTAGGCAAGACTAAAAAAGCAAAAGGGTTAAGCCCCATTGTTTCCATAGCGTCTAATTCCTCTGTGATCTTCATTGCCCCAATTTGGGCGGTAAAACTAGAAGCACTCCGCCCGGCTACTACAAGTGCTAAAATAAAAGGACCCATTTCTCTTAGGGCAAGTTTAGCTGTCATCTCAATACTCATCATAGGAAAACCCAGTTCTTGTAACTGCACTGCTCCCTCTAAGGCAATAGCAAAGCCCACCACAAAGACGGTTAAAATGCTCACGGGTAAAACCTTAAACCCGCTTTCATGGATATGGTGGATTAAAGGCGTCCAGCATACAGATTTGGGGCGTATAAAAGCCAAGCCCACATAATAAATAATCATGCCACAGAAATTAAAAGTATTAAGTAGGGTGTTATAAAAGGAAACAACCCCGCGCCCTAATTTTTCTAAGGGGTTGATAAAAACACGGGAGACATGCTCTTGTTTTAAAATGCTAGGATTAGCCCTAACCCAAGTTTCTACCACTTCTAAGACTCTTGCATTATAAGCGCTAGGGTTGAGAAATTCAGGTTTGCGGCGGCCTAACAAATCATAAAGCAACATTAAAAATACAAAATCTAAACTAGCCACCCCTTTAAAATCAATGGCCTCTATGGGGGGGGCGTCTTTAAGAATGGTTTTTAGGTGAGCTAGAGCTTTAGCAGAAGTTTTAAAATTCCAACTTCCTTGTAAAACAAGGGTGCGCGACTGGATATAGGCAGAACTTACCAAAAAAAACCCCCCTTAGCAAGAGACACTGACATATCCACCGCCGTTTATGTTATGATAGGGATTATACAACATCTATGATAAATAAAACATTGGGTATTTACTTTGCTTTGCAGCTTAAGTTGCTAGCAGTTATTTTGTTTACTCTAAGCTTTTTAGGGGCAAAGAGCAATTCTAACAAACTTCTAAAATCTTTGTCTAAAGAGAGAAACAGGTTTACTAGCTTATATAACAAACAAAAGCATCTTAAAGCTAAAAATGGCGGATTTTTTGGCATGGGACTTGGCACAGTTAGTATTAAAGCAGGTACGAGTAATAGCCCATCACAGAATTTTCCCATTGTCCTTAGTTTTAAAGGCGGGTTTCAAAGCTATTTTAATAACTCTGTAGGGCTTAAGGTTTTTGCTGCGCTAGATTTAGCCACCTCTGAGGCTAATTGGCAGTTTAATAGCCCTAGAACGCATTCTTTTTTTGCAATAGCCTCTGCCGGGCTATCTCTTCCTATTGAATTTAGTCTAACACGCTCTTACCAACATTTTTTAGGCTTTTATGGGGGGGTGGGTGCGGGGTTTATGATTTATATGGATAATGAACAATTTAAAATAGGCAATGAAGTAAAAGCCTTTGGGGTGGTTGCCCAAGCGGGTATCTCTCTGACGCTTTATTCTAAACACCGCATTGAAGCAGGGTTTAAAATCCTGCCTACTGATAAAAGCCTTCCAGATTCTAAGTACTTTAAAACTTCTGAGATGTTTAATATCATGTATCTTTATAAATTCTAAAAGAGATTTTCTAACACCCTGCTTTGAACTAAATACATATACACCCCCGTTCCTCCCACAATGCTTAAAACAAAGATTCGTAAGTATAAATGTAACCCCACTACACTTAATAGCGCTACTAGCTCATTAAGACCATAAGGTGCGCTATTTAAAGGGCTATCTTTTAATCCATAAATAATGAGCATGCTAACAACAGCACTCCCCAAAACCCGCCCCAAATAGAGCAAAATTGGCGCGCTTTTTTTGCCACTAAAGAATATAAAGAGCCAAGATTTCATTATATAAGTTGTAAGACCGGTGATAGCTAAAGCTAAATACAAATACCAATCCATAGTTTTACTCAAATTGGCGTCTAAAGCAAAGAAAAATAAGCCCCATAAGAATCAAACTAGGCAACAAGAAATGTGTCTTACCAAAGAGTAAAAAACAAGCAATGCTAGAGCTCAGACCAATAAGAGCGCTTGCATGGCGCTTTGTACTCTTCCATTGTTCTATGAAAATTACCACAAAAATAGCCACCATGATAAAAGACATGCCCGCCACATTCAAATTAAGAGCACTGCCTAATAATCCCCCAGCAACACACCCAAAAACCCAATACCCATGGTTAAGTAAGGCAATAGCAAACATAAAATCTTGATTATTAGATTTTTGGGGCTTAATCAGATTTAAAAGCATGAAAGTTTCATCGCTTAGGGTATGGGCCATGTAGAATATGCGTTTTTTTTGCATGGAGGCAAAGGGTTCAAGCATGGAAATGGCATAACACATTTGGCGCACATTAACTAGAAGTACGAGTAAAAAAATATTAAGTAAACTAGCCTTAATTTCTATAAGCGCGACTAGCATAAACTGTACAGCCCCTGCATAGATAAATAAACTAACCCCTAAGATAAATAAGAGGCCATGCCCATCTTGTTTGCACAAAACCCCCCAAGTAATTCCCATAAGCATATAGCCCAAACAAATAGGTAAAGTGTGTGGGAAAGCTTCTTGAATGGCAATTATAAAAGCCTTTTTAGACATGTTTGATCCCTCTTAAACGCCAAGCACTCCAGCTTAAAGCCACTAGAGCAATGGCCATTAAAGCGCCTATGTGTTTGATCACTTCATTTAAGCTAGCCCCCATTTGATTAAGCATAACCATACCTGAGAGAGCGTGGGTGGCTGGGATTGCTTGCAAGGGGATTTGTAAAAAAGAGGGCATGAGTTCAGTAGGCCAGATAAAGCCCATCATAAAGATTAAGGGCAAAGAAGAGAGGAGTACTATTTGAGTGGCTTGGACTGGTTTAGAAAGAAAAGTACCTAATAACACCCCACAGCTAGCTGTTGAGAAAATAAAGATCATAGCAAAGATGAGTAGCGCTAAAGGATTAGCATGGGTGTGGATACCATAATAGGTAAAAAGAACCCCTAAATACAACAAGACCAAAAATAAATAAATAAAGCTAAAACAAAAACAACGGACAAGGACAAAGCTCAAAGATTCTAATAAGTTTGGGAAACACTTAGGGGTGGTGGTGGTTAAAATCCCTGTGCCAATTAAAAGGGTTTGGTGCAAAATAAAGAGTAAAACATGGGCTAGGGCATAATTAAGATAGCCTAGAGAGTAGTTATATAAAGGAATTGTTTGTAAGGAAAAGAGTTCATGCTCTTTAGTCTGATTAGTTAAAAAGCGTTCTCTATCAATCTTAATTTTATGGCTAAGGTCTTGGATTGTACTTAAAGTGGCTTGGGCGATTGCACCATAAATTAAAAAATAATTAGCATTGGCATAAAGCTCAACACTAGCCGGTACACCGGTATAAACATGCTTTTCAAAAAACTCGGGGATAAACACAATGCCATAGACTTTTTCTTCTTCTAAAAGCTTTTTAGCCTCTTGTAAAGAACTAGGGAAATAGGCAATACTTATTTCTTGGGGTGCTTCTAATAGTTGGGTGAGTTTATAGGATAAAAAGCTTTGATCTTTATTAACTAAGGCGATTTTTTGGTGGGTTACAATGTCGTTTTTATAGGGGAGAGGATAGAGAAAAGCATAAAATAAAGGCCCGCCTATGATGATAAAAAGCACGGCAAAATTACTAAAAATGGCTCTAAATTCTTGAGCCAATGCCTTTATCATGTCACCCCTTTTTTTTGTAAAATTAACAAACTTAAGGGTAAAAAGAGTAGGAAAAAGAGCATTTGGCTTAAAGAGTTTAAAGCTAAGCCCAAACCTTCTTGATAATGCGCTAGGGCGATGTAGCATTTAACAAAATAACTAATGGGGAGTAAAGAACTCCAAAATTCCCCTAAAGTAGACATGTTAGTTATGGGATAAGTTACCCCTACAAAGGCTAAAGAGGGGGCGGTGTAGGCTGCAATAAAAGAAGCCGTGCGTACTGGATCTTTAATAAGAGCATGCAAAAACATCACCACACTAGAAACCCCTAAAACTAATAAAACCACCGCTAGAAGTAACACCCCCCAATGCGCATTATAAGGTTTAAGATAAGCCACCAATAAAGTACCCCAAAGGCTAAAAATAAGGGTATTAAGCCCTAGAGCGGTTAGAACTTCTCGGATATGTACACAGTGTTGTAAAAAATTAAGCATGCCAAGAGCCACTAGGATTTGCCACATGCAAGGTAAAATAGCGGTGAGTAAGAATTGAGAATAATTATTGTGCTCATTGTAGAGGGGGTGTAAATTAACATGTAAGGGGAAAGCTAAAGCCTTAGCCATAGTTAGATCATGGTGGGTACTTAGATTGCGCGCCACATCTTGTTTTACATCTATCGTAACTAGGGTTTGTAAAAAAGCATTCGCTAGGGTTTTACCCACTAACACATATTCAGCGTTGTAATAAAGAGCTAGAGGGGTTTTAATCCCTAGTTTAACATGGCGCTCTAAGTTATGGGGTAAAACCACGATAGCATAAATCTCTTTAGAAGCAATTGCCGGCTTGGCTTCTTTTAAACTACTATAAAAATATTTGACATTAAGCGCGCTATTAGCATTCAGACTACTAATGATCTCTTGGCTTAAATGGCTTTTATCTAAATCTACTAGCCCCACATTAAGCCGTGTAGGGATTTGCTGGTAAAAAATCCATGCCATTAAAAGCCCTAAAAAAAGCGGCATGGTACAAATTGCCCAATTAAAGCGATCGTTTAAAAACTTAGCCCACATTTTACTCTTGTGGAATATCCACAAGTACACTCATGCCCACCCGTAGATGTTGCATGTCTTTTAAGGGAGTGGCTTCAATATTAAAGCTTTTCATGTCATAGCTTTGGCTAGCATTTGTACTTTTCCAAGTTGCAAAATCCCCCATCACGGCAATATGGGTGATTTTAAATTCTAAGTCCTCTTTTAAAGCCGGTACATAACCCTTAAAAGTAGAGCCTACGGTAAAGCGACTCAGGTATTTTTCAGGTATGCTCAAGCTAAGCCAAGCATTAGAAGTATCCATCACCAAGACTACAGGAAAACCCTTTGGGCTAAGTTCCCCACTATAAAGCAAGACATTACTCACCTCCCCATCAATGGGGCTATAAGCATTCTTATCTTGTAAAAAAGCCTGTACTTCATTGAGTTGTCCTAAAGCTGCTTGTTCTTTTTCTTGAGCGGCAATCTTGGTATCTGAAGATGCCCCCTCTAGGGCTAGTTTATAGTGTTGGTAAGCAGCACTTTTATTAAACGAAGCGCTTTGAAAGGCCGCATAAGCCTCATCGCGCTTTTGTAAACTAGCCACTCCCTTATCATAAAGACTTTGGATGCGTTTATAGGTTTCCTCAGCTAAATCGCTTTGGGCTTTAGCAGCTTGGTAAACATCTTTAGCGCTTTGAATCGTTTGGCTACGAGTACCCCGCAACACTTCATTACTCATAGCCTTAGCCGCCTTATGGCTAGAGCTAGCTTGTAAGAGTTTAGCCTCTGCCTCAGGGCTATTAATGGTAAAGACTAAAGAACCCTTTTTAATAAAGTCCCCCTTTTTGACTAACACGCTTTCTACGCGTCCGGCTAGTTTAGAGCTTACGCTATATTCTCTTGCTTCAATAAAACCTTGTAAGCGCTGTTGTTTGTGGTTATAGGCTTGATAATAGAGTTTAAAAAGCCAAAATAAAATCCCTAGTGCAATAAAACCAGCCAAAATAACAGGTGTTTTAGATGTTTTCATGGCTATCCTTAATAAACAAAGTCATAAAATAAGTCGGTGTGATCGCTTAGTACCATTAAATCTACAAGGGCACTGATATATTTAAAGGCGCTAGTTTTTTGCTCTACTAAAATACCGGCTAAGGAATTGCGCGCATCTACTACTGAGGCATTTGTACCCATACCTTGATTAAAAGCCTCCTCTTGGAGTTTTAAATTTTCCTTTGCTAATGCAATGCTAGAGTCTAAACTTTTATATTCTTTAAGTAGCGCTTGGCATTGTAAATAAGTTTTGTGTACTAAAAGCTCCATATCCTTTTTAGCTTGGCTTTGTAAAGCTGCGGTTTGGAGTTCATCAATTTTAGCCGCCTGATAGTGCATGATGCGCCCAGTAGGGGTTAAAATGGGTAATCTCGCTCCCACGCCCACAAACCATTCAGGAATCATGTTCATAAACATAGAATTATTCTCTTTCATTAGGTAAGCTCCAAAGAAGTTAAAGTGAGGGAGGAATTTAGAAACTTGTAAATTAGTCATTTGATGCGCGCTTTGCTTTTTAATGGCTAGACTTCTAAGAACGGGGTAGGAATTTAGGGTTTCTTGTATAAAAAAACTAAGATTAGGCAGGGCTTTTTTCAAACGGATATTTAAATGGGCTGTGGGGGCAAAATGGGCTTTTGAAACAGGCATGCTTTGGCTAGATAAAATAGTGTTAAAGGCTAAAGTGGCTACCTCTAGCGCGTCTCTAGCCTGCATGGTTTTAATCTTGCTTTTTTCATAGGCCACTGAAGCACTTAGCACCTCTACTTTAGCAATTTGTCCAGCCCTTTGGCGTTTAAGGGCGTTTTGGTAATGTTTTAAATGCCCTTGTTCTACGCCTTTAAGTACATCTAAAACTTCCATGTCTAATACCAAACCATAGTAAATTTTTACCAATTCTTGGAAAGTAGAAAGCCTTTTAAGTCTTGAAACCTCCATAGATTCTTTATGCGCTAGAGAGGCTAATTTACTCATGTAAAAGCGCGCCCCGCCCATGTAGAGTGGATAAATGATACTCAAAGCCCCCATGACAATATTTTGTTTAGAGAATAAAAAAGGCTGGGTAAGAGTATTAACCATGCCCCCCATACCCTGAGCTATAGAAGATAACCCACCAGATAAACTGCTAAGACCCATATGACTTAGTGTACCCGCTAAAGCTGGGTTACTTAAAAAACGCTCCGCCCCTCCGGCTAAGTTTTTGATTTGCCCCTGAGTGTTGGCACTTAAAGGGGAAATTTCAATTTGTTTACCCAAATGGACATAAAAGGCGCTTAAATCAATTTCGGGTAAAAAAGAAAGTTTAGCCGCTGTGCTTAATTTTTTGGCCTTTTTCTCGGCATAATCTTGGGCTTTAATCCCCTCATAATTGGCTAGTACAATCCCCCAAGCCTGTTTAAGAGAGATTAGCGAAGGGTGGTCTGAAAACACTTTTGGAGAGGATTTAATCGTCTCAAGCGTATTAAAATCTGTTGTACCTTTTCCCCCTGAAGGCACTGCTTGTATTAATCCAACTAATAACCCCATACACATAATCCATTTTATCCCTTTCAACCGCATCAAATATCCTTCTTCATAAGCTTAAGTTTTCTAATGCGTGCCTTGTCCATATCCAGTACTTCAAAAATGCATTTTGCATCGCCTACAACATCGCCTACTTCAGGCAAGCGCTCTAGCAAACTAAAAACATACCCCCCCAAAGTTACTTGTTTATAATTCTGATCAAAGCGAAAACCCAAAAGCTCTTCAATATCCTCTAAGTCTACCATGCCATCGCATTCAAAAGTGTGTTCGTCTAATCTTTTAATCCCTTCCTTGCTTAGATCATGTTCTTCATAAATATCCCCCATGATTTCCTCAATAATATCATCCATCGTGAGTAATCCAGAAGTCCCCCCGTATTCATCTACCACAAGGGCGGTATGCCGCTGTTGTTGATTCATTTTAATTAAAATTTGTGAAATGGAGGCACTTTCTGGTACAATTAGCATTTCTTGTACCATAGCGCGCAAATCCGGCTCTTTTTGATCGGCTAGAGAAACAGATAAAATATCTCTGATATGTACCATACCTAAAATATTATCTTTATGTTCCTCACAGCAAGGGTAACGGGTAAAAGGGTATTTAAGGATAGTGCGCATATTCTCCTCATAAGAGTGTTGTACATCTAAACAGACCATGTCATTGCGCGGAGTCATGATCTCTTTAGCGCTAGTGTCTGAAAAATCCACCGCGTTTTTAATGATCTCCTCCTCCACATAATCAATCACTCCCCCGCGTAAGCTTTCGCCTACAATAATCTTAATTTCTTCCTCAGAATGTGCGGTGGTTTGTTCTGGTTCAATGCCAAAGGGTTTTAAAATTAGTTTAGCTAAAAAATCAAAGAGATTAACAATGGGGTAAGAAACTAACCAAAAGGCATGCAAAGGCCTAGCAATCCAAAGTACAACACTTTCTGAGCGCACAATGGCAATAGATTTAGGTACAATTTCGCCTAAAATGACATGTAAAAGCGTGATCAAGCTAAAGGCAATCACCACGCTAAGGCTATGAATTACCCCATGTAAACTTTCAAAGCGTACCCATTTTTGGATAAAAAGGGTAATAAAATGGGCAATGGCTGGTTCGCCTAGCCAACCTAAACCTAAAGAAGAAAGGGTTACACCTAGTTGGGTAGCGCTTAAATAAGTGTTGATTGAAGCATTGATTTTTAAAGCCAAAACGGCGTTTTTATTATTCTGTAAACTCAATTCCTCTAATTTGGAGCGCCTAACTTTTACAATTGCAAATTCTGAAAGAACAAAAAACGCATTAAGCAAAATCAAAAGGAGCGCAAGGGTGAACATCAAAATCGGTTCGTAATCCAATCACTCTCCTTAAAATTTTAGGGTAGATTTAATAACGGTGGCAACTATAAAAACTATAGCCTTTCTACAATTTTAAAAAAATCCACTAAATAATACCCTAAAGCACCTAACAATGCCGAGATAGGCACGGTAACTAGCCATGCCGTGATGATCTTTTTAATCACTGAACGCTTCACTAACTCGCTTTTATAAGCCTTTTTAAGCGATTTGCGCTCTTTTTTACTCAACCCAACCGCATACTCTAGGGTGTTATTTTCTTTTTGCAAGGCTTTAAGATAGGCTAACATCTCTTTTTTTTGTCTGGGATTGGCTTTTTCAAAGCGATTTAAAAAGTTTTTAACAACTGCCTCATCTTCTCCGTGGTGGGCATCTAAGATCATCTGTTTCATCTCAAACAAACGCTTTTGTAAAAACTCGCGTAAAAAACCCACCCCAAAAACCGCCCCAATGGTGATATGTGTAGAGCTTACAGGAAGCCCTAATTTAGAGGCTAATAAAACCGTGATCACCGTTGCCATAGCAATACAAAAGGCCTGCATTTTATCTAACTCCGTGATCTCACTGCCTACGGTTTTAATTAATCTTGGCCCATATAAACTTAAACCTGTAGCAATACCAAGCCCACCAATGAGCATGATCCATGAGGGCGCGTAGGCTTTAGTTGGAATGGCATGGTTGCCCCACTCTTGCAGGCTTTGTACAATGGCGGCTAAAGGGCCTACGGCATTGGCCACATCATTAGCCCCATGAGCAAAACTTAAAAGGGCTGCGCTAAAAATTAAAGGCCAAGTAAAGAGGGTGTGTACACTCTCTCTTGTGTTTTCTAAACTGGGTAATTTTTTCTTCACATAAGCTCTAAAGCCTACATAAGCCACAAAACCCACCCCCATACTTAAGCCTAATTCTTGCCACATTGCTAAAGTCAAATGTAATACCTTAGCTAGCATAAACCAGCTAAAAGATAACCCCATTCCCCCAACAATTGCAGACATGGATTTTAAAGCAGCCGCCTTTTTATCCTCTCTATCGCTTAAGATGTATTTAAAAAGCACCAATAAACCCATAGCAATTCCCCCGCCCATTAAAGGAGAAATGATCCAACTGCCTACAATCCCCCCTAAAAAAGACCAGTTAACAGCCCCTAAGCCTCCAGCTACTAAACCTGCCCCTAAAATCCCGCCCACAATGGAATGTGTGGTAGATACGGGTGCGCCAATGGCTGTAGCTAGGTGTAACCAAATTGCTCCAGAAAGCAAAGCAGAAAACATCATACCTACAAATACCGTAGTACTTTGGATATGAGCCGGATTGATAATTTTACCCTTAATGCTTTGTACCACCTCAGAACCAGCTAGCACCGCCCCTAATACCTCACAAATAGCCGCAATTAAAATAGCCATGCTTAGAGTAATGGCTTGTGAACCCACTAAGGGACCCACATTATTAGCCACATCATTAGCCCCAATATTCATCGCCATGTAACCGCCTACAACGGTGGCTAAAGCTAATAAGGGCATGTGTAAATTAGCATGCCCAAAGAAAAGCGCCATGCCGGCAATAATTACGACAAAGACAATGGCTAAAGTGATCTTGACATTGTCGCGCTGGAGTTTTCTAAAGGCTTTTTGGAATGAAGTAGCGCTTTTGGATTTCATTGCGGGGCTCACTTTAATACAAAATTGTCTAAAAAATGCTTAAATTAGCCCTAGTTGTAGTTACTATCCATTGGCATTTTTAGGGTTATAAGTTATAATAAGACTTCTTAATGGAGGCGTAAAATGGTGTTTAGCGATCAAGAATTACAAAAACCTGTACAAAGAGCTTTAGAAAAAATCCGCCCCATGCTGCTTAGAGACGGGGGCGATGTGGTACTTTTAGGGATTAAAGAGGCTAAGGTTTATGTGAGTTTAGAGGGGGCGTGTAAGGGTTGTTCTAGCAGTGCTAACACCCTTAAATTTGGCATTGAGCGTTGTTTACAAGAAGAAATCCACCCAGATATGCAGGTTGTACATGTCTCTAAAGAACAGTATGCGCGACTCTTTTCTTAAAGGTTACCGGATTTATGACCAATGACCCGAAAAAGCGAACACTAAGTGCACGGGGTTATGAAGCCTTTTTACAAAAGCAGTATTTTAGAGCTATTTTTTTATTTGGGCAGGCGTTGTTTTTAGACTCCACAGATGGCCATGCCAAAATTGGGCTACTTCTTAGCGATATTGCTTTAGATTTTCCAAAAGAAGCCCATAGTTTTTACGAGCTTTATAAAAATTTACTAGATTCCCAACCGCGCCGTTATAAAATCAGTATCCAAAACCAAATTTTAGACCTCATCACTTCCTTTGATGAAAGTCTAAGTAAGATGGCCCAAGCTTTTGGTGAAGAAAACCAGCTTAAAACCGAAAGCTTAGATGGGATTTTATACGCAGATTTTAAGGCCATGTGTGCGGGGAAAAATTTTAAAGAAGTGTTTGAAAATCTCATGTTTAGTACAAAAGTGATCTTTGATAAAAGGGAGGATTTTTACGAGTTTTTAGATAGCTTGGTTGAAAACGCGTTTTATGATATGTCTATTTCCTACATTGAAAACATGCGCGAACTTTTATGGTATGACTCAAGAATTTCTGCCATTTTACAAAAAGCGCTCATGTTAGAAAAACAATCCCCCAAAGTACATAAAAAGTGAAAATCTCTAAAGAAATCCAAATTGAGCGGTGTTTTACATATCTTAGCGATGATACAAGAGAATTAGATCAAGATACCTTACTCGTACAAACCCCCACTAATACGCGATTTGTACAAGAGTATTTAAAAGAGCATGGCGTGCCCTTTATCCATGCTAAAGAGCTTAAAAAATACTTCAATACAGATATTAAACTCATTGGCATTACCGGTACTAATGGAAAAACCACGACGGCTAGTTTGATTTATTCTTTGCTTTTAGATTTGGGTTATTCTTGTGCACTCTTAGGTACGCGGGGGTTTTTCTTCAATGATACTTGCTTAAAACAAAAGGGTTTGACCACACCTAGCCTCTTAGAAGTCTATGCTAACATAGAGCAAGCCATTAAAAGAGGGGCGCATTATTTTGTGATGGAGGTAAGTTCTCATGCCATTAATCAAGAGCGCATTTTAGGATTAGACTTTAGCGCCAAAGTGATTACAAATATCACTAGCGATCATTTAGACTACCATGGCAGTTTAGAGGAATACCGCCGCGTGAAAAATGCATTTTTAAGCGATGAGAGTTTAAAAATCATTAACCGCGATGATGCCTTTGTGCGCTTTAACCCTAAAAATGCCTATGGCTATGCCATTGAACATAAAACCCATTTAAGCGTGAATGCCTATAGTTTGCAGGGTCTGAGTGCGCATATTTGTTTTACTGAAAAACCCGGTTATCATCAAAATTCTGAATTTGAACAGGGTTTATTATACTCGCCTCTTGTGGGGCGGCATAATCTTTATAATCTCTTAGCCGGAATTTTATGTATCAAGCTATTAACTAAAGAATCTCTAAAAACACTTTGTGATTTAATCCCACATTTTTTAGGGGTAAAGGGGCGTATGCAAGTGGTGCATGAGCAGCCTTTAGTGATTATAGATTTTGCCCATACCGCCGATGGGTTTGAACAAATTTTTAATAGCTTTAAGACAAGAAAAATCAAGGCCCTTTTTGGAGCGGGGGGCAATCGCGATAAAAGCAAACGCCCCTTAATGGGAGCCATTGCCTCTAAATACGCTACTAAGGTTTATATCACCTCTGATAACCCACGCCATGAAGAGCCTATGGCAATTATGCAAGATATTTTAGTAGGCATTGCTGTAGAAAAACGCGACAAGGTGATCTTAGAGATTAATCGCTATAAGGCAATTTGTTTGGCTTTGGAGGAACTTAAAAGCGATGAAATTTTACTCATTTTAGGTAAGGGCGATGAAACCGTGCAAATTATTGGCGATAAAGCCATTCCTTTTGATGATACAGAGGTTGTTAAAACTTATTTTAAGGATCGAGGTCTATGAAAGATTGTTACTTGTGGTGTGATTTTATTGAACGCAGTTTTTTAGAAGAAGAGTTTTTAACCCTCATCAAAAAACAACATGTTTTTGGCGCGACTTCTAACCCGGTTTTATTCGCCAAAGCCCTTAGTAAACCCGCCTATAAAGGCGATATTGCTAAACTTAAGAGTACTAAAAGTACGGCTAAAGATATTTATGAAAACTTAGTGATTACAGATATTAAAAGGTGCGCTCAAATTTTACTTCCCTTATGGGAACAAAATAAAGCCACAGGTTATATTAGTTTAGAAATTGATCCTTTTTTAGCTAATCAAGTACAGGCAAGTATTAAAGAAGCCCTTTCTTTATTTAAACAAATCAATATGCCTAATGTAATGATTAAAGTACCGGCTACTCCATCTGGCTTAGAAATAATGGAGTATCTAGCAGGCCACAATATTCCCTTAAATGCGACTTTAATTTTTGAACCTAAACAGGCGCAAGATTGTACCTTAGCGCTTTTAAAAGCAAAAATGGCCGTTGTGAGTATTTTTGTCTCTAGGGTTGATACTCTAGCTAATTCTAAACTTTCTGCTACACAGGCGCATTTAAAAAACCAAGTGGGAATTGCTAATGCCCTAGCTTGCTATGATAAAGTGCGTGCTGTGAGTGATCAAGTCTATCCGCTTTTTGCTAGCACAGGGGTTAAAGATTTAACCCTACCCAAAGACTACTATATCCAAGGGCTTAAACTAGAACATAGCATTAGTACCGCTCCACTAGATGCACTAGATGCGTATTATAATAACCCTAGCTCCCCCTCTATAAGAGAAGAGATCAATTTACAAGATTTAAATTTAGCCTATAAACAACTTTTAGATGAGGGTTTGAATGCCTTTAAAAGTGCCTTTGAAGCATTACTAAAAACACTAGCCTAACATTAATTCTATTAAAGCCATGCGCATAGCAACGCCTAGTTTAACCTGCTGCAAGATTTTACAACGAGGATCGTCTAATAACTTATCCTCAATATCAATATTATGATGCACAGGTCCGGGGTGTAGAATGATAATCTCTTTATCTTGCAACATAGAGGCCTTAAGACAATAATTATACGCATAATCTTGTAAAGAACCGTAGGTTTGTAAAGAGTGGCGCTCAGTTTGGGTACGCAAACACATCACAATATCTACTTCTTTTAAAGCTTCGTATAGATTATGGGTGTGTGCAAAGGATGTTTGTGGGAGAAAATGAGGGGGGGAGACAAGGATAATTTCTAATCCAAAGCGGGGCAATAATTCCATGTTGCTATTGGCCACCCGCGAGTTTTTTATATCGCCTACAATGGCTATTTTTTTACCCTTTAAATTCCCTTCAAAGTGGTTATAAAGGGTGAGTAAATCTAAAAGCGCTTGGGTAGGGTGGGCTAGAGAGCCACTACCGGCGTTAATTAGCGCACATGTGAGGTGTTTAGCAAAAAAGGGGGCTGCACTAGAGTATTGGTGGCGGGTGATGATTAAATCTACTTGCATGGCTTGCAAATTTAAAAGCGTGTCTAATAAAGTTTCGCCCTTTTTAGTAGAACTACCCTGCACATTAAAAACATTAAAATGGGCATTTAAACGGCAACTTGCAGTCTGAAAACTAGCGATCGTACGGGTAGAATGTTCAAAAAAAAGAGCCAAAATAACTTTATTTTTTAAACAAAGCGCGCCTTGTAGGTTTTGATCTAGTAAGGTGTTGGCGCGTTTTAGAAGTGTTAGAATCTGTGCATTGCTTAGATCTTTTGTACTAATAAGGTGTTTTAGCATGGGTTTTGCCTAGAGTTAAAAATGCTAAAATTATAGCATGCGGGTTTTATTTATTTTATTACTGCTTTTTCTTACGGGTTGTACCAATCGCATGGATACAGCCTACATGCCCGGCTTTTTAGCTGAAAAACGCACCCAAGCCACTAGAAAAGGTGAGATTATCAAAGATCTACGCCCTGTAGTGAGCGTGTTTGCAACCCATTTAAACGAAGTAGACCCTGTATCTTATCACCAACGCGAATTTTTCTTCATTGAAATATTTGCCCAAGATTCTAGTGTTTATGAAAATGATGTGATGACTTATAAACTCTATGGTCTGAATAATAGTAGCTACACACCCATATGGATACGGCCAATTAGCAAAGATGAATTTGACTCGATATTTTACACCACCAACAAATACGCCAAAGCTTATTTAGTGGCTTTCCCTAAATTAGATCGCCTCTCTCAAGAGGAAGCCAAATTAGAAATGGATTTAGAAGGCTTAGGGACAATTACTTTTAATTTTGCCTACAGCGTACCCTCACTCAAATTTTAGCCATTGACATACTCTCCATAGCGTTAAGCTTGCGGGATTGAGAGGATCATCAAGGCTTGCCCGCTAGACGGGTCTTATAGCCTCTACTCTAAGAGTTTGAGCCCTTACTCTATGGCGAACATTATAACACAAAAAAAACGCCTTAATCCGCTTAGCAAGCTTGCGGGCTTTACGGCGCAATTTGGTAACAAAGATTAATTTTGTTATAATGATTTCATTCCCCCGTGTAAATTCCAAAGGATAAAAGTGGAGAAAATATTAGATATTGTAGAATTGATTGCCTATGAAAAAGGTTTGAGTTTAGAGACGATTAAAGATGTTGTGAAAAATAGTATCTTGAAAGTTGCGCGGAGTTGTTTAGACACAGAGGCTAATTTTGTCATTGATGATTCAAATAAAGATCTAGCCCTTTTACATGTTGTTGAGGTGTGTGCCGATGGCGATCCTAAATTAGAACAAGACCCTAAAAATACACTCTCTTTAAAAGAAGCCCATAAAAGCGACCCCTCTTTAAAACCTAATGATTTGTTGCACTATGAGATCAGTTTAAAAGACATGAAACGGGGTGCAGTCAATACGCTTTTTAAAGACTTAGAATACAATATCCAAAAAAGTTTAGAAGATCAGTACTTTCAGAAGTATAAAAGCATGCTTAATACCATTGTTACAGGGGTTGTTTTAGATATTGATGCTAACCAAAATACTTATATTGAAATTGATGGATTACAAGCAATCTTAGCTTTAAAAAATCGCATTAAAGGGGAAAGCTTTAAAGTGGGCAATAGTGTACGGGCTATTTTAAAAAATGTACGCTTTAGTAAACAAGGTTTAGTGTTAGAACTTTCAAGAACAACCCCTAAATTCTTAGAAGCTCTTTTGCGTTTAGAAGTACCTGAAATTGCTGATGAAGAAATTGAAGTCATGGGCATTGCTAGAATTCCGGGCGATAGGGCTAAATTAGCCTTGCGTTCGCATAATAGCCAGATCGATCCAATCGGGGCTACTGTGGGGGTTAAGGGTGTGCGTATCAATGCAATTAGTAAAGAATTGTGTAATGAAAGTATTGACTGTGTGCATTATAATGATATTCCAGAGATTTATATTGCAAATACCCTTTCACCTGCTCAGACAATTCGCATTAAATTAAGTGAAGAACAAGGAGAGAAAAGAGCACTTGTTACCCTTTATGGCGATCAAAAAAGTAAGGCCATTGGCAAAAACGGGGTCAATGTACGCCTAGCTTGCATGCTCACTGGTTATAATATTGACTTTGAAGTACTTGAATCTAAAGAAAACATGCAAAAAGATCAAAAGGTAGGCTTAAGCATGCTTGAATCTCTTTTTGCTAAACCTCCCAAAGATGCCCCTAACTAAAGTAACATAGGCGCTAGTAAAAAGCTAGAAGCTACAGAGAAAGTAACCATGAGTACACCCGGGAAAAAGAAAGGGTGGTTAAAGATATAAGCGCCAATTTTAGTACTCCCCGTATCATCCATTTGTACAGCCCCTAATAAAGTCGGATAAGTAGGCAAGACAAACAGCGCTGAAGTTGCCGCAAAAGAAGCCACCACCATATAAACCCCGTGGTGGTTTTCTGGTGTAAGGCCTAGAGCTAAAATCACGCTAGGGATTAAAGCTTTAGTTGTGGCTGCCTGAGAGTAAAGCAGCGTGCTAGTGAAAAACAAACCTACGGCCAACAAAAAAGGATAGTGGCCAAGCAAAGAGGAAGCCAAAACTTTAATAGGTGCAATATAACCCTTAACAAAGGTATCCCCTAGCCATGCTACCCCTAGTACGCATACGCATGCACTCAAGCCCGCTTTAAAGGTGCTGGTTTGTACTAAGTCGTTACATTTGAGTTTGCAAAAAAGAGCGATACAGGTAGCAATGGCAAGCATGAAGCTTACAATAGCCGCATCGCGTGGCAACACAACCGGGTTAATCCACCCAACATTTTTAGAGATAGCCGTAGCGTATAGTACGACGGCTAAAATCCCTATCAGAAAAATATAAACTGAAAGTTTAGCACTCTTGGGTAGTGCTTTGGCTTGTTTAGTGGTGGTTTGTACTTGTGCTTGTGCATTAAGTGCATTGGGTAGAAAGGTGCTAACTATAAATGCGGTGAGCATGCAGGCTAAAAGCGTTGTTAAAATACAGATCACTAAAAGAATGGGATAGGATACCCCTAGAGGTTCTAAAAACGCACTCATCGTAATTACCGCCGCAGAAACAGGGCTAGCTGTAATGGCGATTTGACTAGCCACCACCGCTAAAGATAAGGGTCTGCAGGGGCGGATATTTTGCCCCTTAGCAACTTCTACAATAACGGGTAGTACAGAAAAAGAGGTATGCCCTGTGCCGGCTAAGATAGTGAGGGTATAGGTAACTAAAGGGGCTAAATAATTGATAAATTTAGGATTGGAGCGCAAAACTTTTTCTGCAATTTGTACTAAATAATCTAACCCCCCAGCTAATTGCATGCATGAAATTGCCCCAATGACTGACATGATAATTAAAATCACATCCCAAGGAATAACTCCGGGGTGCATGCCAAGACCTAGTGTAAGTAACACTACACCAAGCCCCCCTGCAAACCCAATCCCCATGCCCCCTAAGCGCACACCTAAATAAATCGCCCCTAAAAGCACCACTAACTCTAAAATAAAATGCCAACTATCCATGTAAAACTCCCACTATTTTAATAACCTTTAACAGAAATCCCACTTATCTTTAGCGGGTGGAATGAATGCCACCTATTCTTACTTTTGTTGTACAATACCCGCATACATTCGTATCTAGCGCAGTGTAAAATCCCTACTATAGGGAGTGAGAACCAAACCCTCCCCAACACAGATAGCAAGCTTAAATGTTTAGCCACTTCACATCGCCTCCCAATCTTGAGATTGGAGAAATACCTCCCGCCAAGTTTCAGGATAGTTTTGCATTAGACCCTGTAAATGTTTGGCTAAGCCTGCATTGGAATTAAAAATATGTAAATAAGGGCCTAGAGATTGTAAATTAACATCAATAATACTAGAACTACCATCGCCCATGTTTTTAACTAGAATTTGGTGGGCATGTGTGGGGGTGTTTTCTAAAAAGTGTTGTTCCATATGGCTAAGTTTGATTCCAAAATCACGGCTAAGAGCTGTACTATCAATGTGCTTTTGTGGATAAAAGATCAAAGTACCCATGTTTTTAATAAAACTGGCCGCATCTTGGATAGAGTTTAATTGGTTTGTATCTTGTAAGGCTAAAACCACCACGCCATTAGCCTTTCTAGCTTGGGTGATTAGAGTATTGATATGTGTGTTTAAAATAGGGTTTTGCGCATAACTCTTAAATTCATCTATAAAGAGCAAAAAGCCGCGGTTGTACTCTAGGGCTTGGTGTAAAATCTTATAAAAGATATAGTAGGCCAAGAGCCCTAAATCTTTAGGGTTAGTACTAATAGCGTCCATATTGATAGTTGTAATGGGTGTTTTAAATTCTAGGCTATCTTCTAAGGCGTTAAAAAGAGGGTTATACAAATAGGGATCTAGGTTTAAAGCCTGAGTGTGGATAAATGCGTCTTTAAAGTCTTGTAATGAAAAACTTTGAGGGGGCAGTGTCGCGTATAAAGTTTTAAGGGTGTTAGAAATAGCGTTACTAGCTTGAATGTCTAGCTGGTTTTGTGGTTTTAGGGGGATATTTAGCATAGCCGCATAAAAAGAGTGTAAAAAATCCATGTTTTCTTTGGAGTTTTTAAGAGAGAGGGGGTTGATTTTAAAATGCGCGCCGGAGTTATAAGTACCGCCAAAATAGTGGGTGTAGGAAAACAACCCATAGGCGCGATCTAAGGCTAGGATATTGAGACGATCGTATTTAAGCGCGCTCATCATTAAAAAACTCATCAAAGTTGTTTTACCTGTCCCTGTAGCGCCAATAATCATGGTATGCCCATTAGCTCTATGCAAACTGTGTTGTGCTGTATTGTGCGGGACTTCTTGGTTATGGAAATTAAAAAGATAGGGCGAGTGATCGAGGTTTTTAAACACACTAAGGGGCATGTTCCCCCAAGAGTTTGATTTAAAACCACGATTTGGCTTTTCAAAGACAAGCAGACAAGCTAGGGCCTGAGAACTTTGGCAACGCAAACGAGGGTTTAAATGCAAACGCCCGGGAAAGAAGGAAAAATAAGCGGGTCTAAGCCCTAAAGTTTCTACCACGCCTACTAAATGCCCATTAGATAAAAGGCTTAAAACTTCTTGGGTTTCTTGGTTGAGTGTTTCTAAATGGGAATGTCTAAGAATGAGATTACAGGCAATTTTTTGTAAACAAAGCTGTTTTGCTTGGATGCGCTCATAGTATTCTTGTAACTCTTGCTTGACTAGTGAGCTAATGGTCAAACGGATCTTTTCTTGGATAAAGGACAGGGCTTTTTGCGTCTCTAAAGGTTCTATAGAAAAAATAATGTCTAATTCTTTTTCTTGGTGTAATAGGTTTGCAAAGACTAAAGAGCTTAGGGTTTTACTAGCATAGGCCTTAATCCCTAAAATGCGGTTATAAATATGTGATTTATTGTATTCTTGAATGTAGTAGTCTCTTTTAAAATGTAGATTAGTTGCGATATAGCTATCCTCTAAAAAACCTAAAGTGGGTTTAAGAGGCATAAAAAAGCCGTTGATAAATTCTGCGTAAAAATTTAAAGCCTGCGTGGCGGTGAGGGGTTTTGGTTTAAAAGGCTGGAGTGCGTGGGTTATTTTAGACATGCAATCAGAGAGTAATTTAGCTTGGTGTTCATATAGCTGTGTGGAGGCGGTAGTGGTGATCTCTAGCTTTTTTTGTTCTAAAAAATCTTTAAAAGGGCTTTTGGCGGTTTCAAAAATAAGAGTGTAGGTGTTTTCATAAATGGTTTTGTTCTCAAATTGATTAAGGATAGCTTGGGCATAAGCGTTATTCAAATGGTGGTTATGCTTGAGCTGTAATTTACGGCGTTTAGTGTGGATACGCAAGATAACCCCTTGCAACTGATCTAAAGCATTTTGCTTACTTTGAAAATACCCTTGTAGCTCCTCTTTGGCCATTGCATTTGCACTCAAGCCCTCAATTTGTAGCATTCCTACTAACTGTTCGCTTTTAGTGAGTAAAAAGCGCGCATCATATAGACCTAGAATATTATTTTCCTCAGCTATGCAATGTACTTTTGGCAAAGCACCTACTAATAAATCTAGGGTTTTATTGTATAAAAAATCCCACAGCACATGGAACATTAGACCCTTTCAAAAATCTAATTATAGCGGCGTGTGGTAAATAAGATTGACATACTCCCCGCGCTCAAAGCTAGGGAATTCTGGAATCATCAAGGTTTGCCCGCTAGACGGGTCTTACAGCCTCTACTCCAAGAGTTGATGCCCCAACTCTATGGCGGACATTATAACACAAAAAACGCCTTAATCCGCTTAGCTAAAGCTAGGGGCTTTACGGCGCAATTGGTAAGAATTGCTCCCGGAAGGGAGCTAGTAAACTACGCGTAAAAGTTAGAAGGTAAAGACATAATTCACATACCAAGCATAGCGCCTCATCATAGTAACACCATGAGGAAACTTCTGAGGAACCATAGGGAATTTAATACCTGCTTGGATAGCGGAGCGATCGCCAATACGGATACGGCCACCTACATTAAAGAGGAATTGAAAACCGGTGTGGGTATAGCCGTTAAAATCCCAAGTATTACCCGCAAGCTGGATACCACTCACCAGACCCATAGAAAAAGGACTTGTAGCGATGAAGTTAACAATCATGTCAGCAGCACCGCCATAAGTGTACATATCCCATTTGTCATTAGAATTAGCGCCCATTCGGGGGGAATTTTGGTAATCAAAGAAGCCATAAATTTGGCCACCAAACCATTTATTGACAAACCCAACGCCACCAATTTGTGCCCCTAAACCATAAAGGTGCATACCAGAGGTAAGAGGAGTTCTATATGCATCCCCTCCTGCTCTACCTTGTTGGTAACCTAGACCTAAGAAAAACCCATTTTTTTCATCTGCTTGGGCTACAGACATGGCACCAACAGCTACCAAACTAGAAAGGGTTAAGCTCTTAAAAGTGCGCTTGAAACTCATAAAAAACTCCTTAATTTTAAGATAGAAACACATAAGCTAATAGTGTTCCAGATTCTGCTTAAAAAAGCATGGATCAGATCGTCCATGCTGGGCGGACATGGCAAATACATAGTAAACAAAAAGGTTTTTGCTTTTTTGTGTACTTGTACTTTTTAAAGATTTTTCTACCTTTGGATTCTCTTTTTAATCCTCTTATGTGTGGCTAAAACGCTTTTAGTGGGTGGGTTGGTGTTTTTTTATAGATCCTCTTTGTTTGAGTGCTAATAAAAGTCATGTTTTTCTTTGATTTGTATCAAAAAATCGTAGTGCTTTAAAACTTTATTGACATCTGGCATATACTCTAAAATTAACCCAACAGCTAGAGACTTACCCCCACCATAGCGCAAGGGGCTTTTAGTGTAACGTTTGTACCGTAGCTTTTGTAAATAAAGACTTTTTAAAAACACGCCCTTTTGCATGGATTAAAAGTACACCCCTCCACCTAAAGCATGAATGCACAATGCGCCCACAAGACTAGTCAGCACAACCTACACCTCAGCACAACCTACACCTTCAAAAGCAAGAGCCTATTCACAAGGAACATACAACCCCAGCGGTGTTTTTGAATGGATTTTAACAAGCTCTAATATGCCCTAATTTAGTGCAACTACCCTTAACTATCTCTAAAAAACTTGACTCCTTATCCAAGGGCACTTCCACTAGTATAGCTTGTCTAAAATTTTGTAGGGATTCTATTGGTATATCTAGTACAAAATCTCTTTGAGAAAGCTGTGCGATTTGAGTCAGGGTGAATAAAAGATCGTCTTTAATCTCTTGCAAACTTGTAATTAAAGAATGCTCTAAAAGTTGGTATAAAATATCCCATAAATGTTTTTCTTGGATCAGATCAATAGGTTCTAGTTGTTTTGACAAACTCCCCTCTAAATATTGCCCCTGTGTCTTTAAAAGATAGAGCAAACCATCTTGTTGCCATAGTTTAGGTACGGCTTTAAATTGGCACAAACCTACAGCGACTAAAACTAAAGTAGGCGGGATTTTAAAAACCTTGTTATCTTTATGGGTTTCATTATTTAGCGATACATTGCCACTCACCACAGGCACTTTTAAAACCTCTTGGCTTTCTATGAGCCCGCCTAACATTTCCTCTAAAACCCATGCGCCCTCATTTTCTACACCGGCTAAATTAATCCCATCACTCACACCCAAAATTCTAGCCCCGCCTAATACCAAATCACGGCAGGCACGCACAAAAACGCGTTTGCTATCCTCTCTAGGGTTTTGAATGCTTAGGGGGGTGGAGCTTGCTAGACTTATAAGAAGGTGGTTGTTAATCTCAGGAATGTATATTTGTTTAGTCTCTAAGCTTTGTTTGGAGTTTAATAGGTTTTGTGAATGGGGGGTTTGTAAGGGGGCTTTAGCATTAAGAGGTTTTAAAGGGGGGTTAGCTAGTAAAAAGAGGGGCAAAGAGGCACAAATCTTACCTTGAAAAGTGGCGATAAAATCTTGTTGCGGGATAATCTGCCCTACTATAGCCCCTTTAAGCCCGTATTTAGCGCTAATTTCTAAAGCCCTGTGTGCCTCTGTTGGCATGAGAGATAAAAGCATGCGTTCTTGAGTCTCGTTTAATAAAAGCGCTAAAGGCTCTAAAGATTCTTCAAAGGGTACATTATCTAGCTCTAAGCTCACCCCACAACCCCCTTTAAAGGCTAATTCTGCGCTAGCAGTGGCTAGCCCTCCAGCCCCTAAATCCTGCGCGCCAACAATAGGCAAAGTGTGATAAATTTGCAAACACGCCTCTATGAGTTTAGCTTGCAATTTGCCCTCACCCTTAGGTACATTTGAATTTGTATTGGCTTCTAAGGCTTGGCTACTCATGCGCGCTCCATCTAGCCCCTCAGATTTGCTAGGTTTGCCGATGAGCACTAACAAAGCCCCCTCTTTAGCTTTTGCATGCACTAAGTATCTTTTTTCAACCACCCCCAAAGCAAAGGCATTCACTAATACATTGTGTTCAAAATCTTGAGAAAGACCCGTATCAGCGCCCAAATCTTGAATGTGGGTTTCTTTGGCATAATTTTGTATGCCCTCTAGGGCTTCTTTTAAATTAGAACAACCATTAGCCCCAAAACGCAAGAAAGACAAACCCGCCACAGGTCTAGCCCCCATGCTTAAAACATCGCGCTCAATTCCACCCAAACCCGTAGCCGCGCCCTCTTTTGGATTTAAAAAGCTAGGGTGGTTATGCGATTCAACTTTAAATATAGCTGCAAACCCCCCGCCAATTTCTACCACCCCCGCATTTTCTACAAAACCTCCCAACTTTTTTAATAAGGCTTTACTGGAGCGATAAGAACAATGTTCGCTCCATAGTGTGGCAAAAAGGGCTTCTTCTAGCTCATTAGGCGCGCGTTTTAAAGTTTGTGTGATAACACTCAGATCAGATTCACTTAGTGAACTTGCGCTCATAATCACCCTTATCTGTAACAATCTTAAGTTCAATGAGTTCTGTAGGCTTACATTTGAGGCGGTAGACAATTTTTTGAGAATATTTAAGGCGGTGGTTAAAGAGGGGTTCTTTTTTGAATTTTTCTTTTAAATCATCGCCTACTTTGCGGACAATGTTACAAGAATTGCCTCTATTGGGGATCACCTTTTTAATCACCACATCTTCATTATTAAGCGAAATAATGGTTAAAATCGTGCGATCTAGCACAGTGCCAATCACTTTTCCACCCCGGGGTTTATAAGTGATTTTAAATTGCAAATCAGCAGCCCCTAAACTAGCACATAAAAGCGCGCTTAAAAAGAGAGTTTTAAACATGATCTTCCTTTTCTTGGATTTCTTTTTGTAATTCAGCCTCTATAGCTGTTTCAAACACGGGAGTATAATCCTCTGCGGGTAAATTCTCTTTTAAATCAGATAAGATAGCTAAGTAATTTTCCTTAGGCAAATCGCCCCGACTTAGCATGTATTTTAGATAAAGCCAATAGGTGTTGAGTACATCGCTTTGGCAATAACTATCAATGCGTTTTAAATCACAAGGTTCTTGGTAGTAAAACTTATAGACTTGATCCCCACTTAAATCATATTTACCCGGCAAGCCACACATGGCACAGATTCCATCAAGCTTAAATTTAATCCCACTAAAATGCCCTAAACTATCTAGTAAATCTACATGGAATGTTTCGCAGTAGCGGTAGCGGTAATTTTTATACTTATCTTTCTTTTCTTGTTCATAAAAAGAGGGCACGCTGAGGTTAAAAGCTAAAGCCTTGAGTAATAAAAGAGGCATGTCAAACTGGCGGCCATTAAAGGTTACTAGCTTAGGTTTGTCTTTATTAAAAAAGCTAAAAAAATCAGCTACCAAAGTTTTTTCATCATTACAGCCCTTACCAAAATTACCCACTTTTCCAAAATTACCCCGTTCATCAGCAATTACGCTAGCAATAGAGACGATTTTATGCAAATGCAGGGGCAAAAAGGTGCTTTTATAGTGCTCTTCATGCCATGCAAAAACATTTTGACAAATTTCTATAGGATCTTGTGTGTCTTTGCACAGATCCGGATAGTGTTGTTTAACCAGTGCTAGATTAGGCACGGTTTCAATATCTAGTACGCATAAACGCATCACCGCCCTTTTAAGTTAGCTTGTATTAGAATGGGCATTTTAAAATTTTTGAGCTTAAGGACTTGCATGGTTGTTACGCGTTTTGCCCCCTCCCCTACTGGGCATTTACACATCGGCGGATTAAGAACGGCTTTGTTTAACTACCTTTATGCTAAGAGTTGTGGCGGGAAGTTTTATTTACGCATTGAGGATACGGATTTAGATCGCAATGTAAAAGAGGCAACAGAGGCGATTTTAAAAGCCTTTGAGTGGGTGGGGCTTAAAGCTGATGGGGAGATTCTTTATCAATCTAAACGCTTAGAAATTTATCAGCGCTACATTAAACAATTACTAGATGAGGGCAAGGCTTATTATTGTTACATGCAAAAAGAAGAGTTAGAGGCTTTAAGAGAGGAGCAAAAAGCTAGAGGGGAGACTCCTAGATATGATCGGCGTTACCGCGATTTTAAGGGTACACCCCCTGCAAATAAAAAACCTGTTGTGCGCATTAAAGCCCCCTTAGAGGGTGAAATTATCTTTCATGATGGGATTAAAGGGGAGATGCGTATACAAGCAAAAGAATTAGATGACTTTGTAATTGCAAGGTCTAATGGAGTGCCGACTTATAATTTTGTAGTTACTGTTGATGATGCGCTAATGGGAATAAGCGCTGTAATTCGTGGAGACGATCACCTCAGTAACACCCCTAAACAAATTTTGATCTATCAGGCGTTAGGTTTTACACTCCCAGATTTTTACCATGTGCCCATGATTTTAAACGAGCAAGGGCATAAGATGAGTAAGCGCGATGGGGCGATGGGGGTGATGGATTATAAAAAATTAGGCTATCTTAAAGAGGCGTTATTAAATTTTTTAGTGCGGCTTGGCTGGAGTTATGAAGATCAAGAAATTTTTAGCATGCAAGAGATGTTAGAGTGTTTCAAGCCAGAGGATTTAAACAGCGCGCCAAGTTGTTTTAGTTTGCATAAATTAGATTGGCTTAATGCCCACTATCTTAAAGAAACCCCTAGCGCTAAACTTAACACTTTGCTAGAGGATTTTAGTTTGCCCCCAATTTTTAAGGATTTAAGTACGCCCCAAAAAGACACTTTATTAAACGAATTAAAATTAAGATGCCACACCCTTAAAGAAATGGTAACTAAAATAGCCCAAGTACTTATTCCCCCTACTAACTACGCATTAGATAAACTCAAAAACTTAGATCAAGCCTGCGCTGTACTCACAAAGCTTCATTCTGAATTTAGCCCCGCTATATTTGCTAGCCTAGAAACACTTGATTCATTCTTACACCACTTTATGCAAGAGAACAACCTCAAGCCCGGGGCTGTAATGTTGCCTATACGCATCGCGCTTTTAGGAGAGCCCGGAGGCATTGGGGTTAAAGAGACACTTTTTATTTTAGGATTAAAGGAAAGCCAAAGCCGCATAGCGGCCTTTTCAAACAACCTTTAGTGGTTGTGGCTTCTGACAAAATCTACGAGTTGGCGGGTATCAATACCGATTGTAACGAATTGTTGGAAGGTGGTATACCATGGACCGCCATGTCCATTCAAGCTATGGGCATTGCCCCCACCAAAGAAGTTAAAGAAGCAGTCAACCCGAGCGCTTAACCATTTGTTTTTGTAAACATAAAAGAGCGCGATTCGCTCAAAGTTAGGCGCATGGTACCATGGCAAGCCAGTATAGAGCGCACGGCCATAAGTACCATAAAACGCCATTTGAGGTTTATCAGAGAAGTAGTATTTTTCATAAAGACCAAAGCCTTTATACTGCGCCACAAAGTCAAATTGCCCACCAAAGCTGTTATACCATTGGCTAGGGCCACAATTTACGCCCCGTCGCACGCAGTAGTGCTCTTGTTCACTCATCGTACCAAAGGAGAAAGAAATTTGATCCATATAAGGCATGAGTCGTTTGAGGCTGGTTTTGATATAGCCATAGTAGTAGATACGATCTAACACTGTGGGGTTAGAGTACACACCGGGTACACCCCCATCTGGTTTTCCTTGTGCATAAGGATAACCACCGGGCCAAAGTGGGGTATCACCAATGGTGGCTGGATCGTCATTACCTCCCCAAGGATAAACACTGCCCATGCTATAGTGGCCGGTGTTGTGGAAAGCCACAACGCGCCCGCCAAAGCTAAGATAGCCTTTTAAGAAAGACCACTCACTCGCTCCAAAATAAAGCATTTGGTTTAAGTTATAGTGGTTGGCGGCGTATTCTTTGGTACCGGGTTTGCCAACATTATTCCAGTTACGGCCTCCATACCAGTCAAGAATAAATTCCGCCCAACCATTCCACCAACGGTTAGGGTTATAAGCCGGTTTAAACTGAAACATCGCTCCTCGTGCGGTTGGATCTTTAAACCAGAAGAGCTTTTTAAAGGCTGCAAGAGGGTAAGAGGCGATAGAATAAGTTCTTGGGATAATCCCGATATAAGCCCTAAAATTCTTACCTACATAGCTATAGTGAGCGACTAGACCCCAAGAGTAGGGGAAGTAGCTATAATGGGTGTGCAGGTTTTGGATAAACCATCCGCCAAATACGAAAGATTGTCGTTTGGTAAATTGCAAACCTATAGTAGGGATAATCCTATTTTTGAAGTTATCCAAACTATTCCACATAGGGTTATTTTTGCCCGCCAAGTTATAAGTAAAGCTCATATACTTGAGGTCCCAGACAAAACTAACCGCGTCTAGCCCCGTGCCAAGGCCAGCAGAACACAGCGCGCCAAAAGCCCCGCATTTTAGCATCTTAAGCATTTGCACAACAAGACTCCTTGATTATTGGTTTTGGACTTTGTTTTGATTAGTTCAGCAACCTAATCGCTTGTCCGAAGCAGCAAGAGTATTCTAGGACTTTAAGATAAAAAAAAACTTAAAAAGTTTAGTTTATAATGTTTTTTATCTATTTTAATATCTATTAATCCTACTTTTTGGTTAGTTTTGGAACAATGAAGGAATTATAAGGAATTATAAGGAATTATAAGGAATTATAAGGAATTATAAGGAATTATTGCGCGCCCGCGCTGTTTTTATGGTTTTGTATAGATTAACTTCTAGTTGGAGAGTGTGTTTTGGGTGATTTTTATTCCAAAATTGTAGAAAACTGCGCAGATATAGGGCTTGAGTTAGAAAAAGTGGCACAAGCCTATAATCTTGATGTGGGCGAGTTGTGGTTTGACTTACTTAAAGTACACACTTTAGTACGCCTAGACCCTAAGGGTGAGTTTAAAATTTTAAGTCCTGAGGTGGCTAAGCGCATTGATGAGGATTCTTTTTATGAAAATAAAAATTTAGAGGTGATTCAGCGCTATGACATCTGTGTTAAAAAGAGGCTCTTTAAATATTTTTTAGATATAGAATTATCCGCTGATGAGGATAAGCTTTATGTGGTACTTGAACACCCCTTTATGATCATTAATGATAAATGGCTGTTTGACGAGTTATGCGATCATATAGAGGCTTGCATGGCTCTTAAACGAATTATCTTGCGCCAAATGCCAGCCCAGCACACTTTATTTAAACAAGAACTTGCCCGTTATGCTACACAAGATACCTACCCGGATCGCTTTTGCATTAAATGCACTAATTATAGACCTAGTAGACATGGCTACTTTGAATTTTCTTTAAAAAAAGCTTGGAAACACAAGAATAACGAGGAAGCCCCCGTTAATGCCGTTTATGGAGCTTGTAAAGGGAGCACTGTTTTAAAGTATATTAAACCTATGCAGGGAGTGAGTGGGCGCAATTTAAAGGGGAAAATGTGCGTGGTTGAAACGCTAGAAAATGTACCCGTTGAGTTAGAATATAGCGCGGAGGCGTTTGAATCTAGTGATTCAATCCATGAAATTAGTTATATTTCTAAAACAATCCAGTATGTGGCCTTTGTGGGCAATGCGCTTAAGAGTTTTACTAAAAGCCAGTACATGGAAATGAAAAGCACTAATATGCCCATGTTTTTAGGGGGGATTGAGGGGGGCATGGTGCTTAAGATTAGCGCTAAAGATGAAATTGAAGATGCCATTGATGATAATTTACGGGTAGAGGCTAAAGAAATTTATATTCAGGGCAATGTAGGTAAGAATGTAAAATTAGTGGCTAAGAAAATTTCTATTGAGGGGCAATTACATGCTGAGAGTAGCGCTATAGCTGATGAAATTGCCATTACTAATAATAAAGGTCTGTGCAAGGGTAAAATTGTGCGCTGTAAATATGCCGATCGCGGGACAATTTTTGCTGAAACTTGCGAGATTGAGGCCTGCACCGGAACTTTAATCCATGCAAAAGAGATCACACTCAAACAAGTTAAGTCTAATAACACCTTTTATTTTTCCTCTAGTTGTATTTTAGATAGAGTAGATGGGAATGAAAACGCCTTTCGCTTTTCTGCCTTTGCCACCCCTGAAAATAAAGAAGTTTTAGAACACATCAGAGTAGCGATGGACACTTATAAAGATAAGGCACAAAGAATTATGGTTGAGTATCAAAAGTTAAATGTTTATATGCAAAAAAACCAACCCGTTATTGATAAAATCCGTAACGCCGATGTTACCACGAGAAAAACTCTCATTGAACAAGATTCAATCAAGCGTATTTATTATGATTTTATGGATTGCTTAAAAAGGGTTAAAATTTTACACATGTATCTTTCTAGGATTCAAGACCTCAACCGCTCTTTTGTAGAACGGTTAACCCAAATTGAATCAGAAATGAAACAGGCTAAAATCCACACAGATGGCCCTTGGACAGCCTTTAACACCGTCACTTATGTAAAAATCTATACAAAAGGCTCTCAAAATATCTTAACAGAAAAGGGCGAAACGGCAGATTATGTTTTAGAGGGCGGAGAGGTGAATAAAGTTGCGCGCTACCAACATGCTACTTAAATGATTGTCGGGTTAAGGGGCATTATTTTACAGGTTTTGCCTACCTTTATTGAATTAGAAACTAATGGGGTGGTTTATGGGGTGCATGTCAAGGCGGGGGAGAGTTTTGAGCTAAAACAAGAAATCTATTTACACACCACCCAGATCATTAAAGAGGATAGCCATAGCCTTTATGGTTTTTTGCAGCGCACAGAAAAAGAGCTTTTTGAAAGATTATTAAAGGTTAATGGAGTGGGCCCGCGCGTGGCTTTGGCTATTTTATCTACCTATAGCTGTGCTGATTTTAGTGTGTGTATTCAAAATAAAGATCTAAAGGCCTTACAAAGAGTACCGGGTGTGGGGGCTAAAATGGCAGGTAAGATTATGCTAGATTTAGCCGGTTTAATCTTACATGAGCAACAAGAAATAAAAGATACAAGTATAGAGCAAGCGCTACTAGGTTTACAAAGTCTAGGGTTTAAAAGAGCAGAGGCGCTTAAAGTTTGTTCTAGCCTACCCAAAGGGCTAGATACACCTACTTTAATTAAACTAGCCCTCCAACAACTCAAATGAGAAATCAAATGCAAAAAACATGGCAAGCTACTAGTTGGCGTACTTTTCCCATTTTGCAACAACCCCACTACAGCGATCCTTTAGCCTTGAAGAGAGCTGAAAAAACCCTAAAAACCTACCCACCCCTTGTTTTTGCTAAAGAAATCAATAGCCTTAAAAGCGCTCTTAAAGAGGCCGCACATGGGCGAGCGTTTTTATTACAGGGGGGGGATTGTGCAGAGAGCTTTGCTAGTTTTAGCGCGGATAGTATCCGCGATCTCTTCAAAGTTATTTTACAAATGAGTGTGGTTTTAGCCTTTAGTGGGGGTTGTCCTGTGATTAAAGTAGGCCGTGTGGCCGGGCAGTTTGCTAAACCCAGAAGTGCAGAGAGTGAAATTGTTAATGGGGTGGAAGTACCCATTTACCGGGGGGATATGATTAATGGGCTAGAAATTACAGAGCGAGAGCCTAATCCAGCTAGGCTACTCCAAGCCTACCACCAAAGCGCGGCGACTTTAAATTTATTGCGCGCCTTTGCTAAGGGAGGATTAGCCGACTTAGCCGAAGTACAGCGCTGGAATTTAGATTTTGTGAAAAATAATAGCTTTGGGCAAAAATACGAGGCTTTAGCCTTGCAGATTACAAAAGCCCTTGAATTCATGCAAGCCTGCGGGGTGGCTAACATGCCAGCTTTGCAAGAAACAGATTTTTATACAAGCCATGAAGCGTTATTGCTTAATTATGAAGAGCCTTTAGTGCGCCAAGATAGTTTAAGCGGGCGTTATTTTGCCTGCTCAGCGCATATGCTTTGGATTGGGGAGCGTACAAGGGGGCTAGATCAAGCCCATGTTGAATTTTTAAGAGGGGTGGGTAATCCTATTGGGGTTAAAATAGGGGCTAAAACAAAATTAGAGGATTTATTAGGTTTATGTGAGGCGCTTAATCCAAATAATGAGCCGGGAAAATTAAGTTTTATTGTGCGCATGGGGGTTAAAGAATTACCCCGTGTTTTTCCTGAGTTATTAAAAGGGGTTTTAGCGCATAAAAAAGAAGTGGTGTGGGTGTGTGATCCTATGCATGGCAACACCACTAAAACCCCTAGCGGGATTAAAACAAGATCTTTTGCCCATATCCTAGAGGAAGTACAACGCTTTTTTGAAATCCACCGCGCTTTTAGTAGCTGTGTAGGTGGGATTCATTTAGAGATGACGGGGCAAAATGTAACCGAATGTGTGGGCGGATCGCAAGGTGTAAGCGAGGAAAGCTTAAAAGAGCATTACCACACGCAGTGTGATCCACGGCTTAATGCCACGCAGTCTTTAGAATTAGCCTTTTTATTAGCCGATAAACTTAAAAGCCGCATCGTGCGTTAAAAATAACTACTTAAGCGCGTTTTTTTGGGTGTGCTTGAGGGCTTCTTTGCGTCTGATCGCGCGTTCGTAGCGTTCTTTTTCTTTCTCTGTGCGGGGAGTAAAAGAAGGCATAGGTACGGTTTTGCCATCTTTAACCGCTACCATTGTAAAATAACAGCTATTAGTGTGTGTAGCGGTTTTGTTTCTAAAATCCTCACAAACCACTTTAATCCCCACCTCACAGCTTTTAGTCCCTACATAATTCACGCAGGCATAACAGGTTACTAAAGTCCCAATAGGGATAGGGTGTTTAAATAACACGCGATCTACACTTAGAGTAACAGTAGGGCAACCACAATAACGCGTAGAGCACACATAGGCCACTTTATCTAAAAGGTTTAACAACTCCCCGCCATGCATCACATCATTAAAATTAACCATTGTAGGGGTTACTAGAAAGGACATGACTAATTGTCTTGAATCCCCGATACTAGACATTGTATCAGCTACTAGATCTGTTGTATTGCTCATAACAGCTCCTTAGAAAAAAATAGCTTTATTTTAGTAAATTTTGGATAATGTCAGTCAAATTTTATCTAAGGTTATTGATGTTACTTTTTACCGGTGCTTGTGGGTATATTGGTTCAAGTGTGGCGCGTTATTTTTTAGAATATACAGATTATCAAATCTGGATTATTGACAATCTAAGTACCGGTTTTTCTATCCATGCAGAGATTTTAAAAAAGCTTTACCCGGATCGTGTGTATTTTGATCAGATAGATTTAAAAGAAAGCGCTAAGCTTGAGCTTGCCTTGCAAGAAAAAAAGGCACAAGGGCATCAGATTATAGGGGTACTACACTTTGCGGCTAAAATTTTAGTTGAAGAATCCACCCATAAGCCTTTAGAGTACTATGAAAACAACACCCTTAACACCCTTAAACTAGCGCAGTTTTGCCTCCAGCATGGGATAAAATATTTTCTATTCTCCTCTAGTGCGGCTATTTATAAGGCTAGTGTAGAACCTGTACAAGAAAGCGCCCCTCTTGATCCGCTTAATCCTTATGGGGCTTCTAAAATGATGAGTGAGCGCATGCTTTTAGATATTAGCCTAACCTCAACGCTTAAGTGTATCATTTTGCGCTATTTTAATGTGGCTGGGGCTTTGCATTTTAATGATTATACAAACTCCCTTGCTTTAGGCCAGCGTACACAAAACGCCACACATTTAATTAAAATTGCCTGCGAGTGTGCGGTGGGTAAACGCCCCTCTATGGCTATTTTTGGCTCAGATTATCCCACTCCAGATGGGACATGTATTCGTGATTATATCCACATAGATGATCTAGCCCTTGCCCATTTGGAAGGCTTTAAAACCTTGCTACATACAAAACAAAGCGAGGTTTATAATGTAGGCTATGGTAGGGGTTATAGTGTGGCTGAGGTCATAAATAAAGTTAAAGAGATTTCAGGGGTCAATTTTTTAGTGCAAAATCAAGGCAGGCGCGCAGGCGATCCGAGTTCTTTAATTGCTAATCCGCGTAAAATCCTCACACAAACCGCCTTTAGACCCCGTTTTTGTAGTTTGGATTTGATCATACAAAGCGCCTATGAATGGGAGAAATATTTAAATAAATGCTAGAGGTGGTACTCACAGGGGCAAGCAGTGGCATAGGTTTAGAAAGCGCGCACCTGCTACTTAACAAAGGTTATAAAGTGTACGCTCTCTCTAGGAAAAGTACCTCTATGCTAGAATTAGATCACCCAAATTGTACCCGTATTAATTGTGATTTGCAAGATCAAGCACAGATAGAGCAGGCCGCCTATCTTATTCTTAAGCAAAGCGATACACTTTTTGCTTTAATCAATAATGCTGGCTATGGCCTCTTTGGCGCACTAGAGCAACAAGAAATACAGCAGGCTAAAGCCCTTTTTCAAACTAATCTTTTTGGGCTAGCTAGACTTAGCGCGCTATTATTGCCTAAACTACGCGCTAATGTTGCCCTTAAACCTAGAATTATCAATGTCACCTCTAGTGCGGGTAGATCAACCACACTTTTTTTAGGCTGGTATCATGCGAGTAAATACGCCTTAGAAGGCTATAGCGATTGTTTGCGCGCTGAACTTTTGCCTTTGGGAGTTTTTGTAATACTCATTGAACCCGGGGCCATTAAAACTAAATGGGATAAGGGTTTAATAGAGCCTACTTTTAAAGGGGCTTATGCTAGAGAATTAGAAAAAACCCATGCTTTTTTTAAGCGCATTTATATAAATGCTAGCCCCGCAAATAAGGTAGCCGCTACTCTTTTAAAAGCTTTAGAATCGCCTAACCCTAAAACGCGCTATCTAGTGGGAAAATACGCGCATTTATTAGTCTATGGCAAGAAATTTTTACCGGATAAAGTTTATGATCGTTTTATGCGTTGGTTTATTTTAAGGTGAGTGGTACGGAAGAGAGGAATCGAACCTCCACGCCTTGCGGCGTCAGATCCTAAGTCTGGTGCGTCTACCAATTTCGCCACTTCCGCTTAAAAAGCGATCATTGTAATTTCTACCCCTTTAAAATACGCTTAAAAGTGTTTTTAAACCTTAAAAAACTTAAATTTATAGAAAAAGTGGGGGTGATTTTGATAAAAGCTTTCCTTTTTCTAGGGAGGGGAATTAAACGCTTTAAAAACGCCCCCACACTTATAAAAACACTAGTAGAAAAAAAGAAAGGTGTGGGCTTAAAAGTTTTCTAGTGAAAAATTTGATTATACTAGATCCTTTTTAGGAGGAAATGATGGATCATCTGAGCCGCAAGAAAATTTATAACCCGCAGAGCCAAGAGCAGGTGAGTGATCGCCAGATTTTTGGGGGTAATCCTACTAGCATGTTTGATTTAAATAAAATTAAGTACCCTTGGGCCTCTAAACTTTGGAAAACCATGCTCACTAATACTTGGTTTCCTGAGGAGGTGAGCATGCATGGGGATAAAAACCACTATTTACACCTTAGCCCCCAAGAAAAAATAGGCTACGATCGCGCCCTAGCCCAGCTTATTTTCATGGATAGTTTGCAAACTAATAATTTAATTGATAATATCAACCCCTTTATCACTAGCCCTGAGATTAATTTATGTTTGGTGCGCCAAGCTTATGAGGAGGCTTTACATAGCCATAGTTATGCGGTGATGGTGGAGAGCATTTCAGCTAATAGCGATAGCATTTATGAGATGTGGCGTACCGATGTGGCTTTAAAGAATAAAAATGATTGCATCGCCCAAATTTATATGGATTTATCTAATAACCCCACCGAATATAACTTACTTAAAGCGCTTTTTGCTAACCAGATTTTAGAGGGGATTTATTTTTATAGCGGCTTTAGCTTTTTTTATGCTTTAGCGCGCAGTGGTAGAATGCTTGGCAGTGCTCAAATGATTCGCTTTATCCAGCGCGATGAGCTCACCCATTTACACCTATTCCAAAACATGATCAACACTTTACGCAAGGAAAGAAGCGATCTTTTTAGCCCGGAACTCATTGCTGAGGTTAATGAGATGTTTAAACAGGCGGTGGATTTAGAAAGCGCTTGGGGGGCTTATATTACACAAGGGCAAATGCTAGATTTAAGCCCACAAATTTTAAGAACCTACACAGAATACCTAGCCGATACCCGTTTAGCTGTTGTAGGATTGCCCAAACTTTATAACAGCGCAAACCCTATTAAATGGGTTGATCAATTCGCTAACTTCAATAGCCACCGCTCTAACTTCTTTGAGGCTAAAGTGAGCAACTACTCTAAGGGTAGCTTAAATTTTGAGGGGTTTTAAGTGCACCACATTAAAAACGCCCACATGTGCGAGGCGATTGCTAAGCATTTTCCACTAGAAGAGTCTATTAAAAAGGCTATGTGTGCTATTGATCGCGAGGAATTTGTCTCCCCTAAACATTTAGCCTATAGCCTTAATGCCTTGCCTATGGGAGGGGATCAATTTGTCAGCTCCCCACTCACTGTAGCTAAAATGACTCAGTATTTAGAACACAATGGGGCTGATAGCGTGCTAGAAATTGGCTGTGGGAGTGGCTATCAGGCAATGGTACTCTCTAAGCTTTTTCGCCGTGTTTTTAGTATAGAACGCATAGAAAAACTCCTTATTCAGGCCAAAGAGCGCTTTAGAAAATTACAAGTTACCAATATCCACACTAAACTTGGCGATGGACAAGAAGGCTGGAAAGAATTTGCCCCCTATGATCGCATTCTCTTTTCAGCCTGCGCCAGACATATCCCACAAACTCTTTTTGATCAGTTATTAGAGGGGGGGATTTTAGTTGCGCCCATGCATACAGAAAAGGGGCAAATTATCACGCGCTTTAAAAAGCACAATAACCGTTTATTCTCAGAGAGCTTAGAAGCTTGTCAGTTTGTACCTATTTTAGATGGAATAGAGCGGGGCACTTAGTTGTTATGGATTTAGCTAAAACCTGCATGTTTAATGCTATCTCTCAGATTTTCTTTTCTTTCTTTTTAGTGCTCTTTTTCATCGCCTCTATGGTAATGCTTATTGGCATTGCTAGCGTTACCCTTGTGGTTAAGCTTAGCTTTTTAGATTTAGCCCAACTCTATATCTATTCTCTACCCGGCACGGTTTTTTTCATCATTCCCATTACCTTTTTTGGGGCATGCGCTATTGGTTTAGCTAGACTCTCCTATGATCATGAATTACTCGTCTTTTTCTCACTAGGCATTGCGCCTAAACAGATTGTTAAGGCCTTTTTACCTCTTTGTGTTTTTGTAAGTCTAGTACTTTTAATCTTTTCTCTTATTTTAATCCCAGCCTCTAAAAGTGCTTATTATTCTTTTTTGCGGGCTAAAAAAGATCGCGTAGATGTGAATATCCAAGCGGGCGAATTTGGCCAAAAACTAGGCGATTGGCTAGTGTATGTGGGGCATAAAAAGAGAGATATTTTTAGTGATTTGGTGCTTTTTTCACATAAAGGTCTTGCCTTTGAAAGCTTTATGATTGCACAATCCGGGCAAATTAAAAATCAAGGGGGAGTTTTTGGGATAGAACTTAAAGAAGGAGATGCTTATTTTGCAGATAAAAACCAGTTGCGCAAAGTCCACTTTGAAACGCTTAATTTACGCAATAAACTCGCTTTTTCTGCTAAAAAAGACGCCGCTTATTTACACTCCCATGACTATATCTCTTACTGGAAAAAAGCCTTTGGCCCCCATCCGGATAAAAACCAACAACGCCGTTTTACACAGGCTATTTTAGTCTCTCTTTTTCCACTTGCTAGCCTCTTTCTTATCCCTCTTTTTGGCATTGCTAACCCGCGCTTTTCTAAAAACCTCTCTTATGTTTATGTACTTTTAGCAGTGGGGCTATACTTCTTAGGCATGCATGTAGCTAGCCAAGATGCCCCCATTAGTGGGACTATCCTTTTGCCCATTGTGTGGATGCTTGGTGCTTATGGGCTTTATAGACGCATTATTGTGCGCTTTTATTGATGCGGCGTTTTAAACTTGTGCTAGCCTATGATGGTAGCGCCTTTTATGGTTTTGCTAAACAAGCAGGTTTGTACACTGTAGAGGGCACACTTATAAGCGCTTTACAAAGCCTACAAATACAAAGCAAGATTTTAGCCGCTGGACGCACCGATAAGGGTGTACATGCCATGTACCAAGTAATCGCCTTTGATGCTTGTGATATTTGGAGTCCCTCTAAACTGCTCAAACACCTAGCCCCTAAACTAGGGTATTTTATTGCCTGTAAGAGTATAGAAGAAGTGCCGCTTTCTTTTCACCCTAGATTTGAAGCCACAAAGAGGCGTTATCGCTATTTTTTAAGCTTAACTAAGCCAAGTCCTTTTTTAAGCCGCTTTGTAGGCTATCACCCTTGCGGGGATAGGGGTATTTTAAAACAGGCTTTAGAGCTTTTTAAAGGCATGCATGATTTTAAATTTTTTAGCAAAAGTGGGAGCGATCCAAATAGCACGATTCGTACAATCTACAAAGCCTTTTGCTACCCCTACACACTTTATAACTTGCCTTGTTTGGTATTAGTCTTTGAGGCTAACTCTTTTTTGCGATCCCAAGTACGGCTGATGTTAGGCGCAGCCCTAGCTTGTTCTTTAAAACAAATCTCTTTAGAGGATTTAAAAAAACAAATTGCACTTGATAAGCGCTTTTTAGTGCGATTAGTATCACCCGCCGGACTTTATTTAAGTTCTGTGTTTTATTAAGCCTAGTAAAACTCTATCCTCTAAAGTGAAAATATAAGTATTTTTTAACACACTCCCCGCGCTTAAAAATTAGAGCACAAAACCCTTAGTCTAGTTTCTTAATCTGCTTGGCTAAAATTGGGGCTGTGAGTGGTAACTTATCCTACTTTAAAGCAGTGTCCACTTAGGTGGGTTTTGCAAAAATTAATTGAAGTTTTTGGCGGACTAGATTATGGGATTAGAAATAAGATTTTGAGTCAAAAGAGGGGAATAAATCTTTTATATTACAGAAGGAAAGGGTTAGCGGGGGTTGGTTGGCTTAAGTTTGTGGCATTAAAAAAGGTAAGGGCTGGTTTGGTAAGATTTATAAAATCTGATTAATAAACCCTTATTCTAAGGTAAGTAAAAAGTTTTTGTAAAAATTAACACACTCCCCGCACTCAATAGCCTAGTAGCTTTCTTTCTAAAAATAAATACCCCCAAACTAACGACCCTTAGCCTAGTTTCCTAATCTGCTAGCTTAAGCTTATAAGTTTTATGAAGTGAATAAACCCATAAAATAGTATTTTTGGAAGCTTTGGTTTTACTTTAATTACTAGAATTTACAGATTTTTAAAGCGATCTAATTACCCTACCACACCAAACCTTTTAACTTCTCTTAACAGATCAAATTTTATAATCCTGCTATGGCATACCTCATTTTTTATAGTGTCTTCATCACTTTTTTGGGTCTAACTAACTTGTATGTGTATAAAAAATTGCTCCAAAAAATGGTTTTACTCCAATGTGTAGGCGGATTAGCCGGGTTTATGATATTAGGGCTTTTTATTGCACAACTAGTGTTTTTATTTGCCAGTACCTCAAGCCGTCTACATTTAAGTACATCTGCTTATAAAATTCTTTCTCTCTCCTACGCGCCTACCTATGTTTTATTTGGTATAACTTTGCTATTTGAGTGTTTAAACATTGCCCTAGCTTTCAAACCCCACAAAAGCCACTCCCCCTATCTCTCTTTTCTTTACACCTATAGCATTGTATGCATCATTATCTTTTTGCTTTTTATAGGCATTTGTAAGGCTACATTCAAGGCTGAGCAATTAAATAACGCTGATATTTCTTTATTTGATTGCTTAAATGTCTTGGCATTTGCTATGCTTGTTAGCATTGCTTTAATAAATCAACGAGAAATTAAAAACCAATTTTATCCCCTCTTTGATCTAATCTTTTTGGTTTTAGTGATCTATTTTAGTGCTATCATTGCCCATAACGCCCTTGAAATCCCCGCCATTAAAAAAGTCCAAGTTGAAATACCCGGGCTAAAACAAGACCTTAAAATTGCCATGCTAACAGATGTACATTTAGGCCCTAATTTGCATGAAAAATTTCTCAATGGGATTATAAAAAAGGTCAATGATCAAAAAGTAGATATGGTTGTGATTGTGGGGGATTTGGTAGATACTAACCCTAAAAACTTAGAAGGCTATATCTCTAAACTAGATGATTTAAAATCCACTTACGGGACATTTTATGCTGTGGGTAACCATGAATACTACCACGGCCTTTTCTCTGTGTTAACTCTTTTAAAAACCCATACCCATATGAAAATTCTATTTAATAGCAGTGTAGATATAGGGCCTCTTAATATTGCCGGATTAGCCGATCTAGCAGGGCTTACATGGGGAGCTGAGTACGCCCCCTCTTTACCTAAAACTATTAAGCATTTAAATACAAATAAACCTAGTATCTTACTCACCCATGAGCCAAGAGCCGCTCTTATTTATGATTTAAAAGATTTTAATTTAGTTTTAAGCGGGCATACTCACGGGGGGCAGGTTTTCCCTTTTATGTTTTTAACAAAATGGCGTCAGGGATTTACCCACGGGCTTTATTCTTTAGGCCCAAAAACAAAACTCTATGTAAGCAGTGGAGTAGGCTTTTGGGGACCGGCGATGCGTGCCTTTGCTAAAAGTGAAATTGTGATTTTAAATCTTAAAAGAGATTAAAGATACCACCCGGGGCATAAAGCCCCGGGCGCTCAACTAGAAATTGATTACATAGTTCATGTAAACAGAAAAATTGCGTTTGAACATGACTGAATTGACGCTGTGATCTACAACCGCTTTATAGTAGTAATTTGTAACAAGAGGGATACGCAAGCCAAGTTCAAGACCCTGATGTTTGGTTAAATTAGTTCTAAACCCAAGATTGATAGGGAGTTGAAAATAGCTAGTATTCATTTGAGCACTTGTGCCTAGTTGGCGATTTAGAGTCATATATCCGCTTTGTCCAGCAGCTAGCCAACTAGTTCCTTCTAAGGCTACCCCAGCAAAGAGACCGGCGGTTTTAACCCCATTTTTACCCTCAAAGAAGTTATACAGAAAATCCATTCCTGCGCCGTAGTTAAAGTTGGCTAGGTCTGTGCGCCCATTATAAAAAGTTCCATGTTGCCAAGCAAAGGTAGCGTAGTAACGCAAACCAAATCGTTTAGATTTGCCAAAGAATTGTTTATACCCTACTTGGGTGTCTAAACCATACATTTCCCCATACATAGACTGGGCATTAGCATAGCCACCTAAAGGGCTGGCACTACCGCCATTGTGAGATCCACGCATCATAGTAGAATATTGGAAACCACCTTCCATATAAGCCCCGCTTTTTTCAGCACTAAGCGGGGTTAGACTCGCAAATGTTGAAAAGGCCATTGGAATTGCTAGAAAACGAAAACGCATGAAAACTCCTTAAAATAATTTACAGGGCGATACTATAACAAAAAAAATAATGCTCAGAAATAACGAAAGGTTAATTTAGCGTTAATTCATCATTAATCTAGCTAAAAACAAGCCAAAATATTTTAAATTTTAGCTTTTGCTTAATTGTTATGTATAATGCAGATAAAAGCGAGTTGATGATGTTTAAAAGTATTAAGGCTAACTTGGCTATTTATATTTCTTTTGCTTCTTTACTTGTGGTGGGCGTTGTTTACTTTTCCTTGCATGCAAGTTATGAAAGACTTACCACCAGACAAAGCATAGCCTTTATTAAGGTGATTAACCAAGCCCTTGTTACTATGGTTAAAGAAGCGGCTTTAACAGGCGATGCTAACCAATTAACGCGCGTTGTCCATGATAGTCAAACCCTACAAGGCGCGCATGTTAGTTTTGTGCCTTCTAAAGAGGTGATTAAATTATTTGGTTTGAGTGCGCAGTTTACTAGAGATGTAGAGATGTTGCGTATCTTTAAGGATAAAACAAGTACTCCTAAAATCCACTTTCTTGAGGAAAATAAAAAGCACATTATTTTATTGCGCCAACCTTTCATCGCTGAAAAACTGTGTTTAAGTTGCCATGTTAACTCTAAACTAGGCGATGTACTAGCTATTTTAAATGTCAAATTTGATCTAAGCAATATCCACGATCAAATACTAACCCACACCCTTAGAACCTTAGGTTTTATTTTAGCAATTCTTGCATTCATTGGCTTTATTTTATTATTTATCTTTGAGAAAAATCTATTTGGACCCCTAGCGCGTTTAAAAAGAATGGCAAGTACCCTCACCCAGTCTAAAAAGGCAGATTTAACCCAAAGATTAGAAAGCAAACGATTAGATGAGGTGGGCAGTACAGCGCATTTTTTTAATCTCTTTATCCAAAAACTCCAAGATATTATTAAAGTCTCTAAGATGATTCTAAACTCTAATATGGCCACTAGTGGCGCGATAGAAGAGGCCGCAAAAACCCTTAAATCCACAGAATCTAATGAAGATCAAATTATTAAAACCATGCGTAGCTTAAGCCATGATGTAGATTCAAACGCCACAACAACTTTGCAAGTTCTCCAACTAGCCACAGATACGCTAAAAAAAGCCGATGCTTCTATGCTCACCTTTAGCCAAAGCATTAGCCAGCATGTCCAACTAGCTTTAGACGCGGCAAAAAACCAAGATAGCATTGCTAAAGAAGCCCAAAGTCTCACACATAGCGCGGCTGAAATTAAAAATGTACTCTCTATTATTGAAGAAATTGCTAATCAAACTAATTTATTAGCCCTGAATGCCGCTATTGAGGCCGCACGGGCGGGTGAACATGGGCGCGGGTTTGCGGTGGTGGCTGATGAAGTGCGCAATCTAGCCAGTAAAACGCAAAAATCTCTTGCAGAAATTACAAGTATGGTTAATGTGATCACCCAAAGCATTGGAGATATTGGGCTTAAAATCCAAAACATGGCCTTAGAATCTGAAGATCTTTCTAAACAGACTTCTGAGTTAAACACCCATATTAAAGCCGTTCAAGATGATTTGTCTATTTCTAATAAAACCGCTGGGGAGGCCATTAGTAGCAATGAGCAAATCGGACGCCAGATTAAAGAAATGGCCACAGCCACCCAAAACTTAGTTGACATGTTTTCTCAGATCAAACAACAACGGCTCAATTTAGAAAAGAATATCCAAGAAATGCTAGAACACAATAGCCACCTTAATCAAGAATTCTCTAAGTTTGAGGTGTAAATGCTTTTTCACATTTTAGAACGCTTACGACAAAGCGCTTGGTTTGCTTTATTAGAGCCTCTTAGCCAAAGCCCTTCTTTTTACACTCTTAATCAAAATTACATGCAAAGCTTAAAAGAGGCGCATAAAAAAAACACGCGGGTTTTCCCCCTATTTACCCAAATTTTTAGGGCTTTTGAAGACACCCCTTTGGAAAAATTACACACCATTCTTTTAGGCCAAGACCCCTACCATGGCACTTTTATGTACCAAAACCAAGAATACCCCCTAGCTTGCGGGCTAAGTTTTAGTGTGCCTAAAAATGCCCCCATTCCTCAGAGTTTGCAAAATATCTACAAAGAATTGAGCGCTAATTTGCAGATCAAACCTAGTTGTGGCGATCTAGCTCCGTGGGCAAAACAAGGTGTGTTGTTACTCAATGCCATTTTAAGCGTAGAAAAAAATAGGGCTAAATCCCATGCGGGTTTGGGCTGGGAATGCTTTACTGATGGGGTTTTAAACCAAATTTCTCAACTAGAGCGCCCTTTAGTCTTTATTTTCTTAGGCAAGGTCGCACAGGAAAAAATCAAACTTTTAACGCCTAACCCTAAACATTTAATTATCACAGCCCCCCACCCAAGCCCCTTAGCCCAAATGAGAGATTCTACTTTTCTAGGGAGTCGTATTTTTAATCAAGCAGAGGATTTTTTAAAAGAACAAGGGGTGTTGATGGATTGGTCTTTACCATGCAACTGATTTATTGCTACCTAGCTTGGTGATAGGAAATTCATGACTCCAAACCTCTAGCCCATTGTGGACACTAGTGATACTAAGGATAAACACATAATCAATGCGTTGTTTGGTAGAGCTCACTCTAGCATTTCTTTGGATAATTTTACCACTCAAGGATAGATCAGGGGCGCGTATTGTACCTTTTTCTTGTGTAGTTTCTTGGTTAACTTCCTCATTATCCCGGAGCTTACGCGCTTTAGCAATCATCTGATCAGTTGCGCCCCCACTACCGGCAACAAACCTAGTTACATAGTATTTATCCTTAACTTGCGCTTGCAAGGTTTGAATCACCATTTGGGTAAGTTGTTGTGGATCAAAATGTTGTTCGGTATCATTAATCACATCAGAAACTGCAATCACCTTTTTACCTTGTAACCCTTGCATTTCTGGGCTAGCTAGCATGGATTGTACCGCCGTTTTAGCCGCGTATTCAATGTCTTGATAATCTAATCCTGCTGTAACATACTTTTTAGATTCTTGATCGCGTTTGGAGACATAACTCACCTGCTGACCACAACCGGTAAGTAGTAGCGATCCAAGTACACAAGAAACCCATATTTTAGGATTTCCTATCCCTTTAAAAATCCACTCTTTCATGGTGTTATCCTTTCATTTTGCTTATTGAGATTTGAGTAGGTTGCTCTTTTAAGAAGCCTTATTTGCTTTAGTTTTTAGGCGCACTCTCCTTTTGTAAGGGAGGTTGTGTAGCATTTTTAGCGGGTGGGTTTGTTTTTTCTACTGGGCTTTGTTTTTGATTGCTAGGCGGAGTTATCACCTTAGAGGGTTTTTTTTGCACAATAACCTTAACTTCTTTACTACTCTTAGAATCCATACCAAGCAAAACATAAACCCTATTAGAGTCTACCCACTTGGCTTTTAACATGCTTTGTAGCTGCACAGAGACTTCTTTCTTAGGATCAACCTTTTGATCCTTTAGTATAAAGTCTGCTAACTTATCTCTAGCCATAGTGCTAGCCATGCTCATGGCATAATCCACATCTCCATCTAAAATATCTGCAGACCCACAGGCTAGAATATTTCCCTTACTAAGCTTTGCTATAGAAGAGCATTGCTTAACCCACTTGGGCGCACCCGCTAAAAAACTGCTTGCTAATAACAGGCCAAAAACTACCCATCTCATGCCTATTTAGTAGAGCTTAACCCCAATTCTGATCGTACTTGGGAGATAACCCCTTTATCTAAGCCCACCAAAACCCACACGCGATCTTTACCAACCCATCGAGCTAACACCTTGCTAGCTGTGAGTACGCGATCCACTTTTTCACTAACGGTACGGCTACTGGTCTCACTCAAGGCGTTATTACCCCTAGAAACCTGTTCTTGGACATCTTTCATGAGTTCTGCTTTAAGATTTTCGGCTAGATTAGCCCTAGCTTTAGTAGAAGCCATGTCGGTAGCATAATCTACATTGTTACCCACAATATCCTCTTCACCACGCCCTTTAAATATGGCGCTATCCTCTTTGCTCTCCATTTTTAGCTTACTTAAGTCCCCGGTAACCCATTTAGGAGCGTCTTTAGTTTCAGCGCGATACGCTTTATTCTTTCTACTCACCCCTGATTTAGGTTGGCCACACCCCACAATTGCCAACACACCTACCAAACTTCCTAGTAACACCCACTTCTTAAAAACCATAAATGCTCCTTCAAAACAAATTCAGATTATTATACAACAAAAACAAAAATACACACTAAGACAGCCTAAAAGGATTGTCTACAACTTTTTTACGATCCACGATATAGGGGATAAGTGCCATGTGCCTTGCGCGCTTAATCGCCACCTCCACCCTTTCTTGCCACTTTTTGCTATTGCCTGTTAGCCGTCTTGGCATGATTTTATAGCGCTCAGAAAGCGAATGCTTGAGCAATTCTAAATCCTTGTAGTCAATAAATTCAATCTTGGCTTCTGTGTATTTGCAGTAGCGCTTAGAATACTTTTTTCTTTCCATTCATTCTCCTTATAGTGTTAAAAAGGCATGTCATCATCAACATTGATTTCAGGGATTTTCTCCTCCTGTCTTGGTTTAGAACTTGGCACAGGTTTAGAGTACGCCTCATCTCTTTGTTGGCGGTATTCTGTATTGGGTTGTGCCGCATTTTTAGAATCTAACATCACAAGACTTTCAGCAGAAACGCTATGTTTACTGCGCCTATTGCCGTATTGATCATTCCAGCTTTCAAGCTTTAATCGCCCTTCAATTAAGACCTTTGATCCCTTGTGTAGGTATTGGTTTGCCACCTCAGCCGTGCGCCCAAATAAATCTATATCTATAAAACAAGTTTCCTCTGTTTTACTTCCATCTTGGCGTTTGTAAACATGGTTAGTCGCAATGCCTACCTTGCCCACAACTCCCCCATTTTGCAAATGCCGTATTTCTACATCGCGGGTAAAATGCCCAACAAGGACGATTTTATTATACATTTAAGACTCCACAGGGGGGACCTGTTGGGGTGGGGTTTCTTTATGGGGTTTTTCAAAACCAGAGTGTAGTAGGTTTTTAGAAGCGCGTTGTACTAAGGTTTGCCATGCCTTTTGTTCTTTCTTGCTCTCATATTTTAAAATCATGAAGCGCAAAATATCCTCATTAATACGATACAGCCTTTCTAGTTCTAACACCACGCCTGCATGGGCTGTAAAATAGATGACAAAATAGTACCCTCGTTTGTGTTTTTGGATTTCATAGGCTAAGTTTCTATGCCCCATATCCAAAGTATTAACCACCTCTCCCCCGCTCTTTGTGATCACCTCTTGGTAAAATGCCAATTTATCTTTGATCTCCTCTTCTACTAAAGTGGGTTTGAGAATAAACATTGTCTCATAATGTTTCAAAAAATCTCCTTCTGGATAAAGCCCTTTTTTACATTCAAAAAGAGCAAGGTTTTTAATCCTCCATTCTAGCAAATATTATCTTGTATTTTGATTAAAAAATGCCAGTTTGTATTCCCCCCCTGCATACTAGCCACATACCACGCATTTAAATACACAAAAATCTGTTGGTAATTAATCACTTGTTTACACCGCTCTTTTAAAGTTTGTGTGATCGCTTGAGGGGGGTTATAGCCTAAAATTTCCTTAGCATTGCTAGTTTCTTTTTTTAGATAGGCATAAAAACCAAAGAGTTGGTAAAAATAGCGTTGTAAACCGCGTATAAGTTCAATCTCTTCAAACTCCTCTGCTAGCAAGCGCATAAATGTTTCTAGCACTTTGGAGGATCGTTTAAATAAAACCGCTAAAAGCTCCTCTAGTTGTATCCCACCCACCCCATAAACATGTGTGTGTATATCGCTAAGCCCAATGGGTTTATCTAATAAGGCTAATTTTTCTAAATCCTGATAGATTATCCCTACATCATTATTTTGCACCTCTAATAGTAAAGTAAGCGCCTCAATATCTACTACTAAATTTAAAGCCCGCGCTTTTTCTTGCAATAGAGCTAATCGTACATGCAGATCTGGCATAAAAAAGCGCACTTCTAGGGCTTCTAGTTTGGGGTGTTTAAACTGGGCGGCAAATTGTTTGAAATCTTGGGCGTATTCGCTTTGGCTTTTGGCTTTGTAAAATTCTATGATCAAAGCATTTTGTGGGTGTATGCTTAATCTATCTAAAAGCATGCGCACTTCTTTAGCGGCTAGTTTTTTATCTAGCTTAAGCCACACCAAATTACCCTGATTAAATAAAGAGTCTTGGCTGATGTACTCTAACACTTCTTCAAAGCAATAATCTTTAAAATAAATCCGGTAAATCTGAACCTGTGGGGTGAGCTTAGCAATTTTATTGGCATAATATTCTATATAAAACTCCCATTCCCCATAAAGCAAGATAGCCCGGGGGATTTTGCGTTGCAAATAAGCCTCTAATTCTTTTTGATACATGTAATCGCTTTTAAAATTTCTAACACATCGTGCTTGTGGCTGGCACTCAAGATACCAAAAAGCCACATGAGTTCAAACAAAAGTGTTTGATACCCATCTGCTAAGAGTAAGTAAGCGTACTCTTTAGGCTGGGCTGTTCTTCCTAAAAGTGAAGGCGTAAGGGGTGCGGATTGTAACTTTTTAAGAGGTAAGCAGAAATAGAGCATGGGCTGCACACCCACCGCCCGCTGCTTTTCTTTCACCACAATCTCTACTAAAATACCCGAAGAATCAAAGGGATAGACTAAAAGAGGGTACCTCACTTCAGAGTAGTAAAACCTCTCTGAAATTTTTATAGACTGGATAATGTAGTAGCTAAAGTTCTGTTCTATAAAAGATCTCTCCTGTTCTAGGGTTGTAAATAGTTCTTTAATTTTCTCTTTTGTAATGAGTCCCCACTGAACAAAATAATAAAGATATTCGCTCAACTCGTAAAGAGCTTTGTACTTGCCATTTGCCCCTCTAAACTCTGTATAGGGGAGTGTACTAAGGGCTAATTTTTCTGGATTACTTTTATCCACATCATAACCAATTTGCCATTCTACATAGTGTTTTAAAGAGAAAGGGATTTGTCTTGTGGGCGTGGGTAACCCATATCCACCAAAACGAAGCTTAACTCTCATCTTGCCAGTTTGTTCTGTGAGAGGGATTGGTACTTTAATAACTTTGTTTATTTCATCTACTTCAATTCTCATAATGCACTCCTAATAAATCTTTAAAGTACCACTCAATTTCAGGGCTTATTTTCTTAGTTTGGCTAGCTATAATAAAATGATCTTCTAAATTCTTAAACTTAGCATAGTCTAAAAACACATCACAATTACGCAAATAATAGGGGATATGGGAGATCTGGGTTTTAAAGACATCAATGTAGCAATATAAGCTGTACTTCTCTTGAGTGATATAGATAGCATGCGGACTCTCTTTTTCTAAAAAAGTTTTGGAGCGCAAAAGGGCGTTAATGTCTCTAAGTGTATAAAACATGGAAACTCTTAAATCTTTGGAGACTTTCTTTTGATTAGGGTATTTGTCTACATAGGCACTAATAAAATCCCAACCTTGCAATCTAAAGCTTTTACCCTCTAGAGTTAAAAAATCAAAGCCTGCAAGAAAACCCTCATCTAAACCTTTAATATCCCTTTTATAAAGGGCTAGAATAATAGGAAAATAGCCAAGCGATTTAGGGCAAAAGATTTGCGAACTCAGCACCAAACCCTCTAATAAGCGGTAATTTTTAGCAAAATCTTTAAGGGATTTTAAATTAGTTCTTTTAATGAGATAGGAAAGAGGGTGGAGTACACAAACATAATCTGCTTTAAGTAAATCAAAGGAGCGTAAAAAACTAATGCCTAAATCCCTAGCTTTAAGGGGGGTATCCATCTTAAGCGCCTCTTTATCTTTAAGAGAAGAGCGCACCCTAGAGGTTCTATCATTATAAGGCGGGTTGCCTACAATTACAAGCTTACTAGTACCAGGGATATGGAAGTTTTCTCGCATAACAGCATGTAGGGCGTTTTTGTGCAAGAGGGTAGCGTGTTTGCAGGTTTTTCTAGCCTCTTTTAAGGCCAAGTTATCCTTATCCACACCCACATACGCACTAAAGCCCGGCCAGTGTAAAAAACTCCCATAACCACATGCACTATCTAGCAAAATATAATCTTGAGGGTTGATATGTTTAGTAAGCATTTCAAAAGCTTTTTGTACTAAAAAGGGAGGGGTGTAAAAACTGCCTAAATTGATTTGATCGGAGTAATGCAAATGCGAGGGTTTTATTTCAACACCTCTTGCATAGTCTGTAAAATCACTCCAAAGGGGAGTTTGTGATCACAAAAATATAAAAAACTTAGCGCTGCTTGGGCAATAAGCATGGTCTTGCCATCTAAAGTGATGAGTCCTTTTTGTTTAGCCAGATTTAAAAAGGGCGTGTGCTGATAAATCAAATCATAAGCAAGAGTGGCACGCTCAAAGAGAGCTTTTAAAATTTCTACATTGCAAGGTAAACTAGGTTCTTTAAGGCCTGCGGTAGTGGTGTTTACAAGAAGATCATAGGGCTTGATCTTAAAATCTTGAGGGGTAAAACAGTTTAAACCCAAAGCTTTAAAATAGTCTAATTTGGGGGTACTTCGGTTGAGAATTTCTACCTGGACATGGCAAGAGAGAAGGGCATGAACTATAGCTCTTGCACTCCCCCCTGCACCTAAAATAAGCGCGTTTTGTAATGTTTGATTCTTTAGTGGGTATAAAAAGCCCTCTACATCGGTGTTATAGCCCACAATCTGCCCACCCTCAAGTACCCATGTATTCACCGCCCCTATTTCTTGAGCAACGCCTTTTACAACATCGCTACAAATAAAGGCTTTTTCTTTAAAAGGGGTGGTGATATTAGCCCCGCTTAAACCAAGTTCTAAAAATTTTTCTTTAAGATTAGCGTTTTTATCTAGTAAAAGGGGGTGGTAGCTGCCTTTAAACTTAAGTTCTTTTTCAAAGCGCAAAAACACCGCATTATGCAACAAAGGCGATTTAGAATGCGCAATGGGGTTACCAAAAACACCAAAGAGGCGCATTATTTTTCTTTGAGTAGATGTAAAAATACCCAGCCACTTTTAACCCGTCCCCAGCCATGCTTAATTTCTAATACATGCACTTCCTGACCGCGCAAAATTTTAGCCACCACTTTAGAATGCGTGCTAGGTTGCAAGCGTACATTAACCACACTATAAACTACATAGTAAGTTTTATAGGAGGGTTCAATATTTTCTGGAGGTGGGGTTGGAGTTAGAGGTGGGTTTGGAGCTGGGGTTGGGGCTTGGACTGGAGTTGGATTTGGATTTGGAGTTGGGGTTGGGTTTGGATTTGGAGCTGGAGGCGAGGCGACTTGATTTTGTGGGGAGGCTTGTGGTTGGTTTGTGGTTGGCTTAGGATTTGGCACTTCTGTATCTTGGTTTTGTGGTGTTTCTTGGGAGTTTTGTGGGGGGTTTTCTTGGGTTTTAGCTGGTTTTAAATTGGGTGTGGTGGTTTCTGTAGTCTTTGTAGTTTTAGTAGTCTTAATAGAGGAGGACTCTATAGGGGTTTGTTTATTTTGCTGTAGGTGGTGTAGACCTATAAAGGTTGCTACATAAAAAGCTAATAATAGTAGCAAAACCCCACAAGCAAACCCATATAGTTTTAAATAAACTTTGAGTGCCATGATCACCTCATATAAATTTAATTCTTTCTGATGCTAAAACCACTTCCCCTAAATAAAACCCCCCCACCGCGCACAGGGCTTTAAAATGCATAGGCGCAACCACCCCAACCATTCCAACCCCCATATTAAACACCCGCAAACATTCCTCTAAAGGCACTAGAGACTTTAACCAGTTAAAAATGGGCATCTGTGGGAGATTTTTAAGCTCTATCACAGCCCCAAGAGAGGGAGGCAAAATACGGGGTAAATTATACACCAATCCCCCGCCAGTAATATGGGCAAGGGCGCGGATTTTAGATCGCAATTTGAGTAAATGCCCATAAAGCCGTGTGGGGGTTAAAAGAATCTCTAATAAGCTTTGATTATCTAAATGTGTGGGGGGTTTTTGTGTCTTTAGCAAATGGCGCACTAAAGAAAAACCGTTACTGTGTAGCCCACTGCTTGCAAAGCCTACCAAAATATCCCCCGCCTTTATCTGATCTATTTGGGGTAAATTGCGCTTTTCTACCACCCCCACACAAAAACCAGCCAAATCAAAAGCCCCCCTTGTATAAAAACCCTTCATCTGCGCACTCTCTCCGCCTAAAAGCGCACATTCTGCTAATTTACAGCCCCTTACAATGCCCTCTAAAATTTCTAAGGCTTGGTTTTGGTTGAGTTTAGGGGTGGCGTAATAATCTAAAAAGAAAAGAGGTTTAGCAAAGCTACAGAGTAAATCATTAGTATTCATCGCCACTAAATCTAACCCAATCTGGCTTAGTTTTTTAGCTTGAGAAGCTAGAAGTAATTTAGAACCCACCCCATCGCTGCAGGCAATGAGTACCGGCTCTTTTAAATCTGTAGGCAAAGCATAGGCCCCAAAAAATCCCCCCACTCCCTGTAAAACCTGCGGGTTATAGGTTTGCTCCGCTAAGGGTTTAAGAGATTGTACAAAATCCTGTGCCCCCTTTAAATCCACCCCGCTTTGTTGATAAAGCATTTAGCGCCTTTCAAAATCAATACGCGGATCAACTAAAGTATAGGTTAAATCGCTAATTAGATTGATCAAAAGCCCTAAAAGTGTAAAAATATAAAGCGAGCCAAAGACCACAGGATAATCACGACTCATCAAACTATCAAAACTAAGTAGCCCTAGCCCATCTAAACTAAAAATAATTTCAATAAGCAAACTCCCGCTAAAAAACATGCCCAAAAACGCCCCCGGGAAACTAGAAATCACTAAAAGCATTGCGTTTCTAAAAACATGCCCATAAAAAATACGGCCTTCACTTGCGCCTTTAGCCCGCGCGCTGATAAGATACAGTTTACCCATTTCATCTAAAAAGGAATTTTTCACTAAAAGCGTGAGGCTAGCAAACCCGCCAATGCTCATGCAAAGCACCGGTAAACTAATGTGCCATAAATAATCCTTGATTTTTCCTAAAGTGCTTAGAGTCTCAAAATTATCGCTCACTAAGCCCTTGAGTGGAAAGATTTGCCAGTAAGTCCCTGAGGCAAAAAGCACAATTAAAATTAAGGCAAATAAAAAGGCGGGGATAGCATTAGCTATGACAATAGCAATACTACTCATGGCATCTATTTGTGAATTATTATGCCTTGCTTTGTAAATGCCAAGCGGGATAGAAAGCAGGTAGATTAGTAGAGTACTAAAAAAACCTAGCGAGATAGAGACGGGTAATTTTTCTTTGATTAGATCAACCACGCTAATTTGGCGATAAAAGCTCTGTCCAAAGTCAAAGCACACATATTTTTTAAGCATAATAAGATAGCGCTCCCATAAGGGTTTATCAAAACCATAAAGTTTAGTGAGCTCTAAATAAAGCGCGCTATCCATGCCCAAACCCCCTTTATAAGCGCTCTCTTTGAGTTGTTGATCGCGCAAAGAAATATTGCTGCTCTCTTGGTTAGAGGCATTGCTTAATTTAGCCATCATTTGTTCTACAGGACCACCTGGTGCACTTTGGATAATAAAAAAATTAATTGTAATGATCCCCCATAAAGTAGGGATAATCAACAAAAGCCGTTTAAGAATATAAGAGAGCATTTAAGGTTTCTTTTCTAAATTTTTATCCCACCACAAATAAGGCGAAAAGCCATAGGGGGGATTTTTAAGCATGCCAATTTTATCCCAGTAAGCAATGCGCCAAAAAGAAGCGTGGTAGTGAGGGATCACATAAAACCCCCAGAGTAAAACCCGATCAAGGGCGCGTACAGTGGCAATTTGGCTAGTTCGATCCTTAGCGCTAATAATAGAGTTAATTAAAGAATCAATTACCGGACTAGCAATACCGGCATAATTATAACTCCCCTCTTGTTTGGCGCTAGCACTCCCCCAAAAATAGCGTTGTTCATTGCCCGGAAAAAGTGATTGTCCAATAGCCCCCACCACCATATCAAAATCAAATTTCTTTAAACGGCCCATGTACTGGCTTAAATCTACTTTTTGAATCAGTAGATGGATACCTAGTACTTTTAAATTTTTAGCATAGGCTAGAGCTAGGCGCTCAAAGGCTTGGTTATTAAGTAAAAGTGTGAAAATAAAGGGCTTTTTAGTTTTTGCATTGATGAGTTGATTATTGCGCACTACATAACCTGCCTGTTTTAAAAGTGCTTGGGCGTATTTGAGATTTTCACGCCGATTCTCCCCTAATTTTTGCGCCCCATCGCTACGAGGGATCAAATAGGGGCTTGTAAAAATACGCGGGTTATACTCATTGAGGGCTTTTTTATAGCGCTCTAAGATTTGTAGCTCCTCACCTTGAGGCAAACCCCTAGAGGCAAAGATAGAATTACTAAAATAGCTCTTGGTACGGGTGTACTGTGAAAAAAAGAGATTACGGTTAGCCCATTCAAAATCAAAGGCATAAAAGAGAGCTTCTCTAACGCGCAAATCCTTAAAAAGCTCCCTGCGGGTGTTCATAAAAAACCCTTGCATGCCTGCCGGTAAAGCGTGTTCTAAGCGCTTTTTAATGATCTTGCCCTCTTTAATGCCCTTGCCTACATAGCTGCGCGCCCAAACTTTAGCCGCGCTCTCCATGCGCCAATCATACGCCCCGCTTAAAAAAGCCTGCAAGGCCACCGAATCGTCTTTGTAATAATCAAAGCGGATTGTATCAAAGTTGTATAACCCCCTTTGGGTGGGCAGATTTTGAGCCCAGTAGTGTTTATTGCGTGTGTAGGTGATTTGCTTGCCAATGCTAAAGGATTGGATTGTATAAGGCCCACTAGAAACAGGGACTAAAAGCGGATTTTTATCAAAGCCATATTTTGTAAAAAAGTGTTTGGGTAGAATTTGGAGTTGCCCTAAAATTAGGGGTAATTCTCTATTATGGCTATCTTTAAAGATAAATTTAACATGGTGATCATCTAGCACTAGCGCTTCTTTAACATCGCCATAATATTGCCTAAAAACCGGACTCCCCTTTTGTATCAAAATATCAAAGCTGTATTTGACATCTGTAGCCAAAATAGGCACTCCATCGCTAAAACGCGCGCGATCATCAATGGTAAAAATCACAAAGCTATGATCAGGGGCTACTTGAATGTCTTTAGCAATGAGGGCATACTCGGCGTAAGGTTCATCTAGGCTTTGAGCTAGCAGGGTATCATAAAGTAAATCCAGCCCGCTAGCCTTGCTACCCTTAAGTACAAAAGGATTAAGGCTATCAAAAGTACCCAGCGCATAACTTCTTAAAATCCCGCCTTTGGGGGCGTTAGCATTGGCATAGTCAAAGTGCGTAAAATTTTTGCTATATTTAGCAGGCTCACTTAGAGAAATAAAGGGCGCAGCGTTTAAGGGCAAAAGCAAAAATAAAACAATTGAGTATTTCATAATAAACCCATTAATTGCTTAGCTCTCTGGTAGGTTTGTTTAGCTAGTGGGGCAATATTTTCTTTACCCTTTTTTAAAATATCTAAAACATAGGCTGAATCTTTTTGCAATCTTTCATAATTTTGCTGGATAGGGCGCAGGGTATCAATTACAACCTCAGTTAAGGCCTTTTTAAAATCGCCATAACCCTTGCCCTCAAATTCAATCTCTATTTCTGATTGGGATTTTGCACTCAAAAGGCTATAGATGTTAAGAAGGTTATAAATCCCCGGACGCGATTGATCAAAAACTAGCGTACCTACTGAATCTGTAGTCGCCTTTTTGATCTTTTTAATAATACTCTGCTCACTATCTAACAAAAATAAAGCATGGAAAGTCCCCTTGTTAGATTTACTCATTTTTACACTTGGATCATCTAGCCCCATTACACGCGCGCCTTGAGTAGCAATTAAGGGCTCAGGCACTTTAAAACATGGCCCAAAATCGCGGTTAAACTTAATGGCTAAATTTCTAGCTAATTCTAAATGTTGTTTTTGATCCGCGCCTACAGGTACAGCATCTGTTTGGTAAAGCAAAATATCAGCAGCCATAAGCACCGGATAATTAAACAACCCCACCCCGATATTTTCCTCTTTGGCGCTTTTATCTTTAAATTGAGTCATGCGGCTTAATTCGCCCATGCTAGCAATGCAATCTAAAAGCCAAGTGAGCGCCCCATGCTCTTCTATTTGGCTTTGGATAAAAAGGGTGGATTTATCCGGATCAATCCCGCAAGCTAAAAGCATGCTAGCCATCTCTAAAGTTTGTTTGTACAAATTCTTAGGGTCTTGGGGCAAAGTGATAGCATGGGAGTTGACAATACAAAAAATGGCCTCGTAACTATCTTGCATACTCACCCAGTGCTTGATCGCGCCTAAATAATTGCCCAAATGCATGCCCCCAGTAGGCTGGATACCTGAAAAAACCCGCTTTCTTATCTCTGTGCTATGCAAAACACTACCTCGTAATCTAAAGTTTTAAGGGGGATTTGTTTTAACGCCTTTTTTTGTGCATAAGACAAACCCCCGCCTCCAAGTAACCCTCCAAATTTAAGCTGCTCAAGTAACTCTTGTCTGTTTTGAAAATGCTGGGCGAAATGTTGAGTCCACATTTTGTACTTAAACTGATTAAAACTACGCTCTAAAATGGCTTTTGTTTGCTCTTGTGATCGCAAAGGTGATTGTGTGCCTAAAAAGGCATGCAGGGCGTGTAAACTTCTATTTGTGTGCACAGCTAAAGCGATATTTGTACTCTGCAAACAAAGGCGTATGCATAAAGATTCGAGTTGCTTAGCCCACTGCAAAGAGGAGCTAGCAATGATTAAATCACAGGGGCTTAAAAGAATGTTCTCAAAATCTGCACAGATAAGAGAGACTTTTTGTACGCCCTCTATACTTTGCGGGTGCTCGGTGAGCATTTCTAGGCAAATATCTATGCCTATAAATTCGTGGGCAGAAAGATTAAAGCGGGAAAATTGTTTGATCACATTGCCACTCCCACAGCCTAAATCAAGCACGCGTGCATAAGAACGGCCGGCTAAATGGCTTAATAATTGGCTGATGATTCGATCTTGCACATGGCAATAGTGCGCATAACTTTTTGCAACCCGGTTAAAAGAGTGGCACACCACTTCACCCAACTCACACCCCTTAAAAGTATCAAACTCTAATTTTAATAAATTTTTGCTAAGATCGCCTTTTAACCCTAGTAGATTTTGGAGCACGCGTTTGAGTAGTCTGCTTTTGATTTTACAGATTGTTTTGGCTGTACTGATTGTGATCGTCGTGTTATTACAAAAAAGCTCTAGTATCGGTTTAGGGGCTTATAGCGGGAGTAATGAATCGCTTTTTGGGGCAAAAGGTCCAGCTAGCTTTTTGGCTAAACTAACCATGTTTTTAGGTTTTCTCTTTCTCTCTAACACCATTGCGCTAGGTTATTTTTACAACAAGGAATATAATATTAGCATTTTAGATAGAGCGCCTAAAAACTCTTTAAGCCCGGCTCCCTTAGTACCCCAAAACCCTAACTCTAACCCTTTAAATAACCCCTTATTAACCCCGCCCCCTGCTGGTCCTCTTGTGCCTAAGAAATCAGAAGGTTTAATACCTACACCAAAGCAAACTCCCCAAAAACCCCCTCAAAGTAAAGGACTTTAATGTTAGATGCCATTTATCAGCATAGCCAAGAGCAAATGCAAAAGAGTTTGCAATCTCTTTTAAAAGATTTTACAACCCTGCGCAGTGGCAAGGTTTCTATTAATCTGCTTGAACATGTACGCGTTGATTATTATAACTCCCCAACCCCGCTTAATCAAGTGGCCTCTATTCTCTCAACAGATGCCTCTACCCTTACAATCACGCCTTGGGAAAAGGGTTTGCTTAAAGAAATTGAGCGGGCTTTGCAAGAGGCTAATTTGGGGGTTAATCCTAATAATGATGGGGAAACTATTAAGCTTTTTTTCCCCCCTATGACAAGCGAGCAACGCAAAGAAATTGCTAAAGAAGCTAAGGCTATGGGTGAAAAGGCTAAGGTAGCGGTGCGCAATATCCGCCAAGATGCCAATAACCAGATTAAAAAACTAGAAAAAGAGAAAAGCATTAGTGCAGATGAGAATAAAAAGGCTTTAGCTGAGGTACAAAAACACACCGACGCCTTTATTAATAAGATCGAGCAGGCGGTTAAGGCTAAAGAAGAAGAGGTACTTAAACTTTAATGGATATCCGGCAAATTTATAAAGATTGTGGGGCGCTTTTGGAGGGGCATTTTTTACTTAGTAGTGGCAACCACTCTAATTTTTATCTCCAATCAGCAAAGGTCCTAGAATACCCAAGACTAGCTGAGAAACTTGCCAAAGCTCTAGCGCAAAAAATCATACACGCCCATTTAAAAGTAGAAAGCATTTGTTCGCCAGCATTAGGGGGGATTTTAGCGGGTTATGAATTAGCTAGGGCTCTTGGTGTGCGCTTTATTTTTACCGAACGGGTAAAAGGAGAGATGACACTTAGACGGGGTTTTTCTGTCAAAGAAGGCGAAAAGTTTTTAATCTGTGAGGATATTATCACAACGGGCGGATCGGCTTTGGAGTCTAGTCTTTGTTTGCAAAATCTAGGGGCGCGGGTAGTGGGTTTTGCTAGTTTAGCTAATAGAGGCATCTGTACCCCTGATTCTAATTTGCATAATAATCCTGCTTGTAAACTCCCCTCTTTGCCTTTCTTCACCCTAGAAAATTTTGATTTTCCCATGTATTCTCCTGATGTTTGCCCGCTGTGTGCTCATTCCTCTCCAGTTAAACCGGGTAGCCGTGGGCTTTAAACAGACAATCCAGTCTTTACATGTAGGCTTGCGGCTTAAGGCCTTTATCACCGATGTTTTTATGATCTACACCCCCCTTTTATATATCACCACCTACTTTATTCTAGGCTCAGCACAGGCCTTTAGAGAAAACCAAATAGCTATTTTTGCCTGTGTATGCATATACGGGCTCATTTCTGCGCTTTTTTTAAGTTTGAGCGCTCAAACCCCGGGACTGCGCTATGTGGGCTTAGAACTTGTTAGAAAAGATCACTCCCGCGTGGGGTTTATGCAGGCTTTATTGCGCTTTTTTCTCTGGCTTTTGGGGGTGGCTTTGCTTGTGGGTTTGATCTTTCCCTTTATTAGTTCGCAAAAGCGGTTTTTACACGATATTTTATGCGGTACGGATATGATCACTAAAATAAGAGATTAAGTATTGCTTTGATGAGATTAATTGTTATTTTATACCAGAGAGGGTAATATAAAACAGCAGATTTGTATCTGGATATTAATACAATCAAGGAAAAATGATGCGTGTTATTCTGATTTTACTAGGTGTACTTTTGGGGGCGTGTGTTTCTACTCATAAAAAGCAAGCTTTTTTATCTGGCATGCCAAATTGGATGGTACAAGATCAAAGCATGTATGTAACTAGGGGGGTGGATAGTTCCCATGTCATTAATGGAGAGGTGAAAAAATCAGAGGCCATTGCTAGAGAGCGCGCTAGATTCCGCGTAGCAATCCATATTGCCGGCAAAATTAAAGATGTTTTTAAAACTACACAAAATGCCAAGCAAAAACCCTATGATGATGCTATCTTTAAAGAGATCACACAAGCAATTGCTAATAGTTTAGATAAAGAGGAACAATTAGGCGAATACATCAACCCTAATAATCAAGAAGTGTTTATGTTAGTGCGGGTAAATAGCTACAGTGTTACGCGTTTGGGGAGGGGTTTAAGCGAGATTAAAACACTAGATTCTGAAACGATTAAACAAATCATGTTAGGCGTACAAAAGGTCTTTAATGAGGCGGTATTAGAAAAAGACGCAAAATCTAACCACGATTTCACCCAAGATCGCGGTGGGCATTAGAATTTGACCTTTTAAGACTAATGCCACCCCAACCTAAAGAGATTCATGGTTTCTGCTATTATGCATTAAAAAATCTAGGCTTTGTTGGAGTAGTTGCGCGCCTTTTAGCGTCATGATGCTTTCTGGGTGGAATTGGTAAGCTAGGGCTCTATCTTGGGGGTGATAAATCCCCATTATTATATCTTTATAATGTGCAATCACTTGTAAACAACTTGGCAAATTGCTCACCATTAAAGAATGATAGCGCCCCACCTGCAAAGAATAGCCTAGTCCTTTAAAGGGTTCAAAGGGCTCAAGGGTGATAGTTGAGCCCATGCCATGTGCGATCTCTATGCTCCGCACAATTTTTGCCCCATAACTCTCTGCTAAAGCCTGTAAACCTAAACAAATGCCTAAAATCGGGAAATTTCCGCGTACCCGTTTTAAAATAGGCAAGAGCTCTCCAGAATGTTGGGGATCACCTGGACCGGGTGAAATAAAAAGCAAGGGTGTTTCTTTTTCACTCTCCATCATTTTTAAAAGGGTGTCAGCAGGTGTGGTGTTTCTAAAAACTAAAACAGAGTGGCCTAATCCTTCTAAATCATAAACAAGATTATAGGTAAAAGAATCAAAATTATCTAAAAAATAGATTTTCATGCATGCGTCTTTAAAATAGCATCAATTACAGCTCTAGCTTTAGCTTTAGTCTCTGCAATTTCAGCCTCTATTAGACTGCCCAGTACAATACCCGCACCTGCTTGGATAATGGCGCGCTGATCTTGCATGAAGGCGCAGCGAATCACAATGCATGTATCCATCGAGCCATCAGCGCATAAATACCCCACCGATCCGCCATAAGAACCCCGCCGTTTACCCTCAAGTTCTGCAATGAGTTTAAGCGCGGCAATCTTAGGCGCGCCGCTTAAAGTGCCGGCATTCATAAAACTTCTATAGGCATGCAGAGCATCTAATCCTTCTTTAAGTTCGCCTTGCACGCATGAACATAAATGCATGACATGGGCGTATTTTTCTACCTTTAAAAGTTTATTAACAAGTCTGGTATGTGGCTTAGCCACCCTAGCAATATCATTTCTAGCTAAATCTAAAAGCATAATATGCTCCGCGCGCTCTTTAGCATCGCTAAGTAAATCAAGCTCTAAACGGTTATCTAAATCAAAATCAATGCTTCCATCGGGGTTTTTAGCACGGCTACGCGTACCAGCAATGGGATAAATTTGGACTAAATTTGTACAAGCATCGTATTTTAACGCGCTCTCAGGACTAGCCCCAAAAAGGGTAAAATCCTGTGTTTGCATGTAAAACATGTAAGGGCTAGGATTTGTAACTTTGAGGTGGTAATAAGCGCTAAGCGGGTCTTTACACTCTAAATAAAAACTTCTGGAGGGTACGGCTTGGAAGATCTCACCGGCCTTAATTTGCTCTTGAAGTGTGCTAATTATGCGCGCAAAAGCTTCATCGTTACAGTTGGTGCTTAAAGTGGAGTTTTGAGGATAGGTTTTAGGGCTAAATTCTTTAAGAGTTAAAGCCTTTTGCTTGAGTTCTTGGATTTGATTCTCAATAGTAGCTTGGTGTGCTAAATCAAAGCAAGTCCCTAGAATTTGTGTACTTTGCTTTTCATGATCGATAATAACTAAAGTCTCAGCCACATAAAAGAGAAAATCCGGCGCGCTATTATCCTGTACTTTTAAAGTGGGCAAATCTTCAAAAGCGCTAATGAGTTCAAAACCAAAAAGCCCCGCACAAAATAACCCAAAAGGATGGTGGGGTTTGTTAACACATTGAAAAATTTGGCGCAAAACATCTAAGGGACTTGGCATCTTAAGTTTTAAAAACTCATCGTAAAGGGCCGTATTTTTAGGATAATGCAAGCGTAATTGCCCTTCTTGTAAGGGGGTTTTAAAAAGATTAGATAGCTGTTTTAAAAACACCGCTCCATTAGCACTTAGCGCCTCTACTAACACGCATAAATCTAAACAGCTTAGTTTTAAGCAGGCATGAGAGAGGATTAAAGATTTAGTGTGGCGCTTGTTATCCGTCTGAGCACTCTCTAATAAAAGCGTATCAGGGCGCTTTAAAGAGGCATAAAGAGCTAGTGGGTGTTTAATATAGGAAATATGCTCTTCTAAATTAATCAAAACACCCACTCTAAGTTAACCTAAAGTTTGTTGGTAATTTGCAAGCGCTTGGTTAAAAATTTCTTCAGCCTGTGCCTTATTGCCAAAATCCTTAACTTTTACCCATTTTTGGGGTTCTAGGTCTTTATAGGTTTCAAAAAAGTGTTTGATCTTTTGTAGCACAATGGGGGCTAAATCCTCCAAACTTTTAACATGCGCATAACGAGGGTCAATTTTACTAAGCGGCACAGCTAAGAGTTTTTCATCTCCAAGCCCTCCATCTTCCATAATTAACACCCCAATTAAACGGCATTTAATCACACTACCTGCCTGTAAAGGGTCTTCATTGAGTACTAAAATATCTGCTGGATCGCCATCATCACTAAGTGTATGGGGTATAAAGCCATAATTAGCTGGATAGACCATAGATGTAAACATGACTCGATCCACCACCACTGCCCCGCTTTCTTTATCCACTTCGTATTTGATTCGCGATCCATAGGGGATTTCAATAACAGCATTTAACACATCAGCACTACTAACTGGAATTTTTGAGATGTCCATAAATATCCTTAAAGTTGATTTTTAATATAAGTTTCAATATCATTTACAATTTCTGCAACACTGCGTTCCCCATTGATTTCTTGGTGTACCTCTAAAACCTTGTAAAACTCTACAATGCTCTCAATGGGTTTTAAATACACCTGCATGCGGTTATTAAAAACCTCTAGGCTATCATCTCCTCTGGAGCGCCCTAGTACTCTCTCTCTAGCCACAGCCTCGCTAACTTTAACCTCAACCACGCCCTTAAGTTTGACTTCCTCTTGTGCTTTAAGTACGCGATCTAAAGCATGCATTTGTTCTACACTGCGAGGATAACCATCAATAATGATGATCTCTTTAGGGGCATTTTTGATCGCGTGGATAATGGTATCAATCACAATTTCTAAGGGTACTAACTCGCCCTTGCTTGTAAATTGCGCTATGTGCATGCCCCTCTCACTTTGGCTAGCAATTTCTGCGCGTAATAAATCTCCGGTAGAATAATGTACCATAGTATCGCTATTGCGCTCTGCAATGAGTTGTGCGTCTGTGGTCTTGCCACTGCCGGGTGCACCAATGATTAAAAATAATGCTTTCATAGTTATCCTTTAGATTTTTGGGGGTTTAGGGTTTCTTAAACGGATATGTAATTCTCTTAACTGCTCCTCTGAAGCACTACTAGGGGCTTTGCTTAATAAACAAGTGGCTTTTTGGGTCTTAGGAAAAGCAATCACATCACGGATACTAGGCACTTTGGCTAAAAGCATAATGAGTCGATCAAAGCCTATAGCAAAGCCTCCATGGGGAGGCGCGCCATACTGGAGTGCCTCTAATAAAAAGCCAAATTTTTCTTGGGCTTCTTGATTGCTAATGCCTAAAATCTTAAAAACTTCCTTTTGAATAGCCTCTTTATGGATGCGTATACTCCCCCCTCCTAATTCCACTCCATTAAGCACAATATCATAAGCAATAGATTGTATTTGGGTTGGCTCAGCTTCTAAATTTTTAGGCATGGTAAAAGGGTGGTGGGCGGCGCTAAGTTTGCCCTCTATCTCCTCAAACATAGGAAAATCCACAACCCATAGAAAATTAAAAGCCTGAGAATCAATAAGGTTTAAATCCTGCCCTAATTTAAGACGCAAACGCCCCATGTAATCTAAAATGACTCTCTTTTCCCCTGCACCAAAGAATAAAATATCGCCCACTTTAGCCTGAGTGCGTTTAAGAAGTGTCTTTAAAGCAGATTCAGAGATAAATTTCACTAAAGGCCCCTTAGCCCCCTCTTCTTTCACTTGGATATAGGCCAACCCCTTAGCACCAAATTGGCGTACAAATTCCTCAGCCTCACTTAGATACTTACGGCTTAAAAGGCGATCGCCTCCCTCTACTCTTAAAGCCTTAAAGCGGTTGTTGTAAGAATCACTAGCGATCTTTTTAAAAATCTCATTGCTTGAATCTACAAACAAATCCCCCACTTCTACAAGGGGCATTTCAAAGCGCAAATCCGGTTTATCACTCCCATAAGACTCGGTGGCTTCTTGATAGCTCAAGCGTTTAAAGGGAGGGGCAATTTCTACACCCACACAGCTAAAGATCGCTTTTAAAAGTGTTTCAGCCACCTCTATAACATCTTCTTGCGTACAAAAACTCATCTCTACATCAATTTGGGTAAATTCCGGCTGTCTATCTGATCGCAAATCCTCATCTCTAAAACATTTGACAATCTGGTAATAGCGATCCATTCCAGCAACCATTAAGATTTGTTTGAAAAGTTGGGGGCTTTGAGGGAGTGCAAAAAATTGCCCATCGTGTACACGGCTTGGGATTAAAAAGTCTCGCGCGCCCTCAGGGGTTGTTTTAGAAAGCATGGGGGTTTCAATCTCTAAAAAATCTAATGAGTCTAAACAATCGCGCACCGCTTTAGCAACTTTACTGCGCATTTTAAAAATCTCATAAGCCTTAGCAGAGCGCAAATCCAAATAACGATACTGCAAACGCAAATCCTCATTGACACTATTATCACCAATGCTAATAGGGGGGGTTAGGCTCTTATTTTCAATGCATAGATGGCTTAGCACCACTTCAATTTGGCCAGTCTTAAGTTTAGAATTTTGCAAACCCTCTTCTCTAGCGCGCACCACACCCTCAACAATGAGTACATCTTCATGCCTAACTAAACTAGCTTGTTTGTAAGCTTGAGAGTTTGGATCACACACTAGCTGCACCACCCCGCTTTTATCCCTTAGATCAATAAAGATCACCCCCCCATGATCGCGATAATTATGGCACCAACCACAGAGTTTAATATTCTTTTTAATATCACTCAGACCCACCTCTGCACATAACTGCGTCCTTAACATGATTAACCCTTCGCTTTTATTTGAGATATTCTTGTAAGAGTTCTTGGATTTCATCAGGGTGGGATTTGATCACAAACCCATCAGCGTGCAAAGAATCGGCTAATTGTTTATTAGATTCGCTACTCATAGAGGAATTGATGATAACAGGTAAATGTTTAGTTCTAGCATCGGCTTTAATACGCCTAAGCACTTCAAAACCAGAAACCACCGGCATTTCTAAATCTGTTACAACCGCCCCAACTTGATCGATCATGTTTTCAGAAAATAAGCGCTTAAGCAGTACATCGCCATTAGGGAAAGCCTCGTATTTTAAATGCAAACTAGAAATAATTCTTTCCAGACGATGCATAGCCACTTGAGAATCCTCAGCGATAAAAATGAGTTTATCGCTTTTAATGGCATCTACAAACTGGGTTTTAAGTTGATCTAGCTCTTGCATGGCTGGGAAGGTCTCTACTAGCATTTTTTCTACATCTAAGATTTGAATCACGCGATCTTGCTCAAAACGGGTGATCGCACTCACTTTACCACCCGTATTAAACCCCTGTTTATCCCCCACACTCACCTCAGCCCAATTTTTATGCACAATATACTTAATCGCAAAGATTTTAAGCCCCACCACACAGCCTGAAAACTCACACACAACCACTAAATTTTTATCACTCTGTATAGAGGCTTGGCTTAAATCTTGGTTGGGGTATTTAGAATCAAAATATAACCACCGCCTCACATCAATAAAAGGTACAGATTCGCCACGAATGGTTAGAAAACCTAACATCATGCTATCATTCCCCCCCACCGTTTGAGTAACATCTCCATCATAATGGATAATTTCACGGATTTTAAAAATATTAATCGCATACAATTCAGCGTCATTATTAACATCGCTATCTAGGGTAAAACATAAAAACTGGGCTTCATTATTCAGGTGGAGAGAAATGATGCTATCAATGTCGCTAACCAAAGTATTCCTTCTTAAGCTAATCTGACCTAGAATATTAAAATCCTGATTATAGCAAAGACCAGCAAATGATCCAAACTTTTGAGGATTACAAACACTTAGTAGACAAGCTTTGCCAGTACGCCTATCATTACTATGTACTAGCTAGCCCGTTAATTAGCGATGAGATTTACGATCAGCTTTATCGCCAAGTACTAGATTATGAAACCAAATACCCCCAAAATATTTTACCCTATTCACCCACCCAGCGCGTAGGCGGAGCAGTATTACAAACTCTACCCAAACACACCCACAAAGTGCGCATGTGGAGTTTAGAGAATGTTTTTAATTTGCAAGAGTTGCAAGTATGGATTAACCGCATTGTAGAATCTGAGCATACACTTAAATCTAAGGGGCGTATTTCTCAAACATACCCTAGCGCCTCTTTTAGCCGCTTTACTTGTTCGCCTAAACTTGATGGGGCTTCGCTGAATTTATATTATGAAAACGGGCAATTACAAAGTGCGAGCATGCGAGGCAACGGTTTAGAGGGCGAATTAGTAACCCACAATGCTAAGACGATTCACTCAATCCCTTTAATTATTCCCTATACTAAGCCTATTGAGATTCGCGGGGAGGTGGTGTTACAAAGAGAGGATTTTAAAGCCCTTAATGCAGAGCGCCTTAAGCAAAATCTCCCCCTATTTGCTAATGCTAGAAACGCCACTGTAGGAAGTTTGCGCCAACTAGATTCTAAAATTGCAGCCCAAAGAAAACTCACCTTTTACCCTTGGGGTTTAGGATTAGCAGAGGAAAAATACACCAGTTTAAAACAAAGCATGCAAATAATGAAAGATTGGGGGTTTTTGTCTCTGGATTTTGTGCTTTGTGAGAGTGTACAGGCTATTGAAGAGAGCTTTAAACTCTTTCATGCAAGGCGTTATCAATCTATCTTTGATGCTGATGGCATGGTGGTGATGTTAGATGATTTGTATTTACAAAGTATTTTAGGCTTTACAATCAAATCCCCGCGCTTTGGCTTTGCTTATAAATTCCCAGCTACAGAAAAACACACCAAACTTTTAGGCGTTATTAATCAAGTGGGGCGCAGTGGGGCGATCACGCCTGTAGCGCATTTAGAGCCCATTACACTAGAGGGGGCACGCATTTCTAAGGCCACTTTAGATAATTACATTCAAATCCAACAACAAGATTTGATGATCAATGATACAGTGGTGATTGTGCGCAGTGGTGATGTGATTCCTAAAATCATTAAACCCTTAAAACATCTCAGAAATGGCACCCAAAAACCAATTTCGCCCCCCACCCATTGCCCGGTGTGCCAAAGTGTATTGCAAAAACAGCCCTTAAATATATGCCCTCAGTGTAATTTGCCTTTACTCTTAAAAAGCAAGCCTAACTTTTGCCCCACATGCCAAATCTTTTTTAAAAAATACACCCATTGCCCGGTGTGCCAAACTCTTTTAAACAAACAGCATAAAAAATGCCCGCAATGTAAAACTGATCTAACATTTCCTAAACGCTGTTTAAAGTGTGGCAGGGATTTAGAGTTAAGAGAATATTGTTATCGCTGTGATTTAGATTTAAGCCATAAAGATCGCTACCTCTTTTGCCCTAATAAAAATTGCACCGCTAGACTTAAAGAGTCTATCACCTATTTTGCCTCTAAAAATGGGCTAGAAATTAAAGGTTTAGGGGATAAAGTGGTGGCACAATTACTACAAGCAGGGTTAATTAAAGGGGTTGTTGATCTTTATAGCCTAGAGGAAAAAGCCTTGCTTAATTTAGAGGGTTGGCAACAAAAAAAGGCACAAAATTTATTGCAAGCCATTATTCAAAGTAAGCATGCGCCCTTATGGCGTTTTATTAGCGCTCTTGGGATTGAACACATTGGTAAGGGGGCGAGTAAAACTCTAGCGCAGCATTTTGGGTTAGAGGTGTTTGATAAAACTTATGAGGAAATTGCTAGCTTAGAGGGGTTTGGTGGCAAAGGGCTAAAAGAGGAGGAGAAAAAAATAGCCGCTTCTTTTGTGCGCTTTGTAAAAGAAAATAAGGGTTTCATTGAACAACTTTTAACTCTTATAAACCCCATAGCCTCAGAGAAAAAAGCAACCCCCTCTTTTTTTAAAGATAAAAAGATCGTGATTACAGGTAGTTTAAAAAGTTCGCGTGCAGAAATTACTACCTTGCTTGAAAATCTAGGCGCACATGTACAAACTGGGGTGAGTTCTAAGACAGATTTACTTATCTGTGGGGAAAACCCCGGGAGTAAATTACAAAAGGCTAAAAAGCTAGGGGTGGAGGTAATGGAGGAAATAGCCTTTTTAGAACGGCTTAAAAGTGAGGGGCGGGTTTAAAATTAAACCCTAACAAACACAACCCTAACACCCTCGATTATAGCCTCTCCAACTATAGCCTTTTAAACTAACCTGTCAAGTTGCTAAGGCCTTTGAGTTCTTAACTATGTTTTTGGGGGGTTATTTAGTGGTTTTGTGTGGCTCTATGTGGCTTTATTAATATAGTATGGCTATATTTTTAAGTGTGCTAGCGCTCCTATCTAACCCCCTAAACCCCCTTAAACTTAAACCACTTAAGCTTAGCGCCTTTGTATTTTTTTGTATTTCACTTTATAATTTCTAGTTCTGTGCTAACTCTCGCTAGGTGTGCCAACTTTAACCCTTTGCTTAAAACTTTTAAAAGATAATCGCCCATAACTTCTGCCCCGATATAGCCAATCCCACCGGATACAGCGGTACACAAGCCTAGTGGCAAAGAAGTGTAAGGTGTACCGGGCAGTCATTAGCAAAGATAACGCAATTAATGATCCTAACTATATCCCAAGTTGGCTACAATGAGGGTGGCGCTAGATTTTGAAACCTTTAAAACTTTAAGTTTTGAGGAGTTGCGTACCATTTATGGGGGAAAGCGTGTGCGCTTGATTTATCATAAACGCCTTAAAGGCCGCCGCCATAGCCATAACCTCAAGGGCTAAAGATCGCGCTTAAAGTTGCTATGTATTAACAATGGCTAGGCTTGCTAAAAATTAAGCCTTAGCCTTTGAGCGCCATACTTGCTAAAGCTAGGGCTTTATGGCGCAATTGGTAAAAATCAAAGAGATCATTAGCCAAAATTAGTTTTAAGTGTTTAAGCCTTTGGGGGTGATCTAAAAAGCGGAAGCTATTCCCGTTTTCTAGTTTTTCAATGCCTAATCAATGGTTTTTAATCCCATTCAATGCCTAATCAATGGCATTTAATGGTTATTCAATGCTTTTTATTGATTATTCAACGCTAAGTATTGAATAATTCAACGCCCATTGAATAGCTATTAAATGGGCATTAAATAGAAAGCAATCGCGCCTTTTGGTGGTTTTTAGCACTTTCTACAATGTATACGGGCGCTGATCACAAAAGCGGGGTACTCACTCTACCCGCTACAAGTGGGGGTTTCTGCCAAAGGTTTAAATAGGAGGCAATCGCGCCTTTTAAGCTACGCCCATCAATTTGGGATAATCGGTTGCTCATTTTGAAAATCTTACAGGCGCGTCTAAGATTATACATAACGCTAGAAATGAGTTTCGCATAATCCCCAAAAAGTAGGCTCAAATCTTACGCGCTCGTGAAACTCATACTTTAAACTAATACGGCTATAAAGCTGGAGTAATTCCCCTTTTTGCCCTTTAAATTAGTCAGTAGCTGGGGAGTGCCGGTTAAAATCATCAAAACTTTTATAAAGTCTACAATGTGCCCTAATGGGCTAGCGCTCCCCCGCTACTGCTACTAAAGATGTACGCCTATCAACATCAATCTAGCAAATCCAAAACCCCTTAATACACTTCACTAACTAGGCCAATTTCCTAGCTTTGATCGCACACTACCAGCAAAGGCGCGTACCTTTGTGTAGGGCTTTTAGAATATCTCTTTTTTTCAAGTACTGGCATAACAACACGCTTTGTAACTGCCTATCCTTCTTAATTAACTTATCACACCACAACATGAAATTATTAAAGCTATGTTGGAAGTCAGGCCGTTTTTCTCTTTCAAGCTCCAT
>NZ_CABIKG010000002.1 GCF_902196125.1 Helicobacter suis
TAGCCATAACCGCCTTAAAGCTAGAATCAAACTAGCTAAGCTACACAGAAAAATTAAGTTTTTAAGAACGGACTTTTTCTATAAACTAGCTAACTATTTGGCTAAACAATACACCCATGTTTTCATTGAGGATTTGAACATGAAAGCGATGTGTAAGCTGTGGGGTAGAAAGATTAGCGATCTAGCTTTTAGTGAGTTTGTAGCTATCTTAGAGAGAAAAATACAGGTGCACAAGATTGATAGGTTCTATCCAAGCTCTAAGACTTGTTCTAATTGTGGGACACTCAAAGAGGATTTAAGCCTAAAGGATAGGGTATTTAATTGCCACTCTTGTGGCCTTTCTTTGGATAGAGATTTAAACGCAAGTATTAATATTCATAGAGTTGGGGCATCAACTCTTAGAGTAGAGGCTGTAAGACCCGCCTAGCTGGCAAGCCTTGATGATCCTAGAATCCCCTAGCTTTAGCTATGGGGAGTATGTCAATTGCCCTAGAGTGTTAAGTGCTTTATTAATGTTGATGGTGTGCTTTTCAAAGTCTATATCGCCCCATTGCAAGGCTAGTATTTCACCCACTCGCATACCACTAAAGAAGGCTATTGTTAAATAGGTCTTTAAGTAGGGTTGATCACACCCTCTTAGGATTTCTAACACCCGATCTAAGCTAAAGACTTCAATTTTTCTAGGGGCTGGAGCAATTGTGATCTTTTGCTTGTAGTAGGGGGTCTTTTCTAACTGGCCTCTACTCACTGCAAACTCTAAAAAGCTTCTAAGTAGCGTGGTTAAGTGCACAATGCTATTTGTGTTGTAATTATTGTTGATAAGGCCTTTATAAAAGTTGCTGATGTGATCATGGTTTAGCTCAGCTGTGGGCATTTTCACATCTACTTCTAATAACTTCACAATGGCTTTAAGGCGCTTTTCTATGCTATATTGTGAGCTTTGCTTATAACCAATGTAGCGCTGCTTATATTCCTCTAGCGTGCTAGCTAGTGGTACTTCTAGCGGATCAATAAATCTTTTTCTAGCCTTTGCCGCCTTCACTCTGTCCTCTAGCTGATCTAGTGCTCTAGCGCGGTTTTTCTCTGTATCTTTTAGCTTTAGGCTTTTGCGTACTCGCTTGCCATCTTCTGTATAGTATTCAGCATAAAGCTGATCTTTTCGTGTGTATACACGCATGTAACTCCCTTGTTTTAAATTTGTTAAGGCTACTGGCCTTTGTGTGATCACTTAACCAACCGCTCCTACAAACCTATAAAACCCTATAAATCTATAGACTAAGAGCACGGAATTTTTGTTGTACTCCTGTTTCAATCATGGTTGGTTACTAGTTGACTTGTTTTTAAATCTGCTAATAGAGTTATCTATCCTCAGGGCTCAATTTAGCGGAGTTCCCTACTAAATGCTTAAACAGGTTTAATAGAAGAGATTAGCTTTTATTTTCTAAAGTTCAAAATATTCTGATTATGGTGGTTTATTTTATAAGCAAATGGATAGCCAAAGGGATATAATGGTTTGTTCTCCTGTATTAACGCCACATTTCCGCAAAACTCGTATCCACAATCCACCATCAATCTGATAACATCGCCAACGACATTTGTTTCCTTCTTGTTGACGGTAAAATCACTAATCACGATAGAACAGTATCTCCTACCTTTTAAAATTCTCTTGATTCCACCAAACAATGTGTACAAGGCCTTTAAAAAATCTCCATAAGTTTTTAAATTTTCTAAGTCTAGTCCACTGTTATTATAAGAGACAATCCCCAATCTTGCTCCATTTCTATATCCTTTTATACTCTTGTTACTCCTTATACCCTCTGATTTATTTTTTAAAATATTATAGTAGGGTGGGGAGGTAACTACATAATCTATGCTATCCTCCTGCAACTTTTTCACTAAATCTAAGTTATGGCCCAAAATATACTGGTAATGGTCATGTTCAATTGCACCCAGTGTACTCAGTCTATTTTTGGCCAACTGATAATACTCTTTACTTAAATCAAACCCAATACCATATCTCTCTAAGTTGTAAGCAGCAATTAAACTTGTCCCACTACCACAAAAGGGATCTAAAATAGTCATGCGTTTCTTTGTAAAAAGCTTGATGAGTTTCTCAATGTCTTTGACTAAAAAAGGTGCAGGATGTTTGAAAGCCTCCTTATCAAGCCCACATTTTTCACTAAACCAAAAGCTAGAAGTTAATTTGAGCCATTCCTTACCTGTTAAATCATTTAAAGTGTTGCGTTTATCGTACTTTCCTTCTGCATTACCCATTAATTGCCTTTAGATAGGTAGCTAAGTTTGGATTCTTGGTATGATTTAAGTTATCCACATCGCTATAGGTGATGTATTTCCAATTGTGATCTCTTATCGCTTTTGTCAATGTGTCTTTGAGTCTGAGTAATTCATCTTTTCTAGCATCAGGGATTACGATGATTTTATCTACATTGCTATGCAGAACAGAAGCTCTATGCAACGCTGTGATGATGTTAGTTGAATTCTCAACCTCAAATATACACTCAATTTTATTGTCCTTTATGAATATGATGTCAATCATTTCTGCTCGGCTTATAAAATATTGCTCTTGATTCAAGTTTGAAACTTCTTGCAAATCTAGGACATCACAAATACTCCTCAAATGTATCTCTTGTTCTTTAATCACGATTCTTTCTGGCTGTTCTCTCTTACCCACATAAATCTTATAGCCAAGTTTTTTGCCTATGTTGCCAATATGGTAAATGTATTCTGTGTGTTTGGTAGCTTGCAGGACACTTTCTGCGTCTTTGTTATAAACATAGCCACTACTTGACTTGAGGGCAAATTTTTTTAAACTTGCTTGGATACTGCTCTGTGTAGGTGTCAGACCATTAGGGAAGTTTTTGTAGATCGCTGCAAGTGCATCATCTAGTGTGATCAACGCTTTTGTTTTAAGCGCATACAGTATCACTTTATCTACTCGATCGCTCAATGGAACATGATAAAGGGAAATATGCTTATGAGGCTCTTTTAACCACCATAGTCCATCTACCTTGCTAGCCTTGCCGCGCTGATTTGTAATGATAAAAGTCTTTCCAATTTCAGCGGACAAGGCTTTTTTGATGTCGCCATCGCAGTCATGGCTAAAGATATAGCCGCTACTTGTAATTTCAGCTAGTATGGCATCAAATAAGATGACAAAAGGAGTGGGTTCGTTTCTAGCAGAAATGGCTCTTATGCCTATCTTTACTATCATCTTATTAAGATTATCTAAAGATTTGCTTTTATCTGGAGTTGTAGTTCTTTTGGTACATCTAATGTAAAAATCTGTACCAGAAGTTCCATATGGATTTGCCACAACAGACTCTCCACTACGCCTATTTTTCTGGTGAATCACCTTCTCTATGATAAAACCCGCATCTTGCAAGCTTCTAATAAAACAATTCCATATTTGAATATCCTTATTGTGGAATGTGATAACCATTTTTCCATTATCTTTAAGTACTCTGTGTAGCTGTTTTAGAGCATTTGTAAATTTTATGCCATAATTTTTCAAGTCAAATTTTTTGTTGATTGTGATCTCACTGTTAAAATCAATCTCTCCAAATTTAACGTCATATTTCTTCAGCCAAACTAACCATAGATAAGACAGATCAAAATACTGCACAAGCCCGCCATAAGGTGGATCTGTCAATATAAAATCCACCGAATTCTCACTAACATAGTCTGTTAAAGTCAAGACATTAACACTCCCGTATTTTAAGCTAAAGGCATTGTCTGATTTCCTCTTATTTGCACAAGCAACCCTTTTGAGCTTTATTTTGTTTTTATCTATGTAGGTATTTGAACATTTCAAGGCACTCTCAACAGACTGTTTACCAAAACAACTGTTATAAAAAACAATGAGTGGATTTTGCTCCATCTGCCTACTAGAACACACATAGGCACTTCTACCCCAGCTTGTGGAGAAGTTTCTACGTGCTTGTTCTCTTCTTGGTATATTCATTTTACAACATAGATGTGTTGCCATCAAGAAACCAAATACTAAGAATTTCTTGATGTCCTTATCCTTAACTTTTAGAATTTTACTAAATACCAATGATAGGACATAAAGATTTCTCTTTGTCCAAATAAATTTAAAATTATTCCCCCCTATTTTTTCAATAAAATTTGCCGTGAATGAATAGCTGTCTAAAAATTCTTCGTCTATATAGTCCAATCCTAATTTTTGTAGATTGATTGTCTTTGCAAACAATAGCGCTTCTAAATCTTGCTGTATCTGTACTCTGCGCGTACTATTTTTAAATTTATATTTTTTGTATTCACTCAGACACACTTCGTAAATCTCGTTTTTATCGTATTTGATATTGTGGATAATGCCATCATACTCCCACAATTTTTTATAATATTCATCATCTCTCACACTAGCAACAATTTCTAACGCTACTTTTTTAAAACTATCATGATCAAAATCTGAAGTATAAACCTCAATAAAAAATGAACTCAATGGGTTTAGATCAAAACAAATGGCCTTTCTATTAGCTCTTAATGCTTCAATTGCAGACATCCCACTACCACAGAATGGGTCCAAAAATACGCCATCTGGAGGTGTGAATGCTTGAATGTATGCATGCCAAATATTATGGGGCTTCTTACCCCAATACTTCATTGCCGTATAAACTGCGGGGCGTTTGCTCTCAACAAGCGCATTATTAATAGGATTTTCTAACATCTAGTGTCCTTTTGTCTATAAATTCTACAAACTCGCTGGTGTGGCTGGTTTTTTATGCTATTACAGCAGTCTTCTTTCCACTTGTATTAACTAAAGATATGTCAAAGAATAAGCAGGTTGTTCCCAACACATCTTAGCATAGGTGTTAGCATAGCCAGATTTAGGGCGCAGTGTTGGGGGTAAGTCTCTTTTATCTTGCTTTTAAATATTTCATGATCGCGATGAGTTGTGGGTTATTCTTAGGACTGGCATGTTCGCACAGCAAATCGCCACGCACACAAACTCTAAAAAGAAATTGTTAGCAAATTGATAGGAGTAATCACCACTTTCACCACTTTCAATGCATGGTAGATCATCTATGGCAAGTCTAAGAGTAATGCAATTTTAAATTGTATCACTTTATTTTATGCCACATCACAGAAGTATCGCTTGGACAAGACAAGCCCCCACACTCGCTAAAACAATCCCTTTTTAAAACTAAGCTTGCTGTTAAATTAAAATTTGCCCTATAACCCTTCTATCAAATCCACACTAAAGACAAACCTACTAACACCAACAAACCTAGCAACCGCCTAATTTGTCCTAAAAATGTCCCTATAAATCCTTAAAGGCTTAACAATGTACTAACGAAAATATTGTTATAGCGCTACAGACTCAAGCATGGTAATTTATAACCATGCTCTTTAATCCTCTACAAATGCGAAATGATCACCTCGCCAAATTCAGAACTAGAAACCTCGCTAGCTCCTTCCATCAAACGGGCAAAGTCATAAGTAACTTTTTTACTCGCAATGGCTCCTTGCATGCCCTTTACAATCAAATCAGCAGCTTCAATCCAGCCTAGATGGCGCAACATCATCTCCGCGCTTAAAATGATTGATCCGGGATTGACCTTATTTTGCCCCGCGTATTTAGGTGCGGTGCCATGTGTGGCCTCAAAGAGCGCGACGCTATCATTTAAATTAGCCCCCGGAGCAATGCCAATACCCCCCACCATAGCCGCTAGCGCATCTGAGATATAATCCCCGTTTAAATTCATGGTAGCAATCACATCATATTCTGCGGGGCGTAATAAAATTTGTTGTAAGAAGGCATCTGCAATCATGTCTTTAATCACAATTTCTTTACCGGTTTTGGGGTTTTTAAGGGTACACCAGGGGCCTTTATCTAGCAACTTAGCGCCAAATTCTCTTTGTGCTAGGGCATAACCCCACTTCATAAACGCCCCCTCAGTGTATTTCATGATATTGCCCTTGTGCACAAAGGTAAGACTATTCCTATTATTATCAATGGTGTATTCAATGGCTTTACGCACAAGTCTTTCTGTGCCCTCTAGGCTGATAGGCTTGATACCAACGCCACTAGTATGGGGGAAACGGATTTTAGAAACTTTGAGTTCTTCTTGTAAAAATTTGATGAGCTTTTTGGCCTCTTGACTGCCTTGAGCAAACTCAATACCTGCATAGATGTCTTCGCTATTTTCTCTAAAGATAACCATATCCACTTTGCCCGGCTCTTTAACTGGACTAGGGCTACCATACCAACGCACAGGTCTTAAGCACACATAAAGGTCCATTTTTTGGCGCAAAGCCACATTTAAAGAGCGAAAACCCTCCCCCACAGGAGTGGTCAAAGGCCCCTTAATAGAGACTTTAAAATGGTTGATCGCCTCAATGGTATCGGGCAATAGCCATTGTTCCTCTGGAGTGAGCGCGCTCTCATTTTTAAATTTGTTATAGCACTTCTCGCCCACAAACACTTCATACCACGCAATTTTCTTAGCTCCCTTATAAGCTTTTTGCACGCTCGCATCCACCACCTTTTGCATCACAGGCGTAATATCCACACCGATTCCATCGCCTTCAATAAAAGGAATAATGGGGTTATTTGGCACATGCAATTTATCCTCTTTAAAAGTAATGGCCTCGCCCTCTGTAGGCTGAGATAGGTATTTTGGGTTATAAGACATGAAAAACTCCTTGAAAATAGTATGCCTGACATTGTAGCACAAAGCTAGTTTAAAATCTTTTGGCTAAAATGGGGCTTTTTAAGCAGGGGAGCGTTTATGGCTGGTGAAGTGAGTTTGGATTTGGCAGATTTAATAACCTTCAGCAGAAATCCCACCCGTCTTTAGCGGGTGGGATGAATGCCACCTACCCTTGATTCTCTATATATCTTTTGATGGTTTCTGGATTAGCCTCTCCTATGGAACAAGCAAAAAAACCATCTGTCCAAAAAGTTCTCTTGTTCCAAAAATGCCTTCTCAAGAGTGGAATAAATCTAGACTCTCTCCAAATTCTATAGGTGGTTATCTGCTTGATTCTTAGTATTATTGAGCTAATAGAGATTCTAGGGATATACTGAATCATCAAGTGTAGATGGTCTTTATCTGTTTCCATTGCTATAATGAGAAAATCTGAATTTTTCTCTATTTCCTCAACTATAGATTTTATAAAAGTAGCTATCTCTCCTATGAGTAACTTTTTTCTATATTTACACACCAAAATCAAATGAGCTTTTAGATTGTGCTTACTTCTATTGGTAGATAAATAGCCTTTCAGCTTATAGTGGTTTTCTTTCATTAACTTAACAAACCTCTTGGAGTTAGTTTTATACAGTTATTATATGATTGTTGTATAATAATATAAAATAATTAAGGGAATAAAAAATTGCTTAGGGCAATGAAATTTAGAATTTATCCCAATGCTGAACAAAAGGTATTGATGCACAAGCACTTTGGTTGTGCTAGGGTGATTTACAATTATTTCCTAGAATACCGCCAAAAGCAATATGCATTGGGCATTAGAGAAAATTACTTTAGCATGCAAAAGGTGCTCACTACTCTTAAAAAACAAGAGGCTTATTCTTATTTGAATGAGTGCAACTCTCAAAGCTTGCAAATGGCATTAAGACAACTCACTACTGCTTTTGATAGGTTTTTCTCTAAACTAGCGGATTATCCTAGATTCAAATCTAAAAAATATGCCAAGCAGTCTTTCTGTATCCCCCAACACTTAGAAATAAATCTAGAATCTAATCAGATTAGGTTGCCAAAATTCAAAGAACCCATCAAAGCCAAGTTCCATAGATTTTTGTCTAAAAACTTTGCAATCAAACAAGGCTTTATCTCTTGCGTGACGGATAGATACTATTTTTCTGTAAGCTATGAGGATAACAAACCTATACCCAAGCCTAAAGTTATTCAAAAAGCTGTAGGCTTGGACATGGGTTTAGAATCTTTGGTGATAGCCAGTAATGGCGTGTTCTATCCCTATAAAAAGTTTTTCCAAAATCTACAAATTAAACTCATCAAAGCCCAAAGGAGGTTATCTAAAAAGCTAAAAGGTTCACACAACAGCAGAAAACAAATAAAGAAAGTGGCACAAATCCATGCTTCTATCAGGAATAGCAGAGAAGACTACTTGCATAAAATCAGTAACGAAATAACCAATCAATACGATCTTGTTGCAGTAGAAACCTTGAGAGTTAGAAACTTGGTTAAAAACCATAAACTGGCTAAGGGTATTGCCAATGCTAGCTGGTCTAGGCTTGTTAGTCTATTAGAATACAAAGCTAGCTGGAAAGGTAAAACTCTACTTAAGATTGATCAATACTTCCCTAGCTCTCAAATCTGCTCTACTTGTGGAAGTAATACAGGTAAAAAGCCACTGCATATTAGAAATTTTGTCTGTCCTTGTTGCAAAACACGCCACCATAGAGACCTAAATGCGAGTATCAATATTAGAAACTATGCTTTAGGTATGCTAGATGATAGGCATGCAATCAAGGTAGACAAAACTAGGGTAGGGATTACCCGAAGTTACGCTTGTGGAGATTCCTCTAATGGGGTAGTAACTCAGTATGGTTTATTACTAGATACTACTAGTTATGGATCGTTGAAACAAGAAGCCCACCCGTCTTTAGCGGGTGGGTGATTCACTGTCTAAGGCTTTGGGGCAAGTGAAAGAAAACACCGCGCATGAAAGCCATGTACTCAATGTTTTAATCGCAGGTGGCACGGGCACGGGCAAAAGTACCTTGATCAATGTTGTCTTTGGTGAGGAAGTCGCTCGCACGGGACAAGGCGCGCCCATCACCCAAAAAATAGAGTGTTACAAGCAAGAGGGCTTAACAATCTATGACACAAAGGGGCTTGAGATGAAAGACTTTAGCACCACAAAGCAAGAGATTAACAATTTTTTGGAATGCAAACGCCAGCAAGATGCTAACAAGCAAATCCACATTGCATGGATGTGTATCCAAGAGCCAGCAAGGCGCATTCAAGAGGGCGAAGTGGAGCTTTACCACTTGTTAAAAGAGCATAAAGTCCCTACCATCGTGGCAATCACCAAAGCCCAGCAAGACAAGGATAACAAGGGGGAGAAGTTTTCTAGTGTGGTGCAAGAGTGCTTTAAGCTTGATGAGGCACATTTACAAAGGGTGCGGGCTTTGGAAGTACAAGACGATGAGGGGGAAGTTAAACCAATCATGGGGGTTGATCAGCTCATGGAGAAAACCAAAGCCCTTTTACCCCAAGGGCTCAAGGCAGCGTTTAATCGCAAACAAAAATACGACCTAGAATTGCGCCGCAAACAATGCAAAGAAGACGCACACAAGGCAATCGTGGGCTACACCACAGGTGCGGTTGCTATAGGCGCGACCCCGATCCCCTGCTCTGACTTTGTCCTACTCGCCCCCACGCAAATTGCCATGATCATGCACATTAGCAAGATTTACGGGCTAGAGATTTCTACACAAAACGCTGAAAAACTCTTGGGGGTCTTTGTGGGCGTGCTAGGCGTGGGCTATGTGGTGAGAACGGCTGTGGGTGGCGTTTTAAAGTTTATCCCCGTAGCTGGTAGCGTGGTCGGTGGCGCGATTAACGCCACAGCAGCTGGGGGCACAACGACTTTGATGGGTAAGGCGTATGTGGCGTATTTGGACGCAAACATTGAGGACTTAGAAGGGGCAATACAGGGTTTTAACGCTAAGGTATTTCAAAAATACCTAGATATGGTAAAATCCGTAAAGTCCTATGTTTAGAAACCCTATTTTAATCTTAAGGCAAGTATAATCTAGTCTAAAACACGAAAGGAAAGTCATGTCTATTACGCTGATTAATAATGAGACCAATGAAAAATTTGAGTTTGAAACTATCGCACGCACAAGAGGCCCTCTGGCGGTGGATTTTTCTAAGCTGTATGAAACTGCTGGGATCGTCTCTTATGATCCGGGTTACTCTTCTACGGCTGGATGCCAGTCTACTATTAGCTATATTGATGGCAAAAAGGGTGAGCTTTACTATAAGGGTTATCCCATTGAGGAACTAGTAGCCAAGTATAAATATGTAGATGTGTGTAAACTTTTACTTACCGATGAACTACCTAAAGATGAGGAAGAGTCTTTAGCCTTTGAATTAGAATTACGCCACAGAAGTTTTATCCACTCCACACTGATGAACATGTTTGCAGCCTTCCCCACCAATGCCCACCCTATGGCTAAACTTAGTAGCGGGGTTTCTATTTTAGCCACCCTCTATTTTGAACATGACACCATGAAAAATGAGGAGGATTACCAAACTATGGCTAGGCGTATTGTGGCTAAGATGCCTACTTTAGCAGCCATTTGCTACCGCAATGAAATTGGCGCGCCCATTATTTACCCTGATGTAGGCCGTAACTATGTGGAAAATATTTTATTTATGCTGCGGGCTTATCCCCATGAGCGCCTGCGCTACACCACAAAGGGCGAGACTGAGATCACTGCTTTAGAGGTAGAGGCCTTTGATAAGATTTTGACATTGCATGCTGATCACGGGCAAAATGCTTCCTCAACAACCGTGCGCAATGTTGCCTCTACAGGGGTACACCCCTATGCTGCTATTAGTGCGGGAATCTCTGCACTCTGGGGGCATTTACATGGCGGAGCGAATGAAAAGACCTTGATCCAACTCCAAGAAATTGGCGATGTGAAGAATGTGGATAAATACATTGCCCGCGCTAAGGATAGAAGCGATCCCTTTAGACTTGTAGGCTTTGGACACCGGGTGTATAAAAGTTATGATCCCAGAGCGCGGATTTTAAAACAGCTCAAAGATGATTTACAGGCTAGGGGCATTAAGATGAATCCAAGACTTGATGAAATTGCTGCTAAAATTGAAGAAGTTGCCCTTAAAGATGATTATTTTATTGAGCACAACCTCTATCCTAATGTAGATTTTTACTCAGGCACTATTTTAACAGCCCTTAAAATCCCCACCCGCTTTTTTACCCCCGTCTTTGTGATTGCGCGTACGGTGGGCTGGTGTGCCCAACTTCTTGAGCATGTCAAAAACCCCAAAGCGCGCATCACACGCCCAAGACAAGTTTATATGGGTAGATAGTTGTATACCCGTATTTTAGGGCTTTTTAGACCCGCTTCTTTTTTTGTTGCCTTGCTTTTTTATGCCATTATCTCTCTAATTATCTTCCATGTGCCCCTCTTGGACTACATTACAGATCACAAGGGGGGATTTGGTATTATTTTTGGTCTAAGCATTGCTTATATCTGCACCACTAACATGGTTTTAGTGGCACTCTCTTGCTTAGGTCTTAAATTTTTGCGCATAAGCTTAGCTTTTTTAACTTTCTGTAATGGGGTGGCACTCTACTTTATAAAAACCTACCATGTGTTTTTAACCAAAAGCATGATGGGCAATGTTTTACACACAAATTTTCTTGAAACCAGAGATTTATTAGGTTTGCATCTGTGGTTTTTTGTGTTTTTAGGTTTGGCTTTAGGGAGTTTGTTTTTTTTTATCCCATCAAGAATACAACCCTTAAAAATAAAGCTCTTATTTTTCTAGGTTCAGCCTTGCTCTTTTTTATCTGGAGTTTTACCCACGCCAAGCAGTGGCTTTTTTTAGACAAGCATGCTAAATACATAGGGGGGTTAACTCTACCCTACAGCTATAGCATCAATCTTATCCGTGCTGCTTTTAACTCTTTTAACACCTCCCCCCCTAAACTCTTTTCTAATGCTAAGGCGCAAAGTAAAAACCAAGTCGTGGTTTTAGTCATTGGGGAGAGTGCTAGACGGGCAAATTATGGCATTTATGGCTATAACAGACCCACCACACCCAAATTACAAGCACGGTTAAATAAACATGAAATCCTAGCCCTTAAAGCTACTTCTTGTGCCACTTATACCACAGCTGCGCTAGAGTGTATGCTCACCTCTAAAGAAGGCTATGAAAATTTACCCTCTTTTTTGCACAGGCAGGGGGTTAGTGTGGTGTGGTTAAGCCTTAATAATGCTGAACCACCCATGCGCATTGATTGGCATCCTAAAGAATACAAATGGCAAGATTGGCTACACTCTTTAGGCGTGCCTCCCCCCTTAAATTTTGATCAAGCGTTAGCAAAATCTCTACCCTTTTTACTCAAGCGCTATCAAGATAATCTTTTAGTGGTTTTACACCTCAAGGGCTCCCATGGCCCACTTTATGTAGATAAAGTGCCCCAAAATTTTGCCCCCTTTAAGCCCATTTGTACCCACAAAGAACCCCATACCTGTAGCCTTTCTAGTCTGATTAATGCTTATGATAACACCATTGCCTATAATGATTTTGTGCTTGATTTATTAATCCAAGAATTAAAGCAAAGCAAACGGCCCGCCTTACTCCTTTACATGAGTGATCATGGTGAGAGTTTAGGCGAACATGGCATGTATTTACACGGCACACCTTTTTTAATCGCCCCTGATTTCCAAAAGCAAATTCCCTTTATCATCTTTACCAATGGCTTTAAACCCTCCCACCTCCCCTCAAATCAAATTTCTTATACCCAAGATATGATTTTTTCAAGTATTTTAAATGCCTTTGGAATGCAAAAAAGCAACGCCTACAACCCCGCATGCGATCTATTCAAATGAAATTTAAAACCCTCTATCCACAAAGCTTTCCTAAACACCTCCCCATTAAAAGCCTAATCTGCTTCTTTTTAATCTTTCTTATCGGAGTGATTACCCCCTTTCCTAAAGTACCCAAACAAGAACGCGTACCTCTAGCTTTTGAAATCACAGAACACTACGCGCGTTTCATGCCTACTTTGTTTTCCTTTGCCTACCCCATATTTAAAAAAGATCCGGTAGGTTTGATTCAAATTATGCATGTCAGCATTGCCACCACCATTACTACACACTCTTTAAAATGGGCGCTTAATTCTGTAAACCTTTTTGATCGCCGTCTAGGGCAAAGGCCTAATGGGGGGAATAAAAACATGCCAAGTGGGCATTCCTCTATGATTTTTTGCGCGCTAGGCTTTTTGGTGCGCCGTTATGGCGCTCTTTGGCTGTGGTTTTTGCCCTTAGCCTTTTTAACTATGGGTGCGCGTATTTATTACAACGCCCACACTATCGGCGCGCTTTTAGCCGGTCTAGCTGTGGGGGTGATCTGTGCGCTTTTATTAAGTAGCCCTAAAGAAAAATCCAACTTTTAGCATAGTGATTAGCTTAGCTTAAAGTGCTAAAGATTTTCAAATAGGGCTTTTGTGCTTTGTTTAAAGTCTTTATAGGGCTATCCTATTTGCGTTTATAAATCTCTGGGTGGGTGGTTTTAAAACGCCTATGAAACCAAAACCAGCTTTCCGGGTGTTCTCTAATGATTTGCTCGCTTAAACTTGCTTGTGCCTGCGTGGCTTCTAAAATATCAGCTTGGCTATCCTCTGTATTTTTGGCTCTAATGGGAGGGTAGTAGCGCACATAGTAGTGGCTATAATCCTCATTAAAATCAATGATCACGGCTACAATATCTATATTAAAGCGCCGTGAGAGTAAAGAGGCAATAGTGGTGTGTGTGGCGTCCTCTCCAAAGAATTTAACCACCACGCCCTCCTTAGGCGAAATGTTTTGATCTATTAAAATCCCCACTAAACCCCTGCCTTGATTATAAATTTTTAATAGTTCTTTAAACGCCCCTGTTTTATTGATAAAACGCACCCCAAAATCCTCGCGGTGTTTGATCAAAAGGCGATTAATCGCCTCAAATTTGGTCAGACGCCCCAAAGATCCGCGATCATATTGGCTATAATACTGCGCCAAAGATGTCCCCACCGCCTCCCAGTATCCAAAATGCATGCCCATTACTACCGCTTGGTTATTTTGCTCTAAAGACTTGAGTACATTTTCCTCATCAATGCGGGTAAAACATGCATCATAAATATCTTTTTTTAAAAACACCACCCGCATGCTCTCTAAAATCATAAAAGCAAAATTAGAATAACCCCGCTTGATAATGGCTTGTTTTTCAGCCTCGCTTAAGCTATCTTTAAAGGCAAAATCTAAATTAGCTTTGGCATCAAAATAGCGCCGTCTATCTAGTTTAGCTAACACAAAACCCACAAAATGCACACAACCCACAAACCAGCGATGGGGGATCTTAGCCAAACAAAAACCTAGTAGATTTGTGATCCATTCAAGCGCATAGATACAAAAAATCCGCCCCTCTTTTTTTAACACTTCTTTCATACTTTCCTTTCTAAAACCTGTAAAATCGCTTCTTTAATTGCAATAGGGGGGATTTCTTGGATAGAAAAATCCTTTTTATCGTAGTTAGCTTTGGAGTTGGCACATAAATAAACATGCCCCTCTCCTTCTAATTTAAAGCGCTCAGGGGGGGTGTTGCCATAAAGAGTTACTGAGGGGATATTAAGCGCCCAAGAGAGGTGTACTATGCCTGTATCCCCACCCACCACTACAGACATCTGTATCATCACAGATTTAATCTGATCTAAAGTAAGAGGGGGGAGTAATTGTGTGGGCAAATGGGGGCTAAGTTTTTCATAGAGTTTCTTAGCTTGCTCTCTTTGCTTATGGGCTAAAAGCCATATCTCTAGCGCATACTCTTTTAAAGCAAGCCCTAATGTATAAAAACACTCTAAAGGATAGGTTTTATTAGGCCTAGAGGTTTCAAGTACAAAGAGTACCTTTTGAGAATCCTTTTTAGTAAAATCTAAAGGGGGGTAGGGAGGGCAGAAAAAAGCTTGTTGTCTGTTTTGCAAACAATCTTGCCAATTACAAGGTGGGTAGAGGAGATTAAAAGCCTCTTGCAAGATTTTTTGGTTGCGCTTAAGAATGTGTTGTTGGTAGGCAATGTTAACTGTATGGCTGTAAAACAAACTAGCTAGTGATTCTCTAATAGATTGCCTATCAAAGCCTATAAATTTTTTCTTTCTTAAAAAAAAACCCAGTAGGGCAGATTTGATCAAACCTTGCATGTCAATGACTAAATCAAAGATGCCCAAATGGTGCAAACTTTTATAAAAGCGCCAGATTTTTAAAGGGTTTTTAGAGTGCAGGGTTTTTTTATAAGGCAGGGCGTGTAAAACATCAAGGCAGGGGCAGTTTTTTAAAAGGGGCGCAAAGGTTTCATCAATAAACCAGTGGATTGTTACTCTGTAGCGTTCTTTAAGAAAGGGCAAAAAAACAGCGCTTAGTACAACATCGCCCAAAGAAGAAAGCCTAATAATGGCAACGGTCATACAAACTCAATAGAAAGATCAACGGGCTTAACAAGCTTACCCACCATTTCTTGACATAAATAAGGATCGCTTTGGCAGTGAATCTTGAGGGTTTTATGCTGGAGGCTGTAGTGTATTTTAGGGAGGCGAATCACACATAGGCTCTCTGCTAGGCCTAAAAGAAAGCTAAGCCACTGCAAGGTGAGAATGGGGGGCATGATGGCGCTTAAATGGGCGATATTGCTATCTTTAGGGATTTTTTTATGGCTAAATTGTACTAAAAGACAAATAATTGCCCTATCTTGGTGGGAAAAGCCATAACTTAAAGCGTTTAAACTCAAATAAGCGCTGTGTTTGTGGGCGTTGTAGAAATTTAAGATTTTACCAATGCTAGAGAGTTGCCCGGCGATTTTGAGGTGGTAGAGGTATTTTTCATCTACGCCATGTAAGGGTTTGAGGGCTTCAAATAATTTAGTGCATTCCTTTTTGACCTCTTGGCTGTGTTTGGAGTGGGGTAAAAAGCGATCAAGCAAGGAGAGTAAGGAGGGGTTAATGCCCTTTGGAAAGCTATGATTATGCGATCTAAGCATATCGCTTAAAAACACGCCTTCTCTAACCCCCACCCCGCTAGCCACCACCATACTTGCTTTAAAATGCTCTAAAAGCATGGTAAAAATAAGTGTCCCGCTTCTAATGCTATCAATGCGATCCTCTCCTACTCCTAACTCCTCTAACTCTGTATCTGAACTTGTGATGATTTGACTTAAAAGCTTAAGATTGGGGGCAACCTCCATTTCAAAGCCATGTACAATTTCAATAGGGTAGTTACTCTGCAACATCACCACTTTAGCTAAAGCGCGAATCGTCCCGCCCACACCAAAGATACAGGTTGTTTTAAAATTAGAGGGGATTTTGGCAAATTCCATGCGGATAAAATCTCTAGCCAAACTTAAATTACTTTTCTTATCAAAGAAGAGTTCTTTTAAGCGAATCGTGCCTAAGTTAAGCGAAATTAAACCCTTGATCTTGCCATTTTCAATTAGAGCACATTCAGTACTCCCCCCGCCAATATCAATAGTAATCCCGTCTCTGCGGTGTAATAAATTTGCGCAAGCAACCCCCCCATAAAAGGCTTCCTTAGCCCCATCAATGACTCTAACCTGCAAACCACACACCCGTTTAACTAAAGCGATAAATTCTTGAGCATTGGGCGCATCGCGCACCGCAGAAGTGGCTACGCATAAAATCTTGCGGCTTTTATATTTTTGCGCAATTTCTTTAAAATCATTTAATGCCCGCAAAGCGCGCTTCATGGGGTTTTTTTGTAAAACACCTTTGTGTTCGTAAGTACTCTGAGAAATGCGCACTTTAGACTTGATCTCATAGAGTAGATAAAATCCAAACTGGCTAGTTTTTTTAAAAATGGCCATGCGTACAGAGTTTGAACCAATATCAATAACCGTGGTAACCTTTGCCATGAAGGGTTAGATTTTTTCTTGGAGAGTCTGGTATTTGTACTGGAGTTCCTCTTGGCTTTCTGTATTGTGTGGATCAAGAATGATCGCATCTACAGGGCACACACTCACACAACCGGGCTCATCGCTATAACCCACGCATTCTGTGCAACGATCTGGATCAATGCTATAAATCGGATCGTCTTGATCAATGGCCTCTGTGGGGCATTCCTCGCGGCAAGCATCACAGGCGATACATTCTTGATTAACTAGTAAAGACATATAAAACTCCTTATAAATTTTTAGGGATTTTCAAAGACAATAGACAAACTCACCCCCACTAAAGCCTTTTGGCAGGCTTGGGGTTTTTTAATGCCCATGTCAATTTTATTAATGACAGGAAAACACTGCTTAAGCCAGCTTGTGATTTCTAATAAAGCCTCTTCTAAAAGCCCATAATGGGCTGTGGCAAACTTATTTTGTACCACCTCTAAAACATCCATGTAGTCTAAATATTGGGGGGCTTTTTGCTCTTTAGCAGGTGTGTAGTGATAATCAATGCACAAATCTACAACAATGGGTTGGGGGTTTTTTTGTTCGCTCTCAAGAGTGCCAATAATCACCTCTAGTTGGTAATCTTCTATATGCAGCGTCATTTAAGTCAAAGTACCTTTTTTTCTTGCCCGCTTAATAGTTTTAATAAATTAGGCCAGTGCTTATAAAGCGTGATACAAAAAACAAGCACCATAGGGGTTTGTGTGCCTACTTGATTTAGAATATTAATAGAGGCGGGTAAACCTAGCTTTGGCAAAAAGAAAATAAGAAGAGTCGCGCTACCCACCCCTACAATGGAGGCTAAAGAGGAAATTTTTAACACCTTGCCAACAAAGGCCCAAAGAGCCAGCCCTAATAAACTCTCTACTGGGATTAATAGTACCACTGCGCCCATTGTGGTACTCACACCCTTACCCCCGCTAAAGTTTAAATAGGGTGAGTAACAATGCCCTATAATGGTTAAAATAGCCACCATCCACTGGGCTGAAAAATTAAGCCCGGCAAGTTTTGCAAGAAATACCGTAAACACCCCCTTTAACAAATCTAGCACTAAAACCGCTGTGCCCATTTTCTTGGCTTTAGAAGAATCAATGGTAGTTAATACGCGCATGACATTCGTCGCGCCAATGCCTTTACTCCCCTGTTTGGTAATATCTACATTGTAAAGTACTTTCATGATCACATAACCAAAAGGAATCCCCCCAATGAAATAACCCAGAGCGTAAAAAATCACATTGATATTAGTGATAAATATCAAGAAATTTTCCATCAACTACCTTTACTTAGATTGGGCGCATTATAACACATTTAAAAGGTGCGGGTATAAGGACCTGTGATCCACACACCCTGATTTCCTAATAAAAAATTGACTTTGTAACTTTCTTTAATCCCTTGCTTTTTATTCTTTAAAGTGTGTTTAATCGCTAGTTCTATGGGTGGGAGTTTTAGGGGAGTGTTAGCTTTAACTCTAAAGGCTAGAAAAAGCGGGCGGTTATGATTAAAATCCCAACCTGTGCGCCATCTGGGCAAAGTGGTTTGGCTTTTAAGCAAACGATTGCCCACCTGTACCTCAAAAGAGGCTAAATAGTAGGTGCCGGGTTCTAAAAGGCGGCTTTCAATCTTGGCTTTTTTGAAGGTATCTCTCCAGAGTAAAAAAAACCAGTTATTGCTCCCTAGCACAAATTCCTTTGAATTCTTTTCCCCTAGTTTGCGCCAATAAGTTTTGATCGCTGTGCCTTGATAGCCAATATCAAAAGTAACCAAACTAGCAACATGGGAGGGTTTAGGTGTACATCCAAAAAGCAATAAAATAAAACACAGATAAAATAATTTCATGCTCAAACTAGTGTAGCCTTTTTAAAGATTAGCCGCTATCAATTTCTTTTTAATTTTAAATCTTTGCTGGCTAAAAAAATATCCACCTCTTTAGCATGCCCTAGCAATAAAAGAATATCGCCTTGTTTGAGAATAAGAGGGGATTCTAAATTTAAATTGTACTCCCACTGGCTAGCATGTTTGAGGGCCACAACTTTGAGATCTGCTTTAAACGATTCTAGAAAATCTTGTAAGGCCATGTCTGCATGGGTTGTATCCACGCTTAAGCGCACCATACGCATATGAGTTGTGATTTCCATTACATCTAAAAGCGGGTTTAAACTTAATCCCTTCACCAATCTTTTAGCCGCATCTCTTTCTGGATAAATCACGCGATCGGTGCCAATTTTAGAGAGGATTTTTCCATGAATTAAGGTGGAAGCCTTTGCAATCACTTCAGAAACACCGCATTCTTTAAGAGCCATTACGCTTAAAATGGAGGCTTCTACATTTTGCCCGATACTCACAATAGCCGTATCCACTTGGGCAATCCCGGTATCTTTAAGCGCTACAATGTCTGTAGTATCAATAATAAAGAGATTATCACAAATCCCTCTAAAATTTTTAATGCTATCTTGATTAATGTCGGCTGCGACGACTTGTTCCCCATTTTCTATCAATCCGCGCGCTACATGCGATCCAAATTTGCCTAAACCTAAAACCGCATAAGTCTTCATAAAACCACTCCTTCTTCTGGATATTTAACGCTATGTGTCTTGCTTTTGCGCACCAAAGCCATGCTAAAGGCTAAAACACCCACCCTTCCCATAAACATTAAAACCATTAAGTATAGTTTACCAAAATGGCTAAAATTAGCCGCTAAAGAAAGATCGCCTCCATTGCCTGTACTAGCCCCTACTGTACCAAAGGCTGAACAAACCTCAAAAAGTAAATTGATAAAAAATTGATTGTGTGTATCCTCTGTAGCGCTTAAAATCATGATAGAGATAGTGATATAAAACATGGCAATGATGAAGATTAAAAAAGATTTTTTGATAAGTTCTTGGGGGATAGCGCGTTGGAATAAAACCACTTCTTTATCTTTAAGGGCGCAATAAGCATAAAGAAGTAGCAAAGTTAGGGTTGTAACTTTAATGCCCCCTGCTGTACTCCCCGGTGCTGCTCCAATAACCATGAGTAAGGCGCTAAAAAATAAGCTTTGATCATGCAAACCAGACATATCAATGGTGTTAAAACCTGCTGTTCTAAGATTAATGGATATGAAAAACACGCTCATGATTTTATGTGGCCAACTTAAAGTACCTATGCTAGTAGGATCGTTCCACTCAAAGAGCAATAAAACCGCCATACCAAGCAAAATACAAACACCCGTAGCGATGAGTACGATGCGCGCATGGACACTGAGTCGTGAGTGTTTGTTATAATTATAGCATTCATTCAACACCAAAAACCCTAGCCCCCCTAGAATGATCAACGCACAAATCACCAAATTCACCGCTACATTATCCCGGTAATCTGCCAAATTAGAGGAAAATATACTAAAACCGGCATTATTAAAAGCCGAGATTGCATGGAAAATCCCCGCCCAGAATGCTTGTTTAAAAGGCATTTTAAAGATAAAACAACCCGTTAAAACTAATGCCCCAATTCCCTCTATAACTAGAGTGAAAACAAAGATCTTTTTTAAATAAGAGACCACCCCTTGCATATTTGGATAATCTAAAGATTCCTTAAGTAAAAGCCGCCCTTTAAAATTAACCTTTTTACCAATGAGTAAAAGCAAGAAAGTAGCTAGCCCCATGTAACCAAAACCACCGGCTTGAATTAAGCCTAAAATTACAGCCTGCCCATAGCCTGTTAGATCGCTAGCCGGATTAATTGTAATGAGCCCGGTTAGACAAACCGCTGAGGTGGCCGTGAAAAAGAGATCTAAAAAGGCGATGGGCTTAGTGTGCATAGGGGCAAGCCCAAGCAAAATAGCCCCAGTGAGAGCTAAGAATACATAGCTGATAACAATGCTTCCAAAGATTTTATTCACAACCGCTATTCAATCCTAGAATTAATGCGTGTTGAAAAATTCTTGGATTTGTGTATTTTGGTGGGTTTTTAATAAGGCTAGTTGCAATAGTATACGGGCTTTTTGGGCATTAAGATTATCAGGGGTAACAAAGCCATAAGCTAAATCATCAACTTCGCCTAACTCCACCACCCCACTCCCGGTACGGCTTGCGCGCACTACAACTATTCCTTGTTTTACAGCCTCTGCCATAGCCTCAAGCATAGCGCTACTAGGATTGCCATTACCCATACCAGCCACCACAACCCCCATAGCCCCTTGATTTATGGCTGCTTTTAATAAAGAAACACCACAGCCTACATGGGTATAAATTAGCCCAACTGGGGGGAGGGGCTCTAAACTAGTTAGGGCTAACTGGCTTTGTAAAGTGTGTTTTCTTAGAGGTTGCATGTAGAAATGTACTTTTGCATAATAAACACTCCCTATAGGTCCACAATTAGGCGAAATAAAGGTGTGTAAACTGCTAGTGTTAGATTTAGTTACTTCACGCGCTGCATGGATAGTATCATTCATAGCCACTAAAACCCCCTTGCCCGCACTCTCAGAGTGGGCGGCTATGGCTAGGGCGTTATAAACATTTAAAGGCCCATCTGCGCCCATGCTTGAGCCATTACGCATCGCCCCTACAAGTACCACAGGTTTATAAGTTTGCACGGTTAGATTAAGAAAATAAGCGCTCTCTTCCATAGAATCTGTGCCATGTGTGATCACAAAACCCTTTATATCTTCTCTAGCTGCTAGGGTGTGGATGCGCTCTAATAATTTAAACCAAGTATTTGTATCCATATCTTGCGAGCCGACATTGCTCACCTGCTGGCTTTCAACACATACCCCTTTTGGAATTTCTAAAGACCCAAGAATACTAGAAATATCCACCTTAGCACTCTTATAAGTCCCCCCAACAGGGCTATCCCCAGCCCCTGCAATTGTCCCACCTGTAGCCAATACCATTACTTTTTCCACGCATCAACTCCTTTTGGAAACGCATTCTATCTAAATACATTTAATTACAAAGGTTATACTAGGAAATTTCTAAAAACTTTTGGGTTGTTTTAAGTTGGCGCATTTGTAGACCTAAAGTTTGTTGTTCTTGCTTAAGACGCTCAATAGTCATGCCAATTAATGCCTTAGCGCTTTCTAAAACCTCCAAATCTAAACAGCTATGATCTAAAAAAGGGCAAGTCTCTACTAAATAGGAAGCTTTTTCTAAATTATCCTCTAGTAGCGCAATTTTAAGTTCATCGGCCCAATTCATTCTGGTGAATCTCCCTCCAAGCTTCTAATAGCCCTTTGGCTACGCGCATGACTAGATCGATCTTATTAGTATCATTTTCTACATTGGCTTGGGTGAGTACTTTAATTTGGTGGGTGTATAGCCCTGTTAAATACACCGCAACTTCCCCGCCCCTTTCATAATCTAGGATATTTAGAAGTTCTGTAAAAATATCCGTTACTTTATTGATGTAGGTAATTTTTCTCTCAATATCCTCTGCCTCAATATAACGCTTAGCTTGGGCGGCAAATTTTAAGATACCTTCATAGAGCATCTCAATGAGTTTAGCCGGAGATTCTACCGTTACGGCATTTTGCTGGTATAAGCTGTATGCATTTGCTTTAAACATCATTTTCCCTTTCAGATTTTAATTCTTTTTGGCGGCTGCTTGATCGATCATCATTTGCACCGCATCAAAGGATTTATTTGCCTTAGAAATGCGCTCATCATAAGCCGCAAAGCGTTCTGCCATCATGTCATAACGGGTTTTAAGCATTTCCATTGCATTCTCCTTATCTCTTTTTAAATTTTTAGCGTCTTGATCTAAAGAGTCCTCGTATAACTTCAATCTAGCGTTACCACCATCGACCAAACCTTGTAAAACTTTATCTAACTTGATAAAAATCCCGTCTTGGTGAATCTCCTTACCCCCCATGCTCTTAACATCGCTACCATAGAAAAAATCTTGAGCGGCTTGTGGATCAGCATTAAGCGCATTAGTGAGTCTACCCTCATCTAAACTCATTTTTCCATGCTCATCAAGCGTAATTCCATATTTCATAAGACTATCCACACCCTTAGCCGTTGTGATGGTAAAAGCAATGGCATTATTAATAGAAGAGCGAATTGTACGGATATCCCCCACGCCATTAAACACACCCGCAATTTTAGTATCTGGATCGTAGCGGGTTGTTTCATCTAATTTAGGGATTAATGCATTATAGGCTTTGACAAACTCTTTAATGTGATCAACAATGGCTTTACTATCACGGGTAATACTAATAATGGCTGGTTTGCCCGGCTCAGTTTTGGCTAATAAACTCAAAGATACGCCATTAATCACATCATTTACTTCATTTGTAGGGCGGGTGATAGTCGCACCATTGTAGGTAAATCTAGCATCAGAGGCACTTTGTAGTTTTTTAAAGGCAAAGAGATTGTGTAATTTAGCATAAGTTTGGCTTAAGCCCTCAGACAAACCCAAACTATTTACAGCTGCCTTACCATCAGCGCCCACACCGGTTATACGCAATTCACCGCTTTCACTATTAAGGATTAATTTGCCGTCTGTGCCTAAAGAAGCGTGCAACCCTTCAATGCCATTAATCGCCCTAACAATGGCTTGGGCATTAACATCGCTAGAATTGCCCCGCGCAGTGATAGCCCCCAAATTAATAGCTTGCCCATTAAAATTAATAGTGCCCTTGATTTGACCGGAAGCAATGCCTGTTGTACCCTTAAGTAAATCTTCTTGATCTGATTTAGTTTTAACAAAACCTAGTTCAGCTGCTTTAGCCCCTCCAACTTCAATTTCTAATCCCCTTTGATCATTAAGCACTAAAGACTTTCCATCATTAATTAAGCCAACATTAATCTGCCCGCTATCTACTAAGTCTTTAGTTTGTGCATTATCCTCTAGGGCTTTTTTAATGGCTATTTGTAGGGCTTTATTTTTATCTTGCACAGAAGCCTTATCAAGATTAAGACTAATAGGGATTTTAACCACTCCACCCTTATCATCTCTGAGCTTGATAAAAAAATCATCTTCTGTACTTTTTCCATCTTGTGTAGTGCCCCCTATGGCTAAATTAATGGACGCATCGCTAGCAAGAGTAGAAATCACACTAGAGCCAAAATACACGCGGTTATTAGCCCCGGGGTTTTTAGTGTTAATCATTAACTGGTAGGGTTTATCCCCCCCGGTTTTCATCACAATCCCCATCACTTCACCACCTGTGGCATCTGTAATGGCTTGGGCGACATCGCCTACACTCATGCCAGCTTTAATATTAACCGTGTAGTTTTTATTGTTGGTATAAAAGTGTAATTTGGTATTAGCTTGGCTAAAAGCATCATCGCGATCTCTAAAATGCGTACCCACCTCGTTAATATCCCCTTGTGCTAGATCTTCAACTTCTACTTTAATATCTTGCACAGGAATACCCGGGCTTACAGTGGCCTTAAGCGCTCCACTGCTCACGCTACTACTGCGACTAGTGTAAGTTGAATAATCTGTTAAGGCATTAACGGGTGCTTTAAGATTAGCAAGCAAAGTTTTAATCTCAACTAAGGCCTTTTGTTTTTCCAGATTAACTTCCATTTTTCGATCAATGGGAGCCACCATAGTTTTTTCATCAGCACTTTTAAGTTTATCAATTACATCGTAATTTAAAACCTTGCTACCAATCCCTAAAGAACTTAACTTTCCAATTGCCATGACTTCACTCCACCTTAGTGAACTCTAACCTCTTTTATCAAAGATAATCCCCACAATATCATGCATTTTCTCTGCTAACCTAATTACCTCTTGCGAAGGAATTTGGCGGATAATTTTATCTCCATTTGAATCCTTGATAGTAACCACTAAACTACGAATCTCTTCATTGTAGCTAAAAGTCAAGTCAGATCGAATCCGCTTCATCTCTTCGTTGAGCTCTTTACTTAGCTTCTGCAAATCCTGTTCCTTTGGAGGTAAAACCTCTTGCTTAACCTCTGGCTTAACTTGTTTAGACAAAGAGACTTGATCAGCATGGACAACCTGATCGGGGTGGTGTGTATCTAGGTGGGTTGTTAAGGCAGTAGAGACATTCCCAATTTCACTAGACACGGGTATTCCTTATTATATTATTTACCCAGTCTAGATCGGCACTCCCTTATTTTTGTTTATACTAGATCTATTGTGTGCGCGCAATGATCTCTAAGGGATTGATATGCTTATCTCTAAGCGTTACTTCAAAACTCAACCGTTGATCAATCCGGCCAATTACATAACCCTTTTGTATCCTAAGACCATGTTTGATCGTGGGGGCGATTTTATCTAATTGAGAATAGATCGTATGCATACCATCTTTATGCTCAATGATAATCACCTTTTTAAGAATGGGTACTTCTTTAGCATAAACCACCCGTCCATCAAAAATATTGCGTACAACGGCATTAGGTTTAGTAGAAACTAGCGTAACAGATTCATTAAAAACTTTGAGCTTATAAACTGGATCAAAATAGGGGCCAAATTTTTGTACAATTCTATAACTAGCAAGAGGCGCGATAGTCTTAGGCCCTGTATAAGAAATAGTAACAATATCGCGATAAGAACTAGCCACTTGCCGTACTTCTAAAGGCGCTTCTATACCGTCAATAGAAGGTGATGGGGCTTTTGCTTTGCTTTTGCGTTGCCGTTCTAATTCTTTTTGCTTAATAATATTAAGCGAGGCTAATAGCTGATCTAATCCCTTGCGCTCTTTATCTAGGGTTTCTAACTTTTTATTATAAACCACCAACTCAGCGCGCATATTTTCAATTAATTTCTTTTGCGCAGATACCATGCTTTGTAAATTTTGTTTGCGATCTCTTTGGGCATTGATAGCCGCGCTGATTTGGTTAATGTTGTTTGTGATTTGGGCAATTCTAGCGCTAATTTGTTCCTCTTGTAAATTAAGATTAGCTAGTTGTATCCTAGAGTTTTTGTTGAGGTAGGTAAAGACGGTTTGTAAAATAATATCCTCAGTGCTAGCCAAATGCTGTTTATCCAAAACCATAGCAAATAAAATATCTTTTAATAAGATATTAGTCATCGCATCTTGGATTTTATGGCGGCTTTTTTTCAAGTTTTCTAAAAAAAGGCGGTGTTCCTCTAAAGATTTCTCTTGGGCGAGATTTTGGACTTGGTTTTTATCAATATTTCTTTGAATCCCTTGAATTTGTCTGGATAGCTCCTTACTTTGCTGGTATTTTTGATTAATCGCATTACCCAAGCTATTTAAATGGTTACTGAGTTTGGTTTTTTCTAAAGTGGTCTCTTGTAGTTTACTTTGATTAAAACTAATGTTTTTATTAATTTCCTCAATTGCCTGCCCATATAATACCCCCATAAATAAACACCATAAACTCACTTTCCATGTTTTCATACCGCTCTCCTTTGAATCACAACCACCCACACACACACCAAAGATACACTAATAGAAGCGCTTAAAAAAATAAATAAATCCTCTTGCCATATGAATAAATTACGATCAATCTCTAAAACCTGTAAAATCATTTGGAATTTCTCTTGCATGGATAAATACAAACTCCCTAATGCAACAACCATGCTAGCTAGAATTGAATCAACCAAAGCTAATTTGAATAAAAAGCCATTTTTAATACGCATAGGCGCTCCTAAAAGCTCCATGATTTCAATGCGTTTAGCATATTTTAAATTCCATACGCTGATTTGTTTGATCAGCAGCAAAATAGAGAGAATCACCACAATAGAGGCAAATGCTAGGGTATTCTTTTTTAATAGTAGCAAAAGCCTATATTCTTGATCATGGGTTTTACTAAAAACCTCTACTTTTTCAACTCCCGGAATTCTAAGAAGTTTTTTATGAATGGCATCAAGTTGTTCTAAAGTGGGGAATAGCGATAGCTTTAAAGAATAAAAAAGGGGTAAACTCTTTTTAAGATTAGCGATATTAGCTTGGGTGAAATTTTGCTTAAGTCTTTCTAATAGCGTATCCGGGCTAATTAAAGTTAAAGAAGCGCTATTGGGGATATTTTGGCGGATAAACTGCAAAGAAAGGGGTTGTCTACTAACAATAGTGATAGCATAATTCTTAGATAATTTATCCTCTCTGATACTAACAGCACGCTCCACAAATAAAATACTTTCCAAACTAAATAATAAAGCTATCAAAGGGAGAAGAAAAGCCAAATGCTCCTTAAGTGTATTCATGGATCTCTCCATCTTTGATATAAATCTTGCGGTAAGGAATATTAAAATTACTCGGGATTCTGTGAGTAACTACCACAATTGTAATGTCTAATTGTTTATTAGCCCCCTTAAGCAAGCTCCAAATCATATCGCTAGAATAATCATCTAAATTACCGGTAGGTTCATCAGCTAGAATTAAAAAAGGTTTGTGCGCAATGGCTCTAGCCATAGCCACTCGTTGTTGTTCGCCTCCGCTAAGCTCTAAAGGGTAGCGATTAGACTTATAAAGTAAATCTACATGGGCTAAGAGTTTTTCAGCCTGAATACTGCATTCTTCTTTTTTATAGCCATTAATAATCATGGGCAATTTGATATTTTGCTCCACTGTCCACTCTTCAATGAGTTTATAATCTTGAAACACCACCCCAATATTGCGCCGTAACTCATTGATAAAGGTTTTAGAGGCTTTATTAACGCTGATATTACACACCTCTAAATCCCCTCCTAAAATGGGTAAATCCCCATATAAAGAGCGCAGTAAAGTACTCTTGCCACTCCCACTAGCTCCTGAAATAAAAACAAAATCCTTGCGCTCAATCTTAAAATGCGCGCCCTTAATCACCCATTCATCGCGCTTATAACCTAAGGATAAATCCCTAGCAAAAATAATACTACTCAAAATACACCTCCTACCCCAACATTTCCTCTAACTTTTGGTGAGCATAGCGGTGGGCTTTTGTGTTAAAAGGCAAACCCCCTATATACTCTAAACTCCCTTTATTTTTATCCAATACAAGGACTTTATTTAAGGGCGCTTGCAAATCTCCTAGACTCACCACCAGTAGCCATAAATTCTTATATTCTAGCACATCTACAACTTTCAAAAAGTAATCTTGTTTAATAACCTGATTGTGCCACAAAGTACAAGCCTTAAGAGAAGGGTTAATAGAAATTTTTGCACTATTTTCTAATAGCAAGGGCTGTATTGATCTATTAGGCATGTCCTGTACTTGTAAATACAAATCATAAATATCTTTATGCTGTCTTTTCCAACGGGCTTCATACTTGCTAACTACCATTTCCTGCGCGCTATTTTTAAAGACTTGCATGGTGCAATGGGGTAAATCAAGTGCTAAATGTAAACTCTCTTTAAAATAATCAAAATTATCTGTTCTAAGCCATAAAAGGCTTTTGGGGCGTAGTATAGCTAGCATATGTACAAGGGTTTTTGCAGTCCAGATACGGCGTTGTGGATTTTTAGGCCAAGGCACTGGAAAATGTACATCTAAACCCACACAGCGCTTTGGTAAAACTTCTAAAAGAGTTCTAGCATCTGCATAAGTGATATAAAGATTTTGTAGCCCTAAAATTTTAATTTGGCGCAACACTTGCTCTATAGAGGGTGTATGCACTTCCACACCGATATAAAATTTATCCGGGTTAGACATGGCTTTATTAAGCAAATGGCGGCCCGATCCAAAACCAATTTCAAGATGAAAAGAAGAAGGAATTTTAAAAATACCCCAATCAATTAAACAAGCACAGGGTTTAGCTAGATTAAAACCTAAATTTCCTTCTATATTTTGGCAATAAAGCGCTAAAACACGGAGGGCTTGTTTGAGAATGCTAACAGGAATAGGTCGTGTAGATTTTTCCCCTTTAAATAAAAGCCCCCTTTCTTGTTCTATCTTTAGAATACAAAAATCATAAAACCCCTCACTAGGATAATGCACGCGTAACATGCTTAAGTGCGGATTTCTCAAACTCCTCGCTTCATAGAGGAATATAAACCCTCCCTCTTTAAAGGGAAAAGTGGGTAATTTAGCACTACTAGCGATAAAATGTGGCATGGGCTACATAAAAATACCCTGTACTTAGCGATCCAAACGCAACTCTACTTCTTTACTTGGCCGCGATTCTAGCCCGTCTGCATCTACACTCACCACTTGGTAGCGGTATTTTCTGCCACTTACCATATTTTTATCAATAAATTGGGTGTTTAAAATATTGCCAAATCTTAAAGGCTGGGAATTAGAATTGCCATCAAAACGGTAAACCGCATAATCTTTTACCCGCCCATCTTGGATACTCTGCCACTGAATAATAGCCCGTCCATCTTCAATCGTACCTTTAGTGATAACAGGCGTTGTAGGCCGCGCTAAAGTCATGCCACTAATTGCTCCAGCTGGCATAGCCCCCTCTAATCCATATTTATCCACAGCCACTACTTTATAAAATCTTTGTACCCCGTCTAAATCTACTAAGTCTGTATAATTTGTATCCTTTGTTTCTGCAATGCTTTTAAATTTCCCGTCTGCACGATCGGCTGCATAGATTCTATAATCTACAACATCGCTTTGATCTGAAGGACTCCATGTAAGTTTGATCTTGCGTGTTAAATCTGTACTAGCTTGTACATTGGATAAATCCTTAGGTACAGCCTTTGTTCTACCCACCACCACTGCACTAGGCAAAGACTTAGCGCCTTCAAAACTTTCAGCAATCACGCGGTAGCGATGCTCTTGCCCGTCTGCTAGATTTTTATCAAAATACTCTACATACAAGCGATTCTTAACCACCCCAATATTAGAAAACTTCCCATCAGGACCCTCCCTTTGGATAATGTAACGCGAAATGCTCGGATTAGGGTGTGGACTCCAAAAGATTTTAACCTCTTTAGGCCCCTCTTGGCTAGCAAAAACACTTTCTACAGGGTTGATATAAGATGTATTCACACTAATAGCTTGAGACATGTTAGAAACCCCGCCATTTTTGCCAATGGTGGCGATTTTGTAATAATACTGAGTCTGTGGGGTTAAACCCTCATCGTAGTAATGGGTGGCAAGCGGGTTTCTAACCATTCCCACCCGCCTATAGGTCTGATCCTTTTGCATGCGATAGATCGCAAAACCATCAATAAGCGAGGGAGTAGAAACAGGTTGCCACTCAAACCCTACAGATTGTACATCATTAATTGTTTTAATGCCCTCAACTACGGGTAAACTCGCATCGACTGTTTCTTCTGCCTTGTGGAATGAAAGGGTGTGGTTTTTACGAGGGGTTGAACAATTCACAAACAGTAGCGTTAAACAAGCCAAGAATATAATCTTCCCGGATAAGGCCATCCCAAGCAACCCCTTGAAATTCTTTTTCTAGGCATTCTACCATATCCTCTAAAATTTGGGCTTTAAAAAGTAGTTTCTCTTGGCTTGTAGGGTGGGTCATATAGAGCAAATAAGCATGCAATAAAATACGCCCCTTGTAGTTATCTTTTTTACCATATAAAGTATCCCCTAAAATGTGGCGGCCTAGACTCTCTAAATGGGCGCGTACTTGGTGTGTACGGCCACTGTATAGCTTAGCTGCAATGAGTTGGATTCCTCGTACATTGCTAAGCAAAGGGATAAAATCTGTCTTAGAATATCTGCCCCCTTTTATATTTTGTCTAAGCGCGTCTAAATTAGTCATCTTTAAACGATTTTTAGGGTGTCGCCCTAAGTGGCACTCCACACGCATAGGTTTTTTTAAAGGTTCTGTAATGAGAGCTAAGTAATAACGACCCATTTCTCTTATTTGTAATTGGGTGGCTAGGTTAGCATGGGTGGTGTTATTTTTAGCAATCACAACTGCCCCACTTGTATTTTTATCTAAACGGTGCACAATACCACAACGCGATTCACCACTAAGGGTAGAAAGAGTAACTCCCTTAGCTTGTAAATAATCCACTAAGGTAGGCTCATGTAGACTTGTGGCTGGATGCATTGCCAAATAGGGGGGTTTATTAAGCACTAAAATATCTGCATCTTCATAAAGAATTTCTATTTTTAAATCTGTAGGCTTATAAACTTCTAGGGGCACTTGGGAGGGTTTAAACACCACCTCATCGCCTATTTTAAGCTTTAATCCTCCCTTTAAAATTGTTTTATCATTAACCTGTACCTGTGAGGATTTAATGCATTGTAAAATCTGATTTTTTGCCACCCCTAAAGATTTAGTTAAAAAAGTATCTAGCCGCTCCTCTTGCATAGCGGTAAAAGTCTGTTTAATCTGTTTCATCGCTATTGTTCTTTTGACATACTCCCCATAGCTAAAGCTAGGGGATTCTGGGATCATCAAGACTTGCCCGCTAGACGGGTCTTACAGCCTCTACTCCAAGAGTTGATGCCCCAACTCTATGGCGGACATTATAACACAAAAAACGCCTTATATCCCCATAGCTAAAGCTAGGGGCTTTACGGTGCGAGTGGTAATCTTATCTCTAAGGTTTTAGGCTAAAGCCCCTAACACCATGCCCACATACTCCACCTTTCCTTTAAAATAGACTTCATTCTCTTTTAAGTACAAGCTTAACTTTTCTTGGCTGGGGGGTATGAGAGTGGCTTGTGGCATTAAATGGTGTTCTTGATAAGCAGCCATAAAAACAGCAGCCATACCCGTGCCGCAAGCCAGAGTAATATCCTCAACTCCTCTTTCATAGGTAGCTAGATAGATTGTGTGATTATCTAGGATACAGGCGATATTGACATTGGCATTAAAGCGCTCTCTTAGCGTTTGCATTAAAGCTATCTTAGTGCTAGGAATTTGTTTTAAAGAGGGTACGAAATGTACTAAATGAGGCACACCAGTATCTAGTAAATACCAAGTTTTCCCCTCTAAATTTAGGGTTTGTAACCATTTTGGTATGCCTAAATTACTCTGCACTAGGGCTAATGTTTGGCTTAAACTTTGCACCTGTACTTGGATAATCCCAGCCTTACTTAAAAAAGCATGCTGGCAGGGGGCTAAACCTTGCTTGTAAGCATAAAACCCAGCACAGCGGCTAGCATTCCCGCACATGCTAGCTTCACTCCCATCGGCATTATAAAATTCCCAAGTGTAGGCTAACTCACTATGTGGGAGCAACACCACCAAACCATCAGCACCAAAACCATAATGGCGGTGGCAAACTTGCTTGGCTAGCGCGCTATAACCACCTGATTTAAATTGGCTAGTGATTAAAAAATCATTGCCACTTGCGCAGTACTTATACAGGTGCATGCTTAACCTTTTTAGGTATTATAGTGCAAAAAATGGGTTAGGTGATGCGACCGGTATACTTCTTTTGGCTTCTTTTTGGCATAGCTTTTTATTGGATGCTTTATCTGTATGAGGATTTCTTAATGGATTTACTCATCGCTGGGCTACTTTGCGTAACTGTGTTTTGGCTTAAAGAGTTTTTTGATAAACACATGCGCAATCTCTTTAGTTCTTTGCTTTGCGTACTGGTATTATTAAGTTGTCTAGTTATTCCGCTTTATTTTCTTGTTTATAAAAGCATGGATTTTATTTTCCATCTAAATTTAGAGCGGCTCTCTTTCTTTGTGAATAAATTTAAAACCGACCTATTGATGTATATACAAGACTTCCCCACCCTTAGCCAATACGCGCATAAAATTTTATCCAATGTTTCTGCACAGGCTCTCATGTCTTATATCTTGCATTTTAGTAGCGAAATTGGCAAGTACAGCTTGAAATTTGCTAGCGATACGGTGATGGTTTTAGTGTTTCTATTTTTATGTTTCTTCTATGGACAGACTTTTTACAGCTATATTTTAGAAGTACTCCCCTTTGAAAAAATCCAAAGCAAGGGCATTTTTAGAGAAGTAGCCGGGGTTTTACGGGTGGTGCTACTCACCTCTATTATTAATGTTGTATTACAAGGGGTTGCTTTTGCGGGGTTGGTGGTGTGGTTTAAACTAGATTGGCTCTCTTTAGGGGTTTTATATGGATTATCTGCGCTCATTCCTATTGTAGGCGGGGCGTTAGTGTGGATACCTGTGGCGTTTTATGAGATGTACCGGAATAATATCACAGGCGCGGTGGTGATTGCGCTTTATTCTGTTATTTTAATCGGAGGGTTAATTGATAGCTTAATTAAGCCATGGCTAATTGGGTTTATCAAACGGCGGGTACTTAAAGTTTCTCTTAAGATCAATGAAATATTAATATTCTTTTCTATTCTGGCTGGTATTAGTAAGTTTGGGTTTTGGGGGATTGCTGTGGGCCCCACTATTACTGCTCTTTTTATCGTGCTCTTGCGGGTGTATGAAAAAGTTTTCACCTCCACAGCGCGCAAAATGCCCTCACAAGGGATTTAATTAATTTTAATTACCTCTTATACTCTTAAAGATCTCTTGAAAAATCTTATAATAGCGCAAGGGAGTAAAGTAACACTTTTTCTCCCACCTTTCAAAAGACATGCAATCAAAAAATAACCCCAAAAATTTTAACGATCTTAGATTAGGGGTATCCCCCAATAGAAAAGTACCATGCCGTGTTTTCTTTAAATGTCTTATCTTAAATTTGTGGGGGAAATGAAGGGTTATAAAGTTACCATAGGTTTCATACTCGCTAAATCCGCTATATGATAGATCATAATTAGCTATGCTCTCAAGAATAACACGCCACCAAAGCGATCTCTCTCTCTCTCTCTCTCTTTAAGCAGATCATCAAGTAATTTTAAAACCAAAGATTTTTCAAACAAAAAATGCTCTGCAATAAAGGAAAAATCCACTTGTTTTTGAAAGCTCCATAATTTATCTATAGTATCAAAATAGGGCTGGTGGTGTTCTGTGGTCGTGTCTATTAAAACTTTCCCATTCTCTATAATTGGGATTTTGCGCAAAGGTACACAATCTGCGTCCCAAACAAGATACTTAGAACCCACCTTATCTGTCTGTGCTATAGCAAACTTTAAAAACTGCTGGAAATACCAACCACTCCGGTTAACATTAGCGCCTCTGGATTCTAAATAGTCGTGTACACTTCTTAAAGTCAAACCTTGACTAATCTGATCTTCATCTAAAATCTCTAAATCTGCACCAGTAATTTTAGAAAAATTTTGCCTATGTGTGAGAATGAGAATTTTTCTATAGGGGAGATTTTTTAAGATAAAGGGTAGGGTTATATTAACAAAAAGCCAAACAATATCTGTTTTGACAGGAATAACAATATCCACCCTCTCTATACTCTGTTTTTGCATCATCTAAAACCTTTCTCAAAAGGGCTATTTTACCAAAAAGCCACCCCTTAACTTTTCTTTGTTAGAATGCTCGCTTTTTTAAACCCCATTTTTAAGGAATTGCTATGTACGCATTTAAAACTCTTTTATGGGCTATAACCCTTACATTTCCCCTTTTAGCTCTAAATAACCCGCCTCCTCCCTTAATAGGCAAAGAGCACCCCATTAATCTTGAAGGCGTGGGGCATAAATATTTAAATATCGCCTATGCTAGCCAATCAAAAGCCCAAAAGCTAGATATTTATTTACCCAAAAAAGGCAAAGCCCCCTACCCTGTAATTCTAGCTATCCATGGGGGTGGGTTTGCCTTTGGGGATAAAAATAGCGGGGAAATTAACTCTGCTATGCAGGCTCTTAAAAGAGGCTATGCTGTGATCTCGGCTAATTATCGCCTCTCTAAAGAAGCCCCCTTTCCCGCCCCTATTTTTGATCTTAAAGCAGCGGTGCGCTTTATTAAAGCCCATGCATCAGCCTACCAGCTCAACCCCCACATTATCATCGCTTGGGGCTATTCTGCTGGAGGTAATTTAGCCGCCATGCTTGGCACAACAGCAGGCCATCCTGAGCTTGAAGATTTAAATTTAGGCAATGCAAGAGAAAATAGCCATATAAGCGCGGTAATAGATTTTTATGGCCCCATTGATTTTAAAACCATGTATACACAAAAACAAGCACATATGCAGTTGCGCAATCCAGATACTTCCCCTGAATCGCGCTATCTAGGCCAACCCCTTAGTAAAATTAAAAACTTTGTAGATTTCTCCAGCCCACAAAGCTATGTTAGTAAAAAAAGCGTACCCTTTTTTATCATGCACGGGCTTTCTGATCCTTTAGTGCCCCCTGAGCAAAGCGCTATTTTTGCTAAGGTTTTAGAAAAAGCCATTGGGCCTAATCAAGTGCGTTTTGTGGCTTTAAAGGGAGCAGGGCATGGCGGAGAGGCTTTTGAAAAACCCCAAAATTTAAATTTGGTCTTTGATTTTCTTAAAAAGTTGCATTTAGCACCTTAGCTTTAATTTCTATTTAGATTAAATTTATAGAATAGCCCGCCTTTATATCATTAGAAAGGAAAACATGAAAACTTTAGTTGTTCTAGCCCATCCGGATCTAAGTACTTCTCGTGTCAATAAAGCCTTAAAAAATGCGATTGAAAATGAACCTGTTGTTATTAGTGATCTGTATGGCAAATATCCAGACTCTAAAATTAATATTCCAGCCGAACAAGAACTTTTGTTACAAAGTAATAAAATTGTCTTCCAATTCCCTATCTATTGGTATTCCTACCCACCCTTGCTTAAAAAATATTTTGATGATGTCTTTGCCTATGGCTTTGCTTATGGTTCTTCTGGGCAAGCTCTAAAAGGTAAGGAGTTTTTCCTTTGTATTAGTCTTGGTGGCAAGGAAGAATCTTATAGCGCGCAAGGAATGATGGGCTTTAACTTAGAAGAGTTGCTTAATCCGTTTAAGGCTACAAGCAAATTTGTAGGGGCTACTTATGGGGGACATCTTGCTGTTTTTGGGGCTACGCATGGTCTAGGCGATGCAGAACTGGCTCAGAAATGTCGCGAATATAAACAACTTGTCGCTTAATTACACATAAGCATGGCTTTTTAATATAACTATGTATCTTGAATAACTCGTTTAAGCAGGGGTAGCTGGGCTTGCATGCATAATAGCTTAGCTGCTTGGGCGGCTTTGATTTTAGCCTGCATGATTTGATCTAAATCTAGTGTGTGTAGAACTTCTAAAAGAGATTGGATTTTAAAATCTACCCCCACTCTTCCTATTTCATAATTTTCTATTAAGGTTTTTACCTCTACTAGTGGCGTACTCAGCACACATAAAGCACTTTGGATATATTCAAAGAATTTATTAGGCAAAGCGTATAAATGATTAAGAGAATTATCAGGGAGGGTTAATAGCCCAATATCATAGCTTTGTGTTGTAGGAATAATGGATTCTAAAGGGAGGGGTTGTTTAAAATCTATGGGCAAACCTTGAGATTGTAGGGTTTTTAGATGGCTTTTAAAGTCTTGTAAAAAGCTAGGGTGTTTACTTAAGCCTATGATTGTCAAATGATAGGGCAAGGATAAATCTTTAAGCCCTTTAGCTAATTCTAAAAGATTATCAGAATAGCGCTCTGGAGCTAAAAGTCCATGGTAGATCAAGCGGATACATTTAGGATTTATAGGACTTGCAAAGAGGTTAGCATAAAAGGGAGTAGAATAAATAGTGTAGTTATTTTCTAGCTTAAAATTTGTATAGGTTTTTGCATAAAGTTTAGCAATGGAGGCATTTATACTAAGAGTTTTATGCGCTTTGTGTAGATAGTGGTTGCAGATATGGGCAAAAAGGGGGGCTGTGAAGTGGTGGTGATTAATTAAAGCGGGGTAAAACTCTCTTAAATCTACAATGAGGGGGGCAATATTTTGTATCTGTTCTAAAATAGCCGGCAATAGGGCTAAATCCTCTATAAAGAGCGCTTTAATTTTAATTCGTTTGTAGCGTAAATCTTGTATGAGGGTTTTTAGTTTTTGGAGCATTTCTAGGCGGTTTGGCGTCCATAAAAGGGGGGTAAAATTTTTTTGTTCCACCCAAGTTTTTAATTGTTCTTGCTTGGCTAGGCTGCGGCTAGCTGAACCTAGCAAAGGAGAAAAGGGGATAAAATGAGTGCTAAGATCACAAGGAGGGGGGGAGAGAATAAAAAATTGTGCTTTTGGATAAAGATGCATGAGAGCTAGAGCTAAACGCCTAGGTCTAGGGCTAGTAGATAAACTACTCTCAGAGACCATGATTAAGGCATTAATGGTTTTTTCCTTAAAATGGCATAACTAGCCGCTACCTTATTCTTATAATAAATTTTAATTGTTGCGTGTTTACTCTGTTCAATGAGAAATAAATTGCCTCCAGAATTAATCCCATAAAATCTTAAGCGCAGGGCAATTCTAGGGGAGGTGGTGTTGATAGTTTCAATCCCTCTTTTATGAAGGGCTAGGGCTAATTCCTTAGCCACATAGTGGGTACTTACAAATTTATTATACCCTCCCCATAAAAACATGCTTTCTAATAGTAATGTCCCAAAAACTAAACTATAACGGATATAGTAGTGGCTACGGAAAATAGGTAAATGTAAGCGGATACTGCTAAGCGCTTTTTGTAATAAGATAGGCATGCCAAGAGGCCCATAGCTTAAAAATTCTGGGGGTAATTCTTGACGCAAGGAGAGCAATAAGGGCAATAAAAACCCCACAGCCCCCACCACACCAATTAAACTATCTTGTTTGTATTCCTTAATGGCTTGGGTATAAAGTGCATAAGGGTAATAAATACACAAACAAGGCGAGTATAAAATGAGCATAGTAAAGAGTGTATTTAAAAAAAAGCCCTGTGGCGTGCCTGAGACAGATTTAAAGGCGTATAAATTAATCCATAAGGCTAGAAATAAGATCAACATGTGTGTCATTTGCTTATGTTTAAAGGCGTATAAAAAAAACCCGGTTAGTAAAACCACATAACTTGCATCTAAAAGGGCAACTAAAAGGCTTAGAACATAAAAAAGCCATGTTCTATAAGCCAGTAAAGATAAAAGCGAAAGTGTAATAAGTAAACTTGCCTTACCTAGTAAAATCGCGCCTAATTGAACCCCGGGCAATAAGCCAAAGGTTAGAGCAACAAAGAGGGGATCGTAGGGTTTTTGGGGTTTCTCTTTAAGGCTTAATAAATAAATTAAAATGATGTTAAGCGCATGGAAAAACAGACCCGGTAAGCGCAAGGCTAGATCTTTGGGTAAGAAATAGGCTAATCTAACAAAGGTATGTAAGGCTTGTAATAAATAGCGATCTAACAGAGTTTCAGGGGTGCTAAAATAAAGCAAAGCCTCTCTATAACTCACTGAAATTTCTAGACTTTTATAAACCCCCATAGCAAGGCTAGCAGCCACTGCAAGGATTAAATAGATAAAGTAAAGAGGTTTATTAGAGTGGCTTGGAAGACTCAATTTTTAAACCCAACTATTTTTGTTTTTTAATGGCAATTAAAACCCCAGAACATACAATAAGCCCCATGCCAATTCCTACCCACAAGTTTGGCCATGGATCTCCAAGCAAAATACCAAAAAGGGTACTCCAAAGAAGACGGCTATAAACCATAGGTGAGATAAGCCCGATAGGAGCAATCATGTAGGCTCTGGTTAAAAAATATTGCCCAAATACCCCGCTTAAGCCAATGCCAGCTAAGCGCCACAAATCCCAATGCCAAATATTCCCGCTAAAGCGCATGGGGTGATAACCTGTAGCAAAGGGTGGCAAATGGATAAAAAAGCCTAAAAAACCCAAGAGACACATACATGAAGCAACGGCAAAGACAATCAAAGAGCCATCATAATATTCTTTTAAGCGGTGCAAACTTGAGTAAGCAACCGCCACAATTAAGCCATTAAGTACACCCGGGAAAATCTGTACCCATGTGAGACCACTTGTTTGGGGGTTTGAGATAAGAATCACCCCAAACATTCCTAATAAACCTGCTAAAACCACCCGAAAGCCCACCGGCTCTTTAAATAGAAAAAAGGCAATTGCAATTGCAAAGATAGGCGAACTTTGGTTAAAGGCGGTAGCATTTGCTAGCGACATGGTATAAATATTATAAGAAAATAAAGACATGCCAAGTGCCCCTAAAGACATGCGCCCTAATAAAAGCAAAGCAGCGCCCTTTTTGTAGGGCTTAAAACTAAAGGGTTTGAAACAATAAAAGATCATTAAAAATACGAGCATGAAAAAGGCGCGATAAAAGATATTTTCAGAAGGGGAGAAATACCCGCTTGCTATCTTCATTAAAGCCCCCATGATTCCTAAGGCTAGCCCACTTAAAAACATATACAATAAACCTAGTTTGACATTCACTATAAACTCCTAAAAGGGCTATATTAACACGGATTGTTAAAGGCTTTGGAGGATCTTTAGGAGTAAATCTTGATTTTGCATAGCACAAAGTTCTTTAGCAGCTTGGTTGGTGTTTTGTTTATAAAGTGTGATGTCTTCTAAGCTCAATTGGTGTAAAGCTAGGGCTAAATCTTGTGGGCTACTTGTTTGACTCACCACCCCAATTTCATAGCTTTTGATAATGGCTTGCATTTCTACATTGGGTACAACACAAAGAGCTAAACGGCTTTGGATATATTCAAAGAATTTATTGGGCATGGCGTATTTGATGTTGAGATTGCGTGGCGGGCTAAAATAAAGCCCAATATCAAAGGCATTGCTAAAGGGAATAATTTGTTTAAACTCCACAGGTGGGATAATCCGGATTTGTTCCATGTTGAGGATTTGTTTAAGCTGTTTTAAGCGCGCAGGAGTACCCACTAACATTAAAGTTAGAGAAAAACGCGTATCGCCTAAAGTTTGTGTGAGATATTCCATCATAGGCTTAAGCATTTCAAAGCTGCGGTTTAAACTAGCGCCCCCATGGTAGAGGATTTGGATTTTATGAGGGTTAGTTGGCTTAGGGGTAAGGGCGTGGTAAAAGGGCATGGAGTAAAATACACTGCTTTGTATTCTCTTTTTAGCATAAAGTGCTTGCACGCCTTTAGAGACGCTTAAAATATGGTTGCATTTTGGCATGTAAGTCTCAACTAAACGGGTAAAAAAACCTTTGAAAAGATAGCGCCAGCGGATATTACTGCTATCTTGATCGGGATAGTATTCTCGCGCATCTAAGATCACCTTAGCCTGTTTTTTATAAGCTAACACGATGGGCAAAAGCACCAAATCAAAGCAAAAGATGAAATCAAAACTTGTTTCATTTAAAACTTCTACAATTTTTAAGCGATTAGAGGTATAGATAAGGGCATGGTCATTTCCTAATAAAACATCTAAATAGAGCTTACATTCTTGCATTAAATTGCGTTTAGGATAGGGTGGGTAGGTAAAAATTTGCATGTTAGATTTAGATTTTAAAGGGGTTTTACTAATCCCCATAAGACTTACATGGTGTTGTCCTTCTAAGAGTTTGTAGATACGATAAGGGCGCGGGCTGGTTAATGGATTGGCCGCTACAAGCAAAAGGGTTTTTGGTTTCAAAATATGCGCTTTTATGAGGCATTATACAAAAAAATAAAAGGGGATAGCTTTAGATTGTTAGCTAGCAAAAGGTGGGGCAAAATTACCATTAGCGCTATAAGCCGGCAAGCTTAAGCTAAGCGGATAAAGGGCGCCATGCCAAAGGTTTTGTACTACAATCGCGAACGAAGCTAGATAGGCAAGTTTTGGTGATCCTCTCAATCCTGCAAGCTTAAGAACACGGGGAGTGTGTGGGTATTTAATCATTTTCTGCAAAATCCCACTTGTCTTTAGTAGGTGGAATGAATGCCACCTATTCCCACTATTTTGTGGTACAACACTCGCATACATCTGTATCTAGCGCAGGGAGTGCTAAAAAGTTACGCTTTTGGCAGATGATGCGATTTGACCTGAGAGAATGCATTGGTAGCTTAAACTCTGTAAAATCCCTACTATAGAGATATAGAGTGAGACTCTTCCTATGGGCAATATAGCAAGCCTAAATGTCTTTAGCATTTGGGCACTTCACACAACCAAGCGCAATATAAGAAAAACACCGGTGGGTTAGTGGCATTAAAATATATCAAGTATTGATTTAGGTTTTTTTAGTAGGCTAGTGGGGCTCTGGTATTGCTCGTGGATGGCAAGAAAGAGCTCTACAGGCTAAGTACTTTCCTGCTTTGTTAGTTTTATGTTTCATTTCAAGTAACCCTTGTTTATAAGCCTGCAAGGCATTTTCCTCTAAACTCCATCTTTTTTCAGACGGGCTAATGTCTCTGATTAGTTCTGTTTTTCCTCCAGAGCTTATAAAATCCCAAGTGTGCCCAAAAATCTGTACCTTGCCTTTATAAGAACATTCATTATCTTCAAAACTTAAACCATATTGATCAGCTTCTGGATCACCCGGATATTCCTTAGAATTTAAGAAATACTTTTCCATATCCTTTGTATTTTTTGGATGGGTCTTCTACTCTCTGTAAAGAGAGCACATGTATCTCTCCTGTGGCTTTTTTGAGCCGTTTTAAGGGTTTATAAAAGTAAGATTTTAGAAAAGAATCAAGTGTTGCTTGATGAGGAGATTCATAGAGCATGCATATCGCCATTGCTATTCCAGTAGTGATTTTTTGAGAGCAAAGGCAAACACAAAACTAAGATAATAAGACAACTTTTAAGATTCATAAATCTCTTCTTCACTTTTATAAGGGCTAATTTCTCCGTGATATATATCTTGATCTTACTTAAACTAGGCATTTATCAAGAATGCTGTAGACTATCTAAATGAAAAAAATATTATGGATTTGGGTGTTTTTTAGCTTTTCTTGTTTGCAGGCTTGTTGTTTTGAGGGTAAGGTAGATTCTAGTTTTAGTACTAAGGACGAAGGGTTTTGTTTGGGGGTTATAGAGAAAAAAGAGGAGGAAAGCGCGCTTTATAAGGGTTTTTGTTTAGAAGGTTTTAGCCAAATAGAGCTTTACAATACTAATAATCCTAAAGTTCTTAATTTTGTCCTTTATAAAAATAAGCACCCGGCACTTCTTTTTGAACCCCCAAAACCTGATACAAAAAACCTCTTTTAAATTACCTCACTTTGCAATTTTTAAAAGATCGTTTTTATTTAACCCAATTCTCAGATAAAACAAATATCTTTTTTAACCATGTAGGCTATGAGTTTCCCATGTATGCTGTTAATAATGCGCTTCTAGATGATCTCTTATCTAAACAAGCAAATACAGAGTTCAGCAGAACAGACACCTACACAACAAAGATCACGCTTGATAATTCACCCTACACTCTTATTAATCAGACTACAAGTGATCAATCTCAAAAGAAACTCTCTAGTTGATTAAAAGGGGGAATACAACGCTGCGGGGGAAATTTTGTTTAGATGGCTTAGGTAAGGCAAACTTTGTTTATAAGAAAAATTATATCACCCTATAAGGTTATAATGGGGTGTTTTATCTGCACCAATACAGCGAGCAAAATCTTAAGGTAAATAAAGATGGTTCTATGAAAGTTCTAAAAACACAGATTATCTATCGCCAAAACAGAGACGATCCACAAAATAAAAACCCTATCACGCTTGATACTCTTAGCAGCAACTACCAATACCAACTGCTTAAGCTATCAAGCGAGGCTTTGGTAGCCCTAAATGTACTTATTTGCCAAAGCGCCCACCGGTAGTAGGATAACCATAAATTGAGCCATCTTTAATTTTCATGTGATCTTCCCAAGGCAATTTGTATTTACCTGCGGCTAAATCTTTAATATAGGTTAAACCGGCATCTGGCTCACCACCGGGTTTGGCCACATATCCGCGGTGGCCTAGATTGTAAATGTTATTTTCTAAGCCCCAACTCAAACGGGCATTATCTGCCATTTTAGGATAAATTTCCCCAGTTACAATTTCCCAAGGATTTCTATGGCCTTGAACTAAAGTTGTACCATCAAAGTTACAGATTTGTCCTTCACCAAAGTAGTAAAAGACATTATCATAACCGGCTAAATTCACACTCACGGTATACATCAAGTTATGCCATGCATTAGAGCGGTTGGTTAAAATCCATTGATCATTAACTTGTGTGCTATAGCCTGAGATACGGATATAAACATTACAACCCTTATAAGCCGCCTCGCGCGCTAATTCTGGAATCATGCCATCATGGCAAATGCACACAGACAACTTAGATCCGCCCGGACCCTCACATACGGGCATACCTAAATCCCCCGGATACCAAGGTTCGATAGGATTCCAAGGAAAGAGTTTGCGGTATTTTAAAATGATTTCACCCTTTGGGTTAATAATAATAGCGGTGTTATAGGGGTTTTTATTAGGATCGGGGTTGCGCTCCATAATAGAAAACACACCAAAAACGCCCGCTTCTTTACAAGCTTTAGCATACAATTCTGTTTCTTTTCCGGGTACATCTAGGATAAATTCCTCACTGATCCATTTAGCGGTGTTTAAACCTTGTGTGCTGTATTCAGGGAAAATAATGAGTTCTACACCCGGATAGCCTGCTTTAGTGGCATGCAAGGTTCTAATAATGCTTTCAATGTTTTTATCAATATCTGCCCGGCCATTAACCACAGGAACGGGAAACTGAATCGCTGCGACTAAAAACCCCTCAATGGGTTTACCCATACTGCCAATACTGCCCATGAAAACTCCTTAGAATAAGATGTGTGGCCAATCTAGCCACAAGGGCATACTAGGGCAGAAGTTCTAATTTAGGGTAAATAAAAAAGGGGTAACTCTTTTGGAGGTGTGTTACACCTCAGCCCCCCTCCTAGTAGATTTAAGATTTTTTAGTGGTATTTTTGATGTATTGATCAGCTAAATACAAGCCATGCCCACTCTCACCCATCAACTTAACTTTGTCTAAGAGATTTTTAAAGAGCACTTCTTCTTCATGCTGTTCAGCCACATACCATTGTAGAAAATTAAAGGTCGCATAATCTTTGTGGTTTAGCATGTGATCTACCAAAGTGTTGATAGCGTGGGTGATGTGCTGTTCATGTTTATAGGCTTTCTCAAAGATTTCTACCAAACTTTGAAACGCATGCTCAGGGGCTTTAACTTCCTTGAGATGTACGCCCACCTCATTTTCATTTAAATAGGTGATGATTTTGGTCGCATGGGCGTATTCATCACTGGCGTGATTAAATAAAAATAACCCCGCTCCATCAAAACTATGGGTATAACACCAAGAACTCATGCTCATATACAGATTAGCAGAATAAAACTCATCCATCACTTGGCTATTGAGCAACTTAACGGTTTCTTGAGGCAACATAAAAACTCCTTTTACTAATTTTGTATCATTATTATATACTAAATGAGAAAACAAAGTCAAGAGTTTTAGCCTAATTTTTCTTATAATTTTATATATTTTGAGAATTTAAAGAGCAGCGCAGAATTGAGCTACATAGTAGGCTAAAAGAGAAAAAATATAGGCCACAGCTGTAGTAAAGACAAATAAATAAAGTACAAACTTAGCCCCGCCTGCTTCTTTGCCAAAGGTAATAGTAGCCGCAAAGCAGGGGATATAAAACATAATAAAAACAATAAAGGCAATGGCTGAGGGGAAACTTACATTTTGGGCTAGGGTTTTTCTAAAACGCATTTGATCTTGGGGGTTATTGCCCAAAGAATAAAGCACGCCCAAAGTAGAGACAACCACCTCTTTAGCCATAAAGCCAGTTACTAGCGAGATAGAAAGTTGCCAATTAAAATCCATAGGTTTAAAAACACCGTGGATAGCCTGCCCTATACGCCCTACTAGACTATATTCAAGATTACTTTTTTGTAAGTTTTCCTCTAATAAATGCAAAGCCTGCTCTTGTTTAGAAGTTTCTAAGGGGTGGGCTTTGAGTTGGTCATATGCGATTTTATAAGTTATAAGCGCTTGGGGGTCTTTAGGATACTGTGAGGCAAACCAAATTAAAAGAGCTCCGGCTAAAATATAAGTACCTGCTTTTTTAAGATAAGAAAGTGATCGCGTATAAATACTCATCCAGATCACCTTAGGACTTGGCATGCGATATTTTGGCATTTCCATAACAAAGGACTCTTCTTGCCCTCTAAAAACACTGAGTTTAAGAAATTTTGCCATTAAAAGCGCGACTAGTGCCCCGGTTATATAAATCATGAAGAGTACAAAAGAGGCGTATTTATCAGGGAAAAATGTCCCTACAAAAAGTACATAAATAGGTAGCCTTGCGCTACAACTCATAAAACCAATGACAAAGAGAGTAATAAGCCTTTCACGCTGGTTTTGTAGTGTGCGCGTTGCCATGTAAGCAGGTACAGAACAGCCAAAGCCTGTAACTAGTGGGATAAAACTTTTACCATGCAAACCAAACTTATGAAAAATCCCATCTAAGAGAAAAGCCACACGACTCATGTAGCCTGTGGCCTCCAGAAGTGAAATACCCAGATAAAGCACCATAATTAGTGGCAAAAAAGAGAGCACCGCCCCCACTCCACCGATGATTCCATCGCCTAAAAGCGAAGCTAAAGCTGTGTTGCTTATATGTGTTTTTAAATAATCACTTAGTAGAGTAAATCCTGTTTCTATAAAACCTTGTAAACCTCCCCCTAACAAAAAGCTTAAAGAAAACACTAAAAACATCAGCGCTAGAAAGATAGGGATACCATACACTTGGTGCATGAGGTATTTATCAATGGCTTTTGTGTAATTAGTAGAAGCGGGGGTTTGTTTACAAACTTGTTTAGCTAATTGTTTGCTAAATTTAAGGGTTTCTTGGTTGAGAATAACAGAAAGAGAGCTTTCTTTTAAGGCTTGGCATAAACGCTTTTCTGTTTGTTCTTTAAGTTGTGTGATCATTTCTAGGGGATTTAAAACACTCTGTGGTAAAGATTGTTCTAATAAGAGATAAGCGCCCTGTTCTAGGCTAAGATTGCGCGAATTTAAATAAGCGTGTAAATTTTCTAAGTGATTAGTGTTAAGTTGTTTGGCTAAATGATCTAATTCTAGTTTAAAGGCGGGGCTATAAGTGATTGTAGGGGGGGTGTAGGTTTGGTGATAGAGTGTGATGAGGTTTTCTAGGATTTTTTCTGTATTTAAACGCGTATGAGCGGAGGTACAAATGCAAGGAGCACCTAGAGTTTTAGAAAGCATTTTAATATCAATTTCTAATCCTTCCTTACATGCCTCATCCCACATATTAAGGGCGATGAGAATCTTATGTTGGTTTAAAAGCTGGGTGGTAAGGGTGAGGTTGCGCTCTAAATTGGTACAATCCACTACATTTAAAATAAGATCGTAAGGCTCATGATCTAAAAAGCGCTTGGTGATCTTTTCCTCAATGGTAAAATCATTAAGCGCATAAATACCGGGTAAATCAATAATGGTGATAGTGTAGCCGCCATAAACAACACTAATTTCTGTTTTTTCTACTGTAACCCCCGCAAAATTGCCCACTTTTAAATGCGTACCACTCATAGCATTGATGAGCGAACTTTTCCCTACATTGGGCTGTCCTACTAGCGCGACAACAATCGTTTCCATAAAGCTTAAAACCTTAATTTTATTATGATTATTAAAATTATAACTAGCTAATTATAGCCAAAAACCTATTTTTAAAGCACACTAAATTACAAGTTAAAAACCTCACTCTTTCAAACTAGCTAGTTGTAGTATCTGGCAACTCCCTTCAATTAAATCAAAGATTTTTAATAACCCCTGTAATTCGCGGTGATACACCACAATCCCACAGCCCCTAATAAAAATAAAATGCCGTTTACTAGTTTGTAAGTAGTGTAAAATATCTGTAGAAGAGCGATCTTTCCAATCTTTATAGTTTTTAGGATCATAGATTTCAATTTCTTGCCCTAAAAGCGAACAACCCAAATAATCTTTAGGGATTAAATGATCATGGTTTAATGAATAGGCGATCGCATGGGGGGGTCTTGCATAGGCAATAAACCGGGCTTCTGTAAAATACTGGTAGATACTTGCATGGATACTTGTATCCATGCTTGATTCTTGCCAGCGATAATCTAATTTGTCATGTAAAACAATAAAAGACTCTTCATCTAAATTATCAAAGACGGCATTGTTTTTATTGATAATAAAACGCGTAGCGCCCATGCGCGCTGAAATTGAACCGCGAAAAATGCTAAAAAACCCTTTGCGAAACATGGAAAGCGATACTTTTTGGAGTTGCTCGAGTAATTTTTGATCCACTTCGCGTACATAGACATTCATGGCAAAGATTCTAACACATCTAGTTTTAACGGGGTAGACCATTTGAGTAGGACGCTACTTCCATGCGCTAAAGAAGTCTTAATTGGGAGAGATAAAACCTGAGATTCAAGCATGAGAGTAAGGGTATTGTTATTACTATTTAAGACTTTAGCTAATAATCCATCATCACAGCGTGTAGGGGTTTTTATTTGGCATACATGGCGCTTTGATTGTTCTTGTATGCATACAAGGGTATCTGCCATTTTATAAGCCTCTATTGGATCGTGGGTGATCATAAGAGTTGTAAGATTAAAATGTACACTTAAATACTTGATCTCTTCTTGTAATTTTGTGCGCATATTAGAATCAAGGGCATTAAGCGGTTCATCTAAACATAAAATCCCTTGTGGGCTATCAAGTGCTCTAAGAATAGCACGCGCTAGGGCAATTCTTTGGGCTTGTCCACCTGAGAGGGTGTTAATTCTGCGTTTTACAAGCCCTTTTAATTCCATTAGATCAATAATGGCATGTATTTTTTCTAAATCGCGCTTATTAGCAAAGGTGATATTTTGATACACATTTAAATGGGGAAAAAGCCCATAATCTTGGAAAACAAAGCCTACAGAGCGTTTTTGAGGGGGGAGGCAGATTTTTTTATCTGTATCTAACCACACTTCCTTATTAAAACAAATCCGCCCCCTATCTGGTCTTTCTAATCCAGCTAGCATGCGCAATAATGTACTTTTGCCCGCTCCAGATTTGCCTAAAATCCCTATAATTTGCGGGGTTTTTAATTTCAGATCAATCTCTAAATCAAAGTCCCCACTAGCGCCACTAAGCTGCTTGTTAAGTGCTATCTCTAACACCTGCTCCCTTTAAGAGTTAAGTCTAAGACAATAGCGCAAATGATAGAGGGTAAAATCAAGCCCGCTAGCCTCTAAAGCTAAATGTGGTTTAAAGGGGGCATAAGAGCCTTTAAAATCTGCTTTTTTAGCGTCTAAATAGGCGCGCGCATGACTATCTTTTGTATAAAGAGGTTCGCCCACAATGGGAAAACCTAGCGTACTTAAATGCAGGCGAATCTGGTGTGTACGGCCTGTAAGTGGGGAAATTTGGAGTAAAGTTTGGTTATTAAGAGCATCAAAGCAAAGGATTTTAATCGTCGTGGCGCTAAATTTACCCCGTCTATTAATTTGTGATCGCACACCTAGATCGCCTCGCACACTAGAGGGTTCTAAAATAGGCAAGATGATACTAAAATCCCCGCTAGCATAGTTATACATATTCCCTCGTACTAAGGCGGTGTATGTTTTTGTAATTTGGCGCGTACTAAAAAGTTGGCGCAAACTCTTTTCATGCTCTCTATTTTGACTTACTAAAACAATGCCGCTAGTTTCATAATCTAGGCGGTGAATCAAGCGCGCTTCTTGGTTATGGCTATAAACACTCTCATAAAGGCTAAAGCTGTGGGTGTTTTTGGGATGGGAGTAGAGATTTTTAGGCTTGTAGTAGGCTTCAAAAAAGGGGGTGGAGAAAAAGGGCTTATGCAGGGCTAAAGGGAGTGCTTTAAAGAAAGTAAGGGCGATTAAACCTTGTATTTTTTGGGATTTTTTAAGAGGGCTTTGATCTAGTGTTTGCAGACGACCCCTATCAATGTGGCTTTGGGCTTTGGCAACACTACAGCACAAGGTATTAGCGACAAATTTCCATGCCTTAATGGGTTCTTTGATCTCAAAAATTTGGCGTACAAAGGGCATTACATGCAGGCTTGTACAAAGGCTTTTAAAAGAGCATTAGGAGCAATTAGGCGCGAGGTAAACTCGGGGTGGTATTGTACCCCCACATAAAAGGGCATATCCTCTAAAGCCATAGCCTCAATGATAACTTGGTTGTTAGTATCCACACTCTGCCCTACCACTTTAAGCCCGTGTTGTTCGTACTCTTTAAGATAGCTCTTGTTAATCGTGTAGCGGTGGCGGTGGCGCTCCTCTATTTCTAAAGCGCTGTAGGCTTTTGCAAGAATAGAGTTTTTATTAAGAGTGATTTTGTGCGTGCCAAGACGCATGCTTGAGCCCTTAAGGGTGGTGTTTTCTTGTGTTTGGAGAAGATCAATGACCTTATGCGGGGTGTGTTTAAATTCTAAAGAATGCGCGTCTTTTAAACCTAATACCTCCCTTGCAAATTCTACTACCATGAGCTGTGCTCCCAGACACACACCTAAAAAAGGTATTTTATTTTCTCTAGCATAGTTAATTGCATTAATCATGCCCTCCACCCCGCGCCCTCCAAATCCACCGGGTACTAAAACCCCCTGCATGCCCTGCATTTTTAAAGCCACTCTTTGTTTTAACTGCTCTATGCTTTCTCCCTCTTGTAACTCTAATTCCTCACTATTGATAAAAACCACCTCTACTTTAACCTGTAAATGCGCCCCCACACAAACCATGCTCTCTAAATAGCTTTTATAAGATTCGCTTAAATGGGTGTATTTGCCCACAAAGGCAATCGCAATAGTGCGTTGTGGGTTCAAGATATTGTGCACCAGATCTTGCCAGATCTGTAACTGGGTTTGATCTAAAGAGGCTTGCATAGAAAAATGCGCAAAGAGGGCTTTAAGTAACCCTTCTTGTAAATAATTAGAAGGGCAGGCATAGATACTAGGGGCGTCTTTGGCTTGAATCACATTTTCTATACACACATCACAACTACTTGCAATCTTAGCTTTTAAATCTGCCCCCAAATCCTGAGCGCAGCGGGCTAGAATGATATTAGCACTCACCCCCAAACGGCGCAACTCAATAATAGAGTGTTGGGTGGGTTTGGTTTTAAGCTCTTGGCTGGTGGCAATGAAGGGTACTAAAGTTACATGGATATTAGCCACCTTGCTACTGCCCAGAGTATTCTTAAGCTCACGGATAGCCTCCAAATACACCATTCCCTCAATATCCCCCACAGTGCCCCCCACTTCCACGATTAAAAAATCCTTCCCCTGCCCTAGTTTTAAAATACGCTCTTTAATTTCATCTACAATATGAGGGATTACCTGTATTGTTTTGCCTAAGTACTTGCCCTGTCTCTCTTTTTCAATCACGCTTAAATAAATTTGCCCTGTCGTAAAATTATTCTCTTTAGAAAAGTTCTTATTTAAAAAGCGCTCGTAATGCCCAATATCTAAATCTGTTTCGCTCCCATCAGCGGTTACAAAAACCTCGCCATGCTCAAAGGGGCTAAGCGTACCCGGATCAATATTAATATAGGGGTCTATCTTTAAAATATCTACTTTAAAATGACAAAGTTTAAGTAGATGGGCTAGTGAGCTACTAGCTACTCCCTTGCCTAAAGAACTTAATACCCCCCCTGTGATAAAAATAAAACGCGTGTGCATGTCCCTTCCTTTTTTAGATTTAATAAAGGTCTACAACTAAGTAGTTTGTCTTTTGATCAATCTTGTATTGGTATTGCCCATCTAGGATAATAAAAAAGCGGTAAAAATTATCATGGGTTTCTAGCGCGATTTGCTCTACATATTTTTGCCCCACCATAAGCCGTTTATCAAAATCTTGCTCGCCTCGATCGATGTCTAGTACCAAACGATAGGGTTTTGTCAAAATAAAAGAACGCTGGATTTTAGCGCTTGTGCGCAGATAAAGCCTATTTTTATGAGCCCAAAAATCAAAATTGCCTATATGATAGATATTTTCCTTAGGGCCTAAAATAGCCCCTTCTTGGCTGAATGTGAAAGGATAATGCCAGTCAATATACTGGTTAATATCAATTGTTTTTGTATGGATTGAGGCGTCTAAATCTTTATAGGTGAGGGTGATTTTAGTGAGTACTCTAGCAGTGGTTGGCAAAGTGATTTTGACATGCCTAAAATAATCCGGTACGGCATTTGCTAAATGATTGGTCATGTTATTTTCTGATTTCATCAAAGGTTCAAATGGATCTTCACGGGCAATTAAAGCCCCTAGTAATAAAAGAACGCATAACTGTTTTAACATCAAACACCCATCATCTTTTAGGGGGCTCTAATTCTTTGAGTTCAAAGAGCTGTTTTTGCAGTTTAGCATTTTCATACTGCAGATTTTGTACGCGGGCTTGTAAATCGCTTTGTTTGCGCTTAAGGGCTAAAAGCACCTCAATAGAGCTATCCCCAAAAAGCAAACTCCCAATATACATTCCAAAAGCAACAATGAGTGAAAACCCTAGCAACACCCCCCTATAAATATAGAGAAATTGCCAAGTTTTACCCATTTATTCCCCCTCTGGCATAGCCCACTCTACATCAGACTTATTAAAAAGTTTTTCTTTAATTTTACCGGCAATTTCTGTGGCTAAATCCCCGTCATTTTTTAAGCTTAACTTAGCCGCTTCTCTCCCCTGCCCTAATTTTTTATCCAAATAGCTAAACCACGCCCCGCTTTTTTCTATCACCTCTAGTTTAACGCCATAATCAATTAATTCCCCCGCTTGGCTAATCCCATCGCCATACATAATATCAAACTCCGCTTCTTTAAAAGGGGGCGCTACTTTATTTTTAACCACCTTGACTCGTACGCGATTGCCAATAGGGTGTTCGTTTTGTTTAAGAGTAGCAATGCGGCGAATATCTATACGCACACTGGCATAAAATTTAAGCGCATTGCCCCCTGTAGTGGTTTCAGGGCTTCCATAACCCATAGTCCCAATTTTCATGCGAATCTGGTTGATAAAAATTAGAGTGGTGTTCATCTTGTGTAAAATTCCGGTGATCTTGCGCAAAGCCTGACTCATCAAACGCGCCTGCAAACCCACATGTTGATCGCCCATGTCGCCCTCAATTTCTGCGCGGGGGGTGAGCGCGGCTACTGAATCCACTACAATCACATCTACTGCACCGCTACGCGCTAAAGTCTCTAAAATTTCTAAGGCTTCTTCTCCGGTATCTGGCTGGGAAATAAGTAGATTATCTGTATCCACCCCTAATTTTTTAGCATACTGCACATCTAAAGCATGTTCAGCATCAATAAAGGCACAAGTGCCCCCCTCTCTTTGTGCCTGCGCGATGATGTGTAAAGTTAGGGTGGTTTTCCCGCTTGATTCGGGTCCATAAACCTCCACAATGCGCCCCTTAGGCACGCCTCCAATCCCTAAAGCCATATCCAAACCTAGCGATCCGGTAGAGGTGGCCTCAATGTGCTCAATTTCTTTATCGCCCAAACGCATCAGCGCCCCCTTACCAAATTGTTTATCAATCTGTTTAATCGCTAACTCTAACGCCTTTTGTTTTTGTTCGTCCACAACGACCCCTTACTCAAGTTTTACAGCTGGGGATTTTAACAAAGAATAGCTAAAACTAACTTACGCAGGTAGTTTTAAACAAATGTTTATTTTTTATATGGCAAAATTAAGATAATTTTTGTGATTTTTGGGAGAGGATGCGCGGTATTGCGGTGGCTTTAATGGTGGCGCTGTGTTATGCGGGGTGCTTACAACCCATGCAAGACCCTCAAGATGAAAAAGTAGACTCGCAAGTACGCTGTGGCTTTGGCTCTAGTGGGTGTTAAGCTCAAATGTTAAGGAAGAATTGTTGGCAGAGGTGATAGGTGTTAAAAAGGGGGGGCGTGTTTGGGATTTACAAAGTGAAAATTTGGAGGCTGGGGAGGCGATTTATTTTGATAATAGCCCGCCTGCTTTAGAGATTATCCGCCACTCTTGTGCGCATTTACTAGCCCAAGCAATTAAACAGCTTTATCCGGATGCGCAATTTTTTGTAGGGCCTGTGGTGCAAGAGGGGTTTTACTACGATTTTAAGACCGCTTCTAAGATTTCTGAGGACGATTTAGGCGTAATTGAGACTAAAATGCAAGAGATCGCTTCAAAAAAACACCCCATTCTCAAACACATTATGAGTCGCCAAGAAGCTTTAGAGCGCTTTAAAAACGATTCACTCAAACATGCCGTGATGTCTAGGATTGAGGGCGATAGTTTTAGTGTCTATTCACAAGGGGAATTTGAAGATCTGTGCAGAGGCCCCCATCTACCCCACACCGCCCTTTTGCAGCATTTTAAACTCACCAAACTTGCTGGGGCTTATTTAGGCGGTGATGAAAAAGCAGAAATGCTTACCCGTATTTATGGCATTGCCTTTGCCACTAAAGAGGCGCTTAAGCAGTATTTGCACCAGCTAGAGGAGGCTAAAAAGCGCGATCACCGCAAACTCGGGCAGGAATTAGGGCTTTTTTGTTTTGATGAGGATTTGGGGGCGGGTTTGCCTATTTGGTTGCCAAATGGAATGCGTTTGCGTATGCGTCTTGAAAATCTTTTAAGTAAAGCCCTTTTGCAATATGGCTATGAACCGGTAAGAGGGCCTGAAATTTTAAAAAGTTCTTTATGGCAAAAAAGCGGGCATTATCAAAACTATAAAGAAAACATGTACTTTACAACCATTGATGAGGTGGAATATGGCATTAAGCCTATGAATTGCGTGGGGCATATTAAAGTTTATGAACATGCTTTGCGATCTTATCGCGAGTTGCCTTTGCGTTTTTATGAGTATGGCGTGGTACACCGGCATGAAAAAAGCGGGGTTTTGCATGGACTCTTACGCGTACGCGAATTTACACAAGATGATGCCCATATTTTTTGCCGCTTTGATCAGATCAAAACAGAAGTACTCTCTATTTTAGAATTTACTAAAAAAGTCATGGGTGTTTTTGGCTTTGAGTATGAAATGGAACTATCTACTAAGCCACCTAAATACATTGGAGAGGATCACATCTGGGAGCAAGCCACTAACGCGCTTAAACAAGCTCTAGAGGAACACAATATTCCTTTTGGAATTGATGCAGGCGGGGGGGCGTTTTATGGGCCCAAGATTGATATTAAAATCACCGATGCGATCAGGCGCAAATGGCAATGTGGCACGGTGCAGGTGGATATGAATTTACCCGCGCGTTTTGATTTGAGTTATACTAATGAAGCGGGGAATTTAGAACAACCCGTGATGATTCATCGCGCGATACTGGGGTCTTTTGAGCGCTTCATTGCCATTTTAACCGAACATTACAGCGGGAATTATCCCTTCTTCATCGCGCCGGTACAAATTGCTTTAGTGCCGGTCTCTATGGATCAATTAGAGTATGCACAAGAAATTTATCACAAACTTAACAAACGGGGTTTTTTTGTATGTGTGGCAGATAAAAATGAGACTTTAAGCAAAAAAATTCGCTCTTTAGAAAAGCAAAAAATCCCCTTTATTGTGGTGGTGGGAAAAGAGGAAGTAGCACAGGGCAGTTTAGCCATTCGCGATCGCGCTTTAGGCAAGCAATATACAATGTTGCAAGAAGAATTTTTTCAATCTATGGAGGCAAAAATGCAAGAGGTTAGTTTTTGAGTAAAGAGGAAGTTTTATTAAACCATGCGATTCGTTTAAAAGAGGTGCGCTGTGTGGGGGAGAGAGGCGAGCAGTTTGGAATCATTTCCTCAGAGGAAGCTTTGCGTATTGCAATGAGTAAGGGCATGGATTTAGTGCTTATCTCGCCTAGTGCTAAGCCCCCAGTGTGTAAAGTGATGGATTATGGCAAATTTTGCTACCAGAGTGAGAAAAAGCAAAAAGAGGCTAGAAAGAAGCAAAGGCAGATTGAAATTAAAGAGATCAAACTTTCTACCCAGATTGCCCAAAATGATATTAATTATAAAGTTAAGCATGCCAGAGAATTTATTGAGGAGGGCAAACATGTTAAGTTTAAGGTGGTGCTTAGGGGTAGAGAGAGCCATGATCCTAAAGCGGGGTTAGCGGTTTTAGAAAAGGTAGCAGAGATGATGAGAGATATTGCCAATGCCGAGAAAGAACCTAAAGCAGAGGGTCGTTTTGTGATGTGGCTTTTTGTACCACAAAAAAAGTAAATTTATCAGAAAGGAGAGAAGATGCCCAAGATGAAGACTAACCGCGGAGCAGCGAAGCGTTTTAAGGTTAAAAAGAACCTGATTAAGCGGGGCAGTGCTTTTAAAAGCCATATTTTGACTAAAAAAAGCCCGCAAAGAAAAGCCAACCTCAACGCCCCCCACTATGTGCATGCTACAAATTTGCGCTCAGTAGCAGGGCTTTTGTGTAAAGCTTAAGTTTTTCCCCCTCCAGCAAAAAGGGAAAGTTTGATGATAATCACACCTTAAAAGGTAAAGGAAAGTTATGAGAGTTAAAACCGGAGTGGTGCGCCATCGCCGCCACAAGAAAGTTCTAAAACAAGCCCGAGGGTTTTATAGCGGGCGTAGGAAACATTTTAGAAAGGCTAAAGAACAGCTTGAGCGCAGTTTATGTTATGCCTTTAGAGATCGCAAACAGAAAAAGCGCGATTTTAGAAGTCTGTGGATTGTGCGTATCAACGCCGCTTGCCACATGCACAACACAACTTATTCGCGTTTTATACACGCGCTTAAAAGTAGCCATATTGAGCTAGATAGAAAAATCCTAGCTGATATGGCGATGAATGATATGCCGGCCTTTTCTAATCTAATAGAGCAGGTTAAAGCCCATTTACCCAGCGCCTAAAAACTCTGATCAACTTAGAGTAAAAAGCGCCCCTTTTTTGGGGGTGTGTGGTTTGCAAAAAAGGGCGTTTGCTGGCTTTGTAGTTATTGCTACAAAAATTAATTTTATAATATTATTTTTTTTTGGTTAGTTTTTGTATTTTTATGTTTTTTTTAATAGCATAATGCTAGAATTCTGGCGCTAGAAATCCATTTAAACTGAAGGAACCTAATGAAAAGAACAATGATAGCCATTCCCCTAGCTACAGCACTTTTAGGTGCTGCAGAAAGCCCGCAGTCTCCAACGAAGAAGTCTGATCACAAACATGCACAACATGTACGGATCTCTAAAAAGCACACCTCTAGCTCAGGACGCGGGGAAAGGAACGCCTTTTTTGTAGGCGCGGATTACCAACTGGGTATGTTTACCTCCACTGAACAAGCTTGTGCAAACGCGGCTCAGTGTGCTGGGAGTGCAGCGGGCAGTAGCACCGATATTAGTGGAGATTCTACCTCCGTTAGTTGGGGTAACATGGGTAGCCACACCTTTAAGGGAAATGTAAACGCCCGTAACCATGTTACTAATGGTTTTGGGGTTGTAGTAGGGTATAAGCACTTCTTTAAAAAGTTGCCTGAGCTTGGAATGCGTTACTATGGCTTTTTTGATTATAACGCTTCTGATTACCGCTACTTTAAAAGCATTGATCCTAATAGCAATTGGAACAATAGCATGTATCACCCCACTAATATTTTTGCCTACGGCGTGGGGACAGATGTCCTTTTTAACCCCCAAATCTTTAATAAAGAAAATTTCCACTTTGGCTTCTTTGCAGGGGCTGCCATTGGTGGGTCTTCTTTTGGTCCTATGAACTGGTATTATAAAAAGCTAATGGAGACCTACGCCGGGCATATGCGAATCTCTAGCTTTAACTTCTTCCTTAATGGCGGGATTCGCTTTGGCACAAAACATAATGGCTTTGAGGTAGGCATTAAAATTCCGCTTATCCGCACTAACTACTACACCGCTTTAGGTAATATACCCGCCGGTCTTCCTTTCAAAGCAACTTTGCAACGCGACTTTGCTTTCTACTGGCGCTATCTCGTTGACTTCTAAGATTTTACTTTTGCCCCTTATGGGGCTTATGGAGAGCAAGCAACACTGGTGTGTGCCTTGGGCTTCAAACCCAAAGAGCGTTTAGGTGTTCTAAGCGCTGCGAAGTTCGATTCTTTGGCTCTCTTGCCAATCTAAGGTTTTTTAAATGCAACAAATTTTTTTATGCTCGATCTCTAATGTGAGTAGCGGGGATTGTAGCGAAGATTGTGCTTACTGCACCCAAAGTTCCCACCATCAGGGTAAAATCCGCCGTTATAAATACAAAAAAGAACAAGAAGTTTTAGAAGAAGCCAAATACTTACATGCTTTAGGCGCACTAGGCTTTTGTTTGGTAACCTCGGGGCGCGGGCTTGAGGATCAAAAATGCGATTATATCGCTAAGTTAGCTAGAATAATTAAGCAAGAAGTGCCCCATTTACACCTCATTGCTTGTTGCGGGCGTGCAGATATTGAGTCTTTAAAATATCTTAAAGAAAATGGCATTGATAGCTACAACCACAATTTAGAAACCTCAGAAAAGTTTTTTAAAAATATCTGTTCTACCCACCCTTTTAAAGAGCGTTATCAAACCTGTGAAAATGTGTTAAAGGCGGGTTTGAGTCTATGTTCGGGGGGCATTTTTGGACTAGGTGAGAGTGTAGTTGATCGCATAGAATTTTTAAGAGTCTTACAATCTCTAAGCCCTGCCACCACCCCTATTAACTTTTTTATCCCAAGCCCCTCTTTGCCCATTAAAGAGAGCGTTTTAAGCCCAGAGGAAGCCCTAGAATGTGTGATTTTAGCTAGAGAGTTTCTGCCTAAAACGCGCTTAATGGTAGCTGGAGGGCGTGAAGTGGTCTTTGGCAAAAACCAAAGAGAGATTTTTGAGTACGGCGTAAATGCCATTGTTTTAGGGGATTATCTCACCACAAAGGGTAATGCCCCACATCACGATTTACAAATGCTTAAAGAATATGGCCTAAGCATTGCTACTAGCTGTGATGGGTAGGCTTTTAGAGCGCATAGAACAATTTTTTAAAGGCATTTTGGGTTTCTTTTATGCCTGCAATGCCTTAACTTCTGATCGCACAAAAAAGCGCTTTGAGGAAATGGCCTCGCTTTTTTACTACGCCTCCTCTTTAAGCTTTTATACGATTCTCTCTCTTTCTCCTATCTTGCTCTTTATCGCCCTTGTTTTTGTTAGCCCCTTTTCTCAGGTCTTTGAGGTAGAAAAGTTACTTTTTCCAGATAGCCCGGATTTTATTAAAGTAACCCGTTCTTTTTTTAAATCTTTCATGCAAAATAACCGTGCCTTAGGCATTGTAGAAATCTCTTTTATCGCGCTTGCTTTCTTTTTATTCTGTGAAAACTACCGCTACATCGCCTCTAAGATTTTTAACGCTGAACCGCGCGATTACTTCACCTTTCAAGGAAAAAGGATTTTTGTTTTTTGGGGATTTGGTACGGGGATTGTCTTCATGCTTGTTTTACCCTGTATTCTTATTTATGATATTAAAATGCAGGATTTAGCGCGCGGGTGGCAACTCTCTTTTTTACATTGGCTAGGTTCTTATGTTTTCTTTCTTTTACTCTTTCTTATCCCGACTAATAAAACCTTTAAACGGCTTTCATGGTCTCTTTTATGGAGTTTTATCACTAGTATTTGTTGGAATTTGATGAAATGGGGCTTTGTTTATTATGTGCTTTATAACCGCACTTACCACGAACTCTATGGCTCAATTTCTATCCTATGGTTTTTAATGTCTTATATTTATGTTTCTTGGTTACTCTTGCTCTTTGGCATGTATGGGTGTGAGGTGTGCGATCAAAATAGCAGACCCTTATTAAAGCGTTCCAATACTAAAGATATTTGAATTAAAAAGCGTATTAGGCTTTTTGTTTGGCTAAAACATCTAAAATAGCATTGATAAGCTTTGGGGCTTGATCTTCGCCGTATTGTTTGGCTAATTCAATGGCCTCGTTAATTACAATGGGAGGCTTAGTGTTTGTATAAAGCACTTCATAAGCCCCCAAGCGCAAAATCGCCCTCTCCATGCTCCCGATACGCTTAATAGGCCAATCTTTTAACAAGGGCTGTAAAATTTGATCTAAATTTTCTAAGCGATCTAATGTCCCTTGTAAAAGTTCTAAAGCAAATTGTTGTTGGGCGTTTTTGATCTTTCTTTGGTTTAAAAAATCAGTAGCCTTTTCTAATGCCGCTTCATTTCCGCTTTCATAGGCATAAAGTAGGCCAACAACTGCTTCTCTAACTTGACTTCTAGTTGCCATTTTAAAGTTTAGGGTAGAGATTAAGTAATTCAATCAAGGTTTGCATCGCCTCAAAGCCCTTATTGCCTGCTTTACTCCCGGCGCGCTCTAACGCCTGCTCAATATTTTCTGTAGTGAGTAAGCCAAAGCTTACAGGCAAGCCATATTTTAAAGTGGTGTTAGCAATGCCCTTTGTGGCCTCTGCGCTGATATAATCAAAATGCGGTGTGCCTCCTCTAATAAGTGCGCCTAGTACACATACCCCGTCGTATTTTTTAGATTCAAGAAGTTTAGCTAGTACAAAGGGCAATTCATAGCCACCCGGAACTCTAATCACGCTTAGATTGGCTAAATTGCCTCCATGGCGTTTAAAATTATCTAGCGCGCCCTCTATCAGTCTATCGCTAATTAAATGGTTAAAACGAGAGGCTAAAATCGCCACTCTTTCATGGCCTTGTAAGTTCAATGCCCCTTCAATGCTTTTAAATTCAGCCATTAAAATCCTTTAAATGGTGTTGACAGCTTTGTAGGGCTAATAAATCCTCTATTAAAGGTTGTAAATGCGCTGTATCAATCATATTAGCCCCATCGCTTAAAGCATTCTTAGGGTCTAAATGGGTTTCCATAAAAAACCCATCTACCCCTACGGCTGCACTCGCCCTAGCTAGAAAGGGCACAAAGAAACTATCCCCCGTACTTTTACCCTCAGCCCCTCCGGGCATTTGCACGCTATGGGTGGCATCAAAGATCACCGGAGCAAAAGCGCGCATGATCACAAGTGAGCGCATATCCACCACCAAATTAGCATACCCAAAGCTAGCCCCCCTCTCACAAAGATAAATCCCATGTTCTAAACAAGCTTGATAATGGGGGGTTTTATACCCCTTAGCGCGGGTTTTTAATGCCTTTAGCGCGCTATATTGCATATCTTTAGGGTGCATAAACTGCCCCTTCTTAATATTAAGGATTTTTTTAGTCTGTGCGGCTGCCACAATTAAATCTGTTTGGCGGCATAAAAACGCTGGGATTTGTAGTACATCTACCACTTCAGCCACTCTACCCGCTTGCGCGCTTTCATGAATATCAGTTAAAAGTTTATAGCCAAATTTATTTTTAATGCTCTCTAGCATTAATAAACCCTTTTCTAATCCGGGCCCGCGATAACTCTCTAAACTGGTGCGATTAGCCTTATCAAAACTAGCTTTAAAGTAAAAATCAATTCTAGGGTCTGTGGCTAGAGGTTTAAGAGCATTGGCAATAGATTCTAACATAGACATTTGCTCAATCACACAAGGACCCGCAATCAAGACACATTTAGCCAAACTCTTCCTTAAATAGTGGTGTATAATGTTACATTCTAGTTTGTTTTTGCTAAAAAAGGGATATGATGCAGCTGTGTTTAGCGCTAGATTTAGATAATAAGCGTACATGTTTAAACTTATTAAAACAACTTCAAGGGTTAAATCTGTGGGTAAAATTAGGTTTAAGGGGGTTTATCCGCGAGGGGCCACAATTTATACAAGAAATTAAAAACTTAGGCTTTAAAATTTTTTTAGATTTAAAATTACATGATATCAGCTCTACCATGCAAGCGGCTGCGCTAGAGTGTGCTAAATTAGGCGTAGAGATGATCACTTTACATGCAAGTGCCGGAAGTGAAGCGCTAGCAAGCGTAGTAGAAAAAATGCGCGCGTTAGAAAAAGCGCCTTTATTAATGGGGGTTAGTATTTTAACAAGTTTAGAGCAATCTCAAGTAGAACAAATCTACCATGTTTCTTTACAAGATCAAGTTTTACACCTTGCACAAATTTGTTTTAAAAGCGGTTTAGACGGGGTGGTGTGCTCTGTATTTGAGAGTAAAGCTATTAAGCAAGCTACTAGTACGCGCTTTTTAACTCTAACCCCGGCCATTCGCCCCTTTACTCACAGCTTAGATGATCAAAAACGGGTGGGTAATTTAAAGGACGCTAGAGACGCCTTAGCCGATTTTATTGTCATTGGCCGCCCGATTTATGAGGATTCTAACCCCGTGCAAATCACCACTAAGATTTTAGAAATGATAGGAGATTAGCATGCAGTTTTGCACTAAGGGCAGTGATTTAAGTCTATTTAGAGGCCAAGAAATTGGATTTGTACCCACAATGGGGGCGTTGCATTCTGGGCATGCAAGTTTAATCCAAAAGGCTAGAGCACAAAATAAGATCGTAATTGTTTCTATCTTTATCAACCCTACCCAATTTGGGCCCCATGAAGATTACAAGCAATATCCTAGAACTTTGCAAGCAGATTTAGAATTGTGTGAGGATTTGGGGGTAAGTGCTGTTTTTGCACCAGAACCTATAGAAATTTATCCTTTTAAACAAACTATTAAACTACAAGCGCCCCCCTCTTTACTAGGTTTTGAGGCGGATATGCGCCCACATCATTTTGATGGCGTTTTACAGGTGGTACTCAAGCTTTTTAATCTAGTGCGCCCTAAGCGGGCGTATTTTGGGCGCAAGGACGCCCAACAGCTTTTAATTATCCAGCATATGGTGGCTGATTTGTTTTTAGATATAGAGATTGTACCTTGTGAGATTGTGCGCGATTCTGATGGGTTAGCTTTAAGTTCGCGCAATGTGTATTTAAGCCAAGAGCAACGCCTAAGCGCGCTTAAACTCCCTCAGGCCCTAATGCGCATAAAAAAAGCCATTAGTGCGGGTGAAAAACATAGCGCTAATTTAATCCAGCTAGGTTTAGACGCGTTGCAAGGGCTAAAAGTGCACTATTTAGCGATATGTGATCACAATTTAGCACCCTTAGAGCAAATAGAGCCTACAAAAACCCTTATTTTATGCGCAATTCAAGTCGGGACTGTACGCTTATTAGATAATTTATGGGTGTGAGGGGCTAAGCTTGCACCCTAAAAAATCTAACTTAGGAAAGTTGCTAAGCGCGGATCATCAAGGTCTTAAATTTATTAGACCTTTAGATTACTCATAGATTACTCATAGATTACTCATAGATTACTCATAGATTACTCATAGATTACTCATAGATTACTCATAGATTACTCATAGATTACTAATTGTTACCTAATTCGCAATATAATATGAAAGTATTTGAATGTGGATTTTTGTCATGGTTAAAAGATTAGGATTAGTTTTATTAGTTGTTAGTGTTTTTGGTTTGAGTGCAGCCGATCTTGATATCCGCAACGGCTTATTTATTGGCGCTCAATATGGCATGAACAATGAGGATTTAAGTAGCCAAACTAAAGTACCTTGCCCCATCTGTGCTTTAGATCAAAGTGTGGTTAGTTTACCTAGCCTAGATAGTAAAGCCAAATACCCGCCCACTGTAGTAGGTTGGGTTAATAGCCTTGATTCAAATATCACGCAAGCGTTAAACGAACTCACTGATTTAAACAATCTTTTATTACAAGCCCAAATTGATAACCAAGCCCTAACTTCTCGAACTAGTATATCTCTGTCTGATATTGAGGGGTTGCCCACACTTGAAGCCCAAATTCAGACAACTATTACTGAGTTAACTAGCTATATAAGTGCCCATGCTAATAGCTCAGATAACCAAAGTGTGCTTTCTAAATATAACTCTATGTTATCTGAAATTAAAAGTTTGCAAAGCCAAATCACTACGGAGGTGAATGATTATAATAGCGCTATATCCACGCAAACAGCAAGTTATAACAAGGCAAAGACGGAATATGAAAATAAATTAAACCAATATAATACAGAGAAAGACAAATACCAAAGCGTAGTTGATAATGTTGCTAACTCTCTTAGTAACGCTACAAGCAATCAAGAAAATCAAAAAAATCAAACTATACAAGATGTAACCAATAGTATTAATTCAATCATTAAAGGTTTACAAGCTTTAGAAACCTCTAGTTCTTGGCCATATAGCGGAGTTTGGACGCAATCTCAATACAACAACGCGATTAATTACGGGCAAAATATAACCGGAGTAACAGCTTCGTGTATGACAGACACTACTTGTAAAAATTCATCAAAAACAGCCGCTCAGATAGCTAAAGATTTAAGCGATCAACAATTTCAACAATTATCGCCATGCTTGTATCATATTAAAAATTGCCCCCTCAGTACACAAACTCCACAAGAGAAACTAACATACTTAACAGAGACTGTGGAATGGTTTAGCTGGATGGCCGCTTTAGTGTCTAATAATTCTACAGAAAGAACCGAATTAATCAATGATTATAAGACTTTTCTTAGCCTTTTGAGTCAACAAACTTATAAGAATTTTCAACAACTTTTTCCCACAACCTCCCAAGCCATGCAACCCGCCCCTACTATGACTACCCCTAACACTTTGAGTTTTAACTATAAAAACTTTGCTAATGCTATTGCAGCGGTGGATAGCACAAAAACAAGTTTAGTGCCTATGATGACTACCATTAATCGTTTCACTAAACCCTATGCTAATAGAAGTTATAATGGCGCAATTTTACTAGGCTATCAATCTTTCTTTAGTAAGCATTTTGGCTACTCTATTCAGGGTAGCGTAGGGTATGGTTATATCTCAAGCCCACTTTTTGCACAGCAATATTTTGGCTCAAATATTTTAAGAAGTTTACAAGGCGTATCGGTTAATTTAGGCGCTGATTTGTATTGGGATTTTAACGCGCCTCAAAGTAATAGCGCCGCATTTTATGGGATTTTTGTTGGGCTATCTGGGGGGAGTATGAATTATGATTTAAGCGCACAAAGTGATATTTGGCGCGCCTCTTATGATTTTGATTTAGATTTAGGTTTGCGCTTTCAGTTTGGGGCAAATATTTTTAAAGTTGGGGCGGATATTCCTTTATTAAAACATAATCTTAACTGGGAAGTAGGGGTTACTGGGCATGCGCCTATTAACTTTGAAATGCAACAAGGGATACAAGATAGCGGGTTTTTTATCCAGTATGATCGAATCATTTTATGGCGCGCCTCTAGTTTCTGGGCGATTATCCATCGCCATTTAAGAAAAAGAACAAGTGTGCGCCGTGTTTATGATCCGTATAGATTTTAACCCCGCTTCAAACCCCCCATGCGGGCAAAATCTTTAGGATTTAACTTATTTGAAAGATTTTTTCATGTCAATGACATGTCTAAATAAAGCATTAGAGTGGGTGAGATCGTAAAAAACTTGATCAATATCTTTACCCTCAACGAGTTTAATTTCTGGGTAGATATTGTGCAAAATGGAAAAATCTAGCATTTCTTGGGTTTCTTTGATCCCGCCTACTAAAGAGCCATAAACTTTTTTATTGGGGTCAAAAACAAGTTGGGCAATGCTCATAGTGGGCATTACATTAAAGGGGGGCAAACCCACAATGGCTAATTCCCCACCATAAGCTAAGCAACGAACATAATCTGTTAGATCGTATTTAGTTGGGATTGTAGAGAGAATAAAATCTAAATTGGCATGTTTGGCGTCTTTAACAGAGCTATAATAATGCTTAGCGCCCATATCCATTGCCATTTCTTTTTTAGATTCACTTCTTGCAAACACGCTAACCTCCGCCCCCATTGCTAAAGCATATTTAAATGCCATATGCCCTAATCCACCAAAACCGGCAATACCTACTTTAGTACCCTCTTTAACTTGTGCAAATTTTAAAGGGGAGTAGGTGGTAATTCCGGCACAAAATAAAGGCGCGATTTTTTCAAAGGGCGCGTCATTGGGTACTCTAATGACATAATCCTCATCTACTACAATACAATTAGAATACCCGCCCATGTGGGGTTCGTTGTTGTGGAAATAGTCCGGACAATTATAAGTATGAACAGCTTTTCCATTCTCACAAAGTACTTCATGGTGGTTTAAACAATTGCTACATTGTTTACAAGAATTGACAAAAGTACCCACTCCAGCGCGATCGCCTACTTTAAATTTATGCACATGCGAACCAACCGCGCTTACAATTCCTACAATTTCATGCCCGGGGATCATCGGATAAAGCCCCTCCCCCCATTCGCTATAAGCGGCGTGAATGTCGCTATGACAAATCCCGCAGTAATGAATATCAATCACCACATCTTTTTCACCCATTGCATGTCTAGTAAAATCATGCTCTTTAAATTTGCCGTCTTTAGAAAAAATAGCAAAACCTTTAGCTTTAATGCGTTCCATGTCTATCCTTTAATAAAAAATAGGGGCTATTCTAGCGCTAAAAAGTTAACCCTTAGCGCTTTTTAAAATGACTAACTAAGCAAAAGATTTTTTCATATCAATTACATGTCTAAATGAAGCATTAGAGTGGGTGAGATCGTAAAAAACTTGATCAATATCCTTACCCTCAACGAGTTTAATTTCAGGGTAAATATTATGCGCGATAGAAAAATCTAGCATTTCTTGGGTTTCTTTAATGCCACCCACCGCAGAGCCATAAACTTTTTTATTAGGGTCCATGATCAACTGGAAAGCATTAACACTAGGGATTACGCTAAAGGGAGGCATGCCTACAATGGCTAATTCCCCGCCGTAAGCCAAACAACGCATATAATCTGCAATTTCATAGCTAGTTGGGATTGTAGAGAGAATAAAATCTAACTCGGCGTGTCTAGCGTGTTTAACCGAACTATAATAATGTTTAGCGCCCATATCCATCGCCATTTCTTTTTTAGCCTCACTTCTTGCAAATACGCTAACTTCAGCACCCATAGCTAAAGCGTATTTAAGTGCCATATGCCCTAATCCGCCAAAGCCAGCAATGCCTACTTTAGTACCTTTGCCAACTTGTGCAAACTTTAAAGGGGAGTAGGTGGTGATACCGGCACAAAATAAGGGCGCGATCTTTTCAAAGGGCGCGTCATTAGGGATTTTAATCACATAATCCTCATCAACCACAATACAATCTGAATACCCGCCCATATGGGGCTCATTATCATGGAAATGATCTAAGCACGCATAAGTATAAACCGTCTTTTCACAAAGCATTTGTCTATGATTAAGACAATGTTTACATTGTTTACAAGAATTCACAAATGTACCCACTCCAGCGCGATCGCCTACCTTAAATTTTTGTACATGCGAACCAATCGCGCTAACAACTCCTACAATTTCATGCCCGGGGATCATTGGATAAATCGCAAACACCTCCCCCCATTCGCCATAAGCGGCGTGTAAATCGCTATGGCAAATCCCGCAGTAGTGAATATCAATTAACACATCATTTTTACCCAAAGCGTGGCGGTTAAAATGGTGTTCTTGAAACCTGCCATCTTTAGAAAAAATGGCAAAACCTTTGGCTTTAATTGCTTGCATGGTCTTTCCTTTTTCACTAAAATTTATCAATCCGGAATTTTTAGAGTTTGTTTTAAACCCCGCGCGATTTTACTACAAAAATGTTAATTAGGGGCTATTAAAATACTTGGCTAATAAAGGGGCTTTAAATAAAAAGTCAAAATTAATCGCCCCCTTAATAAAGAATTTTTTAGCCTTAGCGTGGTTTTTGGCTTGGATATTTTTACGGGTTATGTTTATATCTTGATTTTCATAGGGTAATAAAGCGTTTTTAACAAAATGAAGAACTTCAATCACAGTTGTAGCGTGTGCCATTAATTGGTGTTTGAGTAAATAATGATCATGGTAGAGCCATAAAGAGCGCAAAGACAAAGTAGGCAAACCATAATAACAGCTTTCTAAATTCATCGTCCCCCCTCCGCCTAACATGATATCGCTATGGGCGTATAAATCAGTGGCGCTAAATTTTTGTTCTAAGATGAACACATTTTTAAGGTGGCTAAAGGCTTTTTTAAGAGGTTTAGCGCTGTAGCGTGGGAGAATGACTAGATTAACATCTAATTCATTTAAAGCTAGGATACTTGCATCAAATAAAGTTGTGGGATTGGATACATAGTGGGCTTGTTCTTCTTGGCGCAATAAAAGAGTGGGGCGCTTACAATTTAAACCACAGACTTTTCTAAAATCTAGTTCTGTATTGGGCTTTTTTAACCATAATACCGGATCTATAAAGGGATAAAAGATCACTTCTTGTACACCGGCTAATTTATAAGCCTTGAGAGGTACAACAAAGGGAGCAAAGATCACATCTGCTAGGGGGGCGCTGAGTTTAGCTAGTTTTGTAGGGGGCATGATTGTTTGTTTTGCATTTGGTTTAGAGCCTAAGCTTGGGGTGTCTAAAAAATAAGCAATAGGGATTTGTAAAGCAAAAGCGCTTTGCACAGCCTCTACACTTGCACCCACTAGCAATAAATCCGGGCGCTTTTTATTAAAAAGTTTTAAAAACCAATGGCTACGCTTTAAGCGTTCTATATACTTTTGCTCTAAACTTTCGCCTCGCCCACCAAAGCATAAATAAGGCATGTGATAAAGGTCTAAAAGCGCGCGGGTTTCTTGGTAATTAGGGCTACTGCGGGTTGTAATAAGAAATTCTGTTTGTAATAAGGGGAGTAATTCTTTAAAAAATAAAACATATTTAGGATCAATAATATCTAGCCAAATCAAAGTAATTCTGTTAATCTTTCTAACATGGTGTACACAAAATGAGCGCTAATCTTAGCGCTCTCATGTAAAAAGAGATCAAAATCAGCGGGGGCTTCCCCATTTGCCTTATCACTCACACTTCTAAGTACACAAAAAGGGATATTAAAATCCCGGCAAATGCAAGCCATGCTAGCTCCCTCCATTTCCACCACAGCCGCACCAAAGATTTTATTCCATGTTTGTTTTGTTTCAGGGTTATTTACAAATTGATCACAAGTGGCGACTATGCCCTCTTTAAGCTCTATATTTAAAGAGCGCGCTACGCCTCTAGCTAGATCATTAAGGGTACTATCACTTTTTACAAATACGCTACTCTCAGGGATAAACCCCAAAGGATGGCCAAAGGCGCTTAAATCTACATCTGCTTGACAAAGCTGTGTGGCTAAGATTAGATCGTTAATTTCTAAATCAGTAGCTAAACCCCCAGCCACTCCGCTAAAAATAAGCGCCTCTACCCCGTAATGTAAAATCATAGTGCTAGCCGTTGTGGCGGCATGTACCTTACCGATTTTACTATAGGCTAAAATTAGGGTGGTGTTTTTAAAGGGAATGATATAAAAAGTGTTATTGCCTACTTTTTCTGCTCTATGCTGGCTAAACATTTCTAAAAGCGGGGTGATCTCCTCTTGCATTGCCCCCATAACTCCAATGATCTTAAAAGTAGGCATTTTGCTCCTTGCATTGATAATTAGTTTATTTTAACATATTAAGCTATCCCTTAGTGGTTACAAGCTAAAATCTAGTTTTGTGTGTGGACAGGTGGGTGAGTTGGCTGAAACCACATCCCTGCTAAGGATGCGTAGCCGTAAGGTTACCGAGGGTTCGAATCCCTCCCTGTCCGCCACTATTCTTCTACATAGCTAAATCAATGGTACTAATTTATATTTTGCTTGTTTGGTTTGTTTAAATTAAGATAATTAAGATAGAGAAATTTTATAAAGCATAGCAGATTATTGTGTAGCAAAGCCCCGGTGGTAACCGGGATCATGAGAACTAGTTGTGTTCTTCCCCATGTTCATGGTGATGATGGTGTTCCCCATGGTGGTGGTGATGGTGGTGGTGATGACCGCCATAGTAGTGGTGATGGTGGTGATGATGGTGGTGTTCTGCACCCTCTTCATGCTCATGGCAACATTCATCGGTATGATGTGACATTGTATCCTCCGGAAGTAAAATATTCTCAGTGCTAAACCGAGTGGGGCTATTTTATCTAAGAAAAATTAAATTTTAGTAAACAGCGTTGATCAAGTTTGTTTGAAAAAAAGCACGCATTCTTTTTCTAAGGTGTATAACTCATAACGCAAGGTTTTAAAATTTGGAGTGTCTAGTACGGGGGATAAAATGTATTTAAAACACTCCTCTAGTACGCGCGCGCTCTCTTGTGCCCGTTTAAAATTAGCCTCTAGCATGTGTAAACAAGATTGTGTATTAACACAATCATAAGCGCTAAGCACATCTGTATTGCTATTTCTTTGTGTGTAGAGTAGATTAAAATCAACTTTATTTTGGATAAAAATAGAAGTGGCTGTGTGGCGGATTGTTTTAAGGCGCGTGGCTAAATCTTGATGATCGCAAAGATAGCGCATCATGTCCTCAACCACTCTAACCCCCTCCTTTAAACGATTCAAATTGGCATCTAAAAGACGCCAAATAGGTTTAGTCGTTGCGACCACCCATAAAGCCCATGATCTGTAAAAGCGAAACAAAAACATTTAAAAAATCTACATACAAAGCCACAGCCGCCTCTATGGGACTAGCATAAAGACCTCTAATGATGTTTTGAGTGTCATAGGCAATAAAGAGGCTAAAAAGAATCACACTCACCCCAGCAATAGCCACTTGCATTAAAGGCGAACCTAAGAATAGGTTAATTAAAGAAGCTACCAAAACAACAATCACAGCAATAAAGAGCATTTTGCCCATATTGGCTAGATCGCTTTTGGTTTTAATCGCATACACACTCATGATGCCAAATACAATAGTGGTCATGCCTAAAGCTTGCCAAATCGCACTTGCTCCAGATCTAGCAATTACAAATCCTAAGAGAGGTACTAGAGTGATACCAGATAAGAAAGCAAAAGCAAAGAGCATTAGCAAATTGACAGTGGGCATTCTGCGGGTGAACATCAACCCAAAAAAGGCAGCAATTTCACCAATAAAGAAAGCCCATTTATACTGGACAACCACATTAAAATGCATCAGCCCTATTAGCGCGCCAATGGTAGCCAAAAGAAGGCTACCGGCGAAGAACTTATAGGTCGTTTTAACAAAATCAACTAAGACTGTTTCACTTTGTTCTGCATGGAAAGAAGTTTCCACCTGCGAACGGTTATACAATGCCATGGTAAGACTCCTTTTATCAAAAAAGTGCTAGGATTGTAGCAGATTGCTATTAATTTATTGCTTAATATTGATTAAATTATTGGTGTTTAGCGTAAGATAGGGGGATTTGTTGAGGGTTGCGATTAATGGTTTTGGTAGGATTGGTCGTTGTGTGGCTCGGATTTTACTCTCCAAGTATGCGGGGACTCTAGCCCTCATTAACGATCTAGCAGATAGGGAGGTTTTAACCTATTTATTCCAACATGACAGCGTGCATGGAATCTATAAGCCGGAGGTATCTTTAAAGGGGGAAAAGCTTTATACCGGAGAGGATTGTGTGCTTTTTAAGCAGTGCACTAATCCGCAGGATTTAGATTTAGCAGGGATAGATATTCTCTTAGAGACTTCGGGGAAATTTTGCACCTATGAGGATTTAGAAGTTTTTAGACAAAGGGGGGCTAAAAAGGTGATCTTAGGTGCGCCCTTTGCACCTAGTGCCTCAGATTTAGCTAAAAGGGCTACTTTTGTATTAGGGGTGAATCACGCCACTTACAAGAAGCAAGATATTATCTCTAATGCCTCTTGTACCACTAATGCCCTTGCGCCTCTTTGCATGCTTTTAGATACGCATTTTGGGATAGAAAGCGCTTTACTCACCACCATTCATAGTTATACAAAAGGGCAAGCCCTTGTTGATGGGGTTTTAGGCACAGATAAGCGCCGTAGCCGCGCTGCTGCTAATATTATCCCAACCACTACCAGATCAGCTATGGCTCTTTATTATGTTTTACCTAATCTTGAGGGGAAAATGCATGGGCGTAGTGTGCGCGTGCCAACTATAGATGTTTCTATGGTGGATTTAAGCGTATACCTACAAAAGGAGGCAAGCACAGAAGAACTTCTTTTGCTTTTTAAAGAGGCTAGTCAGTCTAATCTAAAGGGCATTTTAGAAGTGGATAGCGCTTATAAGGTGAGTAGCGATCTTGTGGGTAATGAGTCTAGTTGTGTGGTGATAGAGGACATGATTTTTAGTCTAGGTAGACATGTTAAGATCATGGCGTGGTATGATAATGAATGGGCTTATGCTAGACGGCTGGTAGATTTAGCTTTTTATATCGCCTAAAACATATTAGCGCTTTCTAGCATGGAGGGGTGGGTGTAGATCATGTCATTTAGAACAGAAAAACTTAGATTTTGATTAATGGCTAGACTAAACAGATTGATATATTCATAAGAAAGCGGGCAGTGCAAACTAGCCCCTAAAACCCGCTGCTTAGGGCTATCTTCAACTAATACTTGTAAAAGCCCTGTTGTATCCTCTAGTATTCTAGCCCCGGGGATACTAGCCGTTTTAAGGGTTTTAATTAGCACCGGTTTATCTTGAATATCGCGTACGCGCAAACCCACATGGCTATAAGGGGTTTCTATATAAAGAACTTCAGGTAAGACATTGCGGTTTAAAGTGGTGCGCTTTTTTTCTCCATAGAGATGATCAAAGACGATGCGATAATCATCTAAACTAACATAAGTGGTAAACATCTCCCCACCTTTAACATCGCCAATCGCATAAATATTTCCCTCGCTATCTGCATTGGCCACTAAAAAGGGATCTGTTAAAATTTCTTGGTGCGTACCTAATTTGATACCAGCCTTTTCTAGGTGTAAATCAATGGTATTTGGTTTGCGGCCTGTGGCTAATAAAATCGCATCGGCTTCTAAACTACGATCTTGTTTATTTGAGTCGCTATAGTGTATGCGATGGCCTTTAATCTCTTTAACATCAGCACCTAAAATAATTTCTATTCCTTGTTGTGTGAGAGTCTGATAAATACTCTCTTGAAATACTTCATCTTCTTTAGGTAAAAAGACATTCCCCCGCGCGATCACACTCACCCGTGTAGCCGTTTTGTGCGCATGGTGTCCAAATGAGCTAAACATGCTAGCAAATTCTAAACCGATATAACCCCCACCAATCACGACTAAATGGGCGGGTAAAGTGCTTAATTGCATTAAAGAAGTGCTGTCATAGACATTATTAGATTTGATAGGAATAGGGGGGTTAAGAGGGATAGAGCCAGTATCAATAACAATATAAGCGGCGCTAATTTCTTGACAGCTATCATCATAATAGACCATGAGAGTGTGGTTATCTTTAAATCCTGCATGCCCATCTATAAGATGCACCTGTGCTTGTATCAAGGCCTCATAATTTCTTTGGCGCAAAATAGCCACCATTTTATTTTTAGCCTCAATGCTTTCTTTATAACCATTAGCCCCTTTTTTATGTGTGGCCATGTGTAATAAAGCTTTAGAAGGGATACAGCCGGTATTAATACAAGTCCCCCCATACATCTCTTTAGACTCTTCTATAAGAGCCACCCGTTTGCCCAGTTTAGAGGCAGCAATTGCTAAAGTTTTGCCCCCTTTTCCAAACCCTATTACAACTAGATCATAATCAAACGCCATAGCTACCTCTTTGTTTTTCACAATGCTAGCACTTTTTAAAAACCCCTAGTTTAACGCTAGCCCCCTATGCCGTATTATTAAATATATTTAAATTGTAACATCAAGGACATGTGAATCTACCAGTTGCTCTAACTCTTCTGTATTTTCTACCGCGCGTTTAAGCGCATCATCGCTGTAATAATGGCCGTGGTAGCTGTGTGCTTTATCCTGTGTATTTGTATCAGATTTTGAATCTGAGGATTGATTTTGATCTTGTGAATAATATTGATTAGACTCTTCTTTATCCTCATGTACAGATCTATTTTCCTCTAAAGCGCGGGTTGCTTGGACTACTTGTAAGCGCTCTAAAAATTCTTGGTGGTTGATCTCAGAGAGTTTAGGCAGGGCGTTTTGATTTATTATAGAACCATAAGGGGTATTTTGATTGACATAAGTTACATTGCCTACCATGGAGACTGCCATAGAGTACTCCTTTTATTAAACTCAGGCTTAAAGCCTAAGAGTAATATCGGCTAAATTAGCGGCGTACCTTGCGTAAAACATAGTTGAGCAAGTCATAACTGTCTAGGGCTACTGTGAAATAGACTTGGTAAGAGGACTGTGTGGTGTGGTAATTGCTCATGGTGTTATAGACAAATTGGGTACGGATAGTGGCAAAGGAACTTCTAAATTCGTAGTAAATATCCAGACGATTATAAAGCGGGGCTTGGAAGAAAGGCACGCCGCGATAAATCGGTGTGGGGCAATAATTGCTAGAGCTAGAACAAATCTTATCAATGTAAATATCATTGTATTCTTTGTAGTGAAAATCCTCACCTTGCCTGCTAGCAAAAAACATGTCATAAATCCCAAAGCCTTTATACTGCATATGCGTATCCATAAACAAACCTGTACCCACCCTAAAGGGCACACTTAGACCGATTCTGCGCAATCTCTCTAAATTCCCCAACACCCCTATAGAAAAATCTAATTTTTCCATGAAAGGTGCGGCGTTGATTAAATTGGTTTTAGCATAGGCTTGATAATAGAGGCGATCTAATAAATAAACCGATCCAGTAGAGATACTCCCAGAGGTATTAGGCCAATTAAGCAAGTATTGATCTTCTACATGGAAGTACTCCGCATTGCCCCCAAATATTAAAAACCCTTTGAGAGTGGAAAGTTCGGTATACCCCATGAAACTAAAGCGATCCATGCCATTACCCAAATTGTTATGCCCAAACTTACAGATATAACAATTCCCCCCAAACCAATCTAGCATAAACTCCCCCTCTAATGAGGTGGATTTATAAGGGTCTTTAATGGGTTTATATTGGACTAAAAATCCTCTAGCATTAGGATCAATAAACCAGTAGTAGGGGGCGAAAACATTAAGTGGATAATGGCCATTAAGATATTTTCTTGGAAAAATCCCCCCATAAAAATTAAACGAGCGCCCTTTGGCTTGGTAATAAAGTGTGGGGCCCCATTTGGAGGGGAAGTTTAGTTTGTAGTTGTGGATATTTTGGAAAAAAAACGCCCCCACCATTATTTTTTGTTCTACATTTTTAGTATTAAACGCAAACCCAATTTCTGGAGTTAAACGGGTATTAAGGGTGGTATTAGTGTTAGGCCAATAAGTTGTAGAGCCCTCATGGTCCATGATGAATAGATTAAACCCTAAGTTATAGCGCATGTGTTCGCTAAAGTGCATGCCATAGAGTTTAGGGATAGAGAGCAAAATACAGATGAGAAAAAGGTAAACTTTATTTGTAGGCGATTTTAAAAGAGCAAACAACATGGGTTATCCTTTAAGCCGACAAGAAAGCCTATTATACTATAATAGGCAGATTTTATCAGAAAGGATTGTTGCATGTTCCATGAATACAGAGATGAGATTAAAGAGTTGAGCAATAAAAACCCTCATTTTCATAAGATTTTTGAGGAACATAACGCTTTAGATGATGAAATCGCGACTTTAGAGGCTAGCGGTACAGATGATCTAAAAATCGCCACTCTCAAAAAGAAAAAACTACACCTCAAAGATGAAATTTATCGCATGATTCAAGAACACAAAGAGCACGCGCCCAGCCATTAAAGGTGTTTAAGGATTTTATAAGCCTCCATAACCTCTAAAAACCGCTGTTTATAAATGCTTTTGCGCTTAGAGGTATTGGGGGCGGTGTCTGGGTGATAAAGCTTAGCTAGTTCTAAATACCGGTGTTTGATTTCCTCTTTAGAATGCATCACCCCTAAGCCTAGCGTACGCAAGGCTTTTAAAATCAATTCTTCTTGTTTGGTTAAATGCAAAGTTTGGGTGGGGTAAATAAACTGGATATAGGCGTGTTTAAAATGGGGGTTTTTTAGATTCATCAGGATTTGTAAAGCGTCTAAATGGGCGTGGGTTTCATGCAAAAAATCTTTTCTATTGCGCTTATCTAAAAAAGGGGTTTCTAGCAAAATATGAGCCGGAAAAGTGGCGTGTAAAAATTCTCTAGCTAAGTGGTTTGTGTAGTAAAAAACTAACCTAGAATGCATATACACCACATGGATTTCTACCTTATGCACCAACGCTAGGTGGGGGCTATAAATTTTTTCTAAATCGTGGTTTTCTTTAAACACAACGGGTAAATAGGCGTGATCTAGGATTTTTTGTAATAAGATTTTAAACATGTCAGGGTGGTTAAAGGGGTGTAGGGCGTATTTAGCATAAAAGAGGCGGTTTAATAAATAGGTTTTTTTAATACTCTTTTGTTCAAGCAAGATTAAAGTTCGTTTGAAGCGCACATGTTCGGGGAAATGTTTTTCAATATAAAGGCTGGTTTTAGCATACAAGCAAGGGTCTAAACACACTTCAATAAACTGGCTAGAGTGAGATTTTTTAGAAGAATTAGCTAAACAAAACGGGGGTGCTTTGGTCTTAATCTGCATGGCTTACTATAGCACCTTTTTTATAAGGTTCTATAAAGCTAAATGTACCTCTTTTGATCTCATAATAAATCACCCATATCACCACTATAAGTGCTAGAAACTGGGAAAGCGGGTAGGCAACCCAAATGCCTTGCAAGCCATAAAAATGGCTTAAAATGGGGAGTAAGATTGCAATAAAGACAATGGTTTCACACAAGGTAATTAAAAAAGAGCTTTTAGTACGCTGGATAGATTGGAAAAAAACCGCACAAAATAAATTAATGCCTAAAAAAATATGCCCAAAATAGTAAATATCCATCGCTTTTTTGGTGTCTTTAAGAAAGTTAAGGTCTGCAAGTTGTTTTTTATCCACATAAAGTTTAAGTAAATAAGGATCAAAAAAGTAAAACAAAATATACAACGCCACACCCACGCAAAAAGCCACCTTCAAGCCAAAGATAAAGGCCATGCGCACGCGATCTAAGCGACTAGCCCCATAACTAAAGCTAGCAATAGGCTGGATACCCTGCCCAATAGAGAGTAAAGTTGTCCAAAAGATAATGCCATTGTACATGATAATGGCATAAATAGAAACCCCGCGTTCGCCTACTGTGTGCATGATAGTTTGGTTAAACATAAGCATAACAATAGCCGCGCTAAGTTCAGAAATGCTTTGGGGTAGCCCGCTTTTGGCTGAGGAAATCACGCTAGCTAAATTAAAGCGAGCCACAAAATAAAGCTGGCCTTTTTTAAGTAAAAAATGAGAGAGTAACACAAAAAAACCCACCGCATGCCCTAGCACTGTAGCAATCGCGCTACCTTCAATCCCTATTTCAAAGACATAGAGTAATAAATAATTAAAAATAACATTAGTCAAAGAGCCAATGAGCATAGCTATCATGGCTAAAAAGGGGCGTTTATCATTGACTACAAAGACATCAGCTAGGGGGTGTAAAACTAAAAAGAAAGCCCCCATGAAAACCACTCTGGCATAATCAGAAGCCATAGGTAAAATTACATCGCTACTACCTAACATCTTTACAATGGTTTCACTAAAGGGCACTAAAGCTAAACTAATACAGGTAATGCTAATAGCCACAAAATAAAAAACAGAGCTAAAAACAAGCCGCGCGCGCTTGGCGTGATCTTTGCCTAGAAAATAAGAAGCAATGGAGGCAGCCCCTAATCCAAAGAGCAGTTCAAAAGCAATTAAAGTAGGGAAAATAGGCCAACACACTCCAATAGCGGCTAGAGCCTGCTTGCCTAATTTATTGCCCACAAACATGCCATCAATCATAGAATAGGTAGAAAGCGAGATCATAGAAAAGGCTAGGGGGATAAAGTAGTAAAAAAAGAGTTTGGAAATGGGGGTGGTTTTTAAATCAATGGCCATGCCTACAAACCTATAATCTTATAAAACCCTATAAAATTCTATAAATCTATAGGTTAAGAACATGGGATTTTTACCCTAGTTATTAACTGGTTTGTTTTTAAATCAGTTAATAAAGCCACCCTGCCCACTAGGTTAATTTGGCTTAGGTGTTTAACTAGATTTAAACTACCGTCTAAATCAAGAATAAAACTAAAATCTCTACCGTTTAGAGAATTGTGGGCTGCGTCTTGCCTTGCGTTTCCCATATTTTTTCCGCTCAACCACACGAGAGTCCCTTGTTAATAAACCTTTGGGTTTTAAAATAGCCCTAAACGCGCTATCATAGCTATCTAGTGCTTTAGAAATGCCATGTCTGAGTGCCTCTGCTTGCGCGCTATACCCGCCCCCAAAAACCACCGCTTTAATATTAACTTGATCTTTTTGTTGGGTTAAAACTAAGGGTTGCATTACCTTCATTTTGATAGATTCATGCCCGCCTAGCCAAGTGTCTAAATCCATGCCATTAATATCAAGCTCGCCCTTGCCATGCCAGAGCCAAACTTTAGCAATGGCGCTTTTTCTTTTTCCTGTGGCATAAAACTTTGTCATCTAGTTATCCTTTTGGCCAACTTGGGCAGTGTGGGGGTGTTTTTCATCTTTATAAACCTTTAATTTTTTAAGCATTGCGCGCCCTAGCTTAGTTTTGGGCAACATGCCGCGTACGGCTAGAAAAAAGAGTTTTTCCGGTGCTTTTTCTAACATTTCCTCTAGCGTTTTACTTTTGGTACTCCCAAAATAACCCGAATGGGTGAAATAATTTTTATCTTGTAGCTTATTAAGCCCGGAGAATCTCACATGGGAGGCATTAATCACCACCACAAAATCCCCACAATCTACATGGGGGGTATAAAAGGGGCGGTGTTTGCCTCTTAAAAGGGTGGCAACCTGTGTAATCAGGCGTCCAAAAATTTGATCTTTAGCATCAAGCACAACCCATGCGCGCTTGATCTGAGTTGCTTTAATAGACTTTGTCATCTCTTTCCTTTCAGTCAAAAAGCGCTATTCTAGTCTTTAAAACTAAAGCCACGCTGAATTTAAGATGTTTTTAATAATTCTAAAGAAGTTTTAAAACTTTATAATCCATTAAAAAGCCATAATCTTTAGCTACCCCTGCTAACTTTGGCTAGATTAAAGCGCTTGTTATAAGTGTTTATTAGCAAAAATGCGTGTTTGGTAGGTTAAAAAGCGCTGGCTTTCTGCATCTAAACTGTAGCGCTTATCATAGGCATTTTGCACCGCAACTTTTAAAATATCTCTTTGATCTTGATAGTCCTCTTCCTCCCACATGTCTAAAACCACATGGTAGAGCTGGATATTTTGTACCAAGAGTTCAAATACCCGCCCTCTATCTTTTAAGTAAAGATGTTCATCGGCGGCATACTCCATTAAATTAATGCAAATGCGATCAAAAACACGGCAAACTAGGCATGGATTGATAGATTTTTCTAAATAGTGCCTAGCCCTTTCTAATTGTGTATCTAAATTATAGCGATCAGAAAAGAGTAACACCGATAAGATCAAAATATCTACATTTAACCGTTTACCTAAAGACCTTGTTTGCCATTTGATAATCCATTTTTTAATTTTAGACATCTGTGTGGGGTAAAATTGACTTGTACTTGCTAACACTTTATCCATTTTAATCCTTTAAAACTTCTTTTTACTCGTGTCTTCTAAAATATCAGTAGCGATGCGCTCAATATCTTGGCTAATGCCCAAACACCCTTGAGCAATGTCTAAATTATGGGCTAGATTCGCATCAAATTCTCCCATAGCCTTATTAATATCTAATACAGCTGAAGCTTGGCTTTTAATGGCTGCTGAATTATCCGCAATGCTTTGCAATAAAACATTAATGCTAGATTCAATCTCACTTAAAGACTTTTGCGTGCGCTCGGCTAGTTTTCTAACCTCATCAGCTACCACTGCAAACCCGCGCCCATGTTCACCCGCTCTAGCGGCCTCAATTGCCGCATTCAGGGCTAATAAATTAGTTTGATCGGCAATGTCTCTAATGATCTCTACAATGCCCTTAATATCTTGGCTTTGGGTGATCATTTCATCGCTTTTAGTGCTTACATCGTTAATATGCTGGGTAATGCCCTCAATGTTCTCTGTGGTTACTTTAATCTCCTCAGATTGTTTAGTAGAACTTGAAGAGAGTTTTTCCATGCTAGTTTTTAAATCAAGGGCTTTTGTATTGAGTGTATTAGCAAAATGTAAAGAAGTGTTAAGCATTTCACTCACCTCTGTACCTAATTGGTTAATAGAAACTTCAATCTCCCCTTTAGCACTCTGTACTCTTGCGGTAAAATCTAAATCTTGATAGGCATGCACGACGGCTAAGATTTTATTTAAGTCTGAGCCGATTTTTTTCTCTAAATCCCCTACCATAGAGTGGGTAACCTTGATGAGTTCAGAGAGTTTAGGGGTTTTAGCATTGGTGTGGTTTTCACTAAAAACAAGAATCCCCTTTTGCACATCAGAGGCTAAATGGGTGGCTTCTATCACGGCATTATTATCTGCATGGAAAACTTGTTGGATATTGGCCACATTTGAATTAATTGAATCTAACATCCAACCAATTTCATCTTTTTGGGTGGAAGGATAAAGCTCTAGTTTGACATTTTCCTCGTGGTTAAGTAGCCTAAAGAAACTATCTAAAGTCGCAACAACTTTATGAACCCGCAAAACAATTTGGTTTTTGATATAAAAAACCATGATAGCAACGGCGAGTAATAAAGCCACCACACAGATAACAATGGCTGCTAACTGCGCTTTGTGCACGGCGTGGTATACATCTTTTCTTAAGACAGCTGATCCAATAACCCAATTGACAGGTTCTGTTAAATTGCTATAAGGGTTTACATCATAAAGGGCTAAAATGATATTGCCATGTAAAACATCGCTATAAAAGGAAGTGGTCATGCTATCGCCCGGTTGAGCGCTTTTTCTAAAATCAAGCACCGATCTAGCCTCAGCTGCTTGCATGACATCTGTAAAAACCTTGCCTTGTAAAGCGTGGTTTCTATTGATCGCAAAAATACGATCCCTAGAGCCTATAACAAAGCCATTTTCTTTTGAGTTAGTGGGGAAATAGTGATCTTGAATGTAATCAAAACTTACAAAAACCCCCACAATGGCTTTTAAATTGCGCGCTTGATCTAAAATGGGTGCGGCGATGATAAAACCAAAATAAGTTGTTTTATCTGCAAATTTCATAAATTCTGTATGGGTACGGCTAAATTCATGGGTTTTAATCACCCGAGCCACAACATCTGATGTCCAAATGGATTTTGTATTATTAGAAAGTACGATTCGTCCATCTGGTAATTGGGTGGCCTCATAGCTAGCGGCGGGTTTGTTATCTTGTAAAAAAAGTAAAAAACTTCCTTTGACAAATTCGCTATTCATGCAAAGTTTGCTGATGTTATCTTGAAACTCGGCATAGCTGGCATTTTTTAATAAAACATAGCCACCGCCTGAAAAATAATTCACATAGTTAATCAGAGTTTGGCGTACATTTTTAAGCTCAAGTGTGATTTTAGTTGCTTGGCTATTGGCTAAGATTTTAACCCTTTCATTAGCGCTACTAACAAGTACAGAGGTGATCTTGGTGGTGTAATAAGCCCCTAAAGATACAAAGGATAAGACTAAAATAATAGAAACCGCCAAAGCTGTTTTAGTGCCTAACTTAAGATTTTTAAAAAAAGGCATGGAACTCTCCTAAATTAGATTAAACCGGTGTTTTAGGCATGCTTTCAATATAAACACTCTGAGAGGGGAAAGCAAAACTCAAGCCATTATCCTCTACGATTTTCATGATTTTAAGCATCACATCTTCTTTAACGGCTAACCATTCCCCCCAAGCAATGGTTTTAGAAAAACAATACACAAAAATATTAATAGAACTATCGCCAAAATTATCTAAATACACAAATAAATTAGATTTATAACCGGCTAAATCATCAAGAGAGACAATATTTTGATAACCCATCATCATCGCGTGGTGATCGCTACTGAGTTGTTGTTTGGAGGCTGTGTCTAGATCGCTATCTTTGGCGATTTTAGGGTGCTGCTCAAGCATGTTGCGAATCCCTAGTACGCATTTTTGCAAAGCTTCACTAGAGGAATCATAAGTAAGCCCGATATACATTTTAATGCGCCGCCCGACTTTGCGCCGATTCCAGTTACGAATAGATTTACCGGCTAATTCAGAGTTAGGCACAAAAAATAGCGCATTATCAAACCCTCTAACTGTGGTGCGTCTTAATCCCATTTCTACTACCGTGCCCTCCACTTCGCCACATACAATCCAATCGCCCTGAGAAAAGGAATTATCTAGTAATAAAATCACAGAGGCAAAAAAGTTAGCCAACACATCTTTAACCGCCAAAGCCACAGCCAACCCGCCAATACCCAAAGACGCCACGATCGTAGAAATATCAAAACCTAGTTGTTTGAGTACCCATAAGGTGGTGATGACAAAGATAAAGAAATAGGCGATCTTTAAGATCAAATTGATCACTTCTCTTCTTAATCCATTGCTCTTAGAGGCTAAAGTGGCAATAAGAGCTGCCCCGTAAGCCTTAAATAAGGCCATAAAAAGCCAAGCAAATAGCAAAATATAAACCACACCCAAATACATAGAAAATTTAGTGGGGGTGGGGTGGGGGTAGTAAAGAATGTCAATAGAAATATCAAAGCTATAGATAAATAAAAAGGTAGAAATAGGCGTGATGATGCTTTTGCGGATTTTTTGTTGTACCTCTGTGTTTTTACGGGTGAAGCGCACAAAATAATCTAATACCCGGATAAAAAGGGCGGTGATGAGTCTTCTAAGGGCGAGTAAAAATACCAGTAAAACCAAAGAAAGGACGATCTTAGCGCTTTGTAAACCATTAGAGCTAGGAAAGGCATGCGCGATCACACTAGCTACGCGTTCTAAAATCCATTTTAAATCAATGCTTAGCACAATATTTTTAGAAAGCACTTGGTTAGGGTGTTTTTGGATATAGTTAAGCACTTCAATATAGGTTTTGAGCTTTGTTTTATGGCTATCTAAGAGTTCTTGGAATTTTTGTTGTTTAAAATCACCCACATTAGAGGGGAGAACATAGCTTTTAGAGGCGTATTCTTCTAGCGTGAGCAAATAGCGAGCGGTGATACTTCTAACATCTTTTTCTTGGCTAAAAAAATCTAGCGAGGTGCGCAATTCCTCTAAAAAGTCATACATGTTTGCATCTACCTCTAAATTTTTTAGGCGGATTGTGTCTAGTATGTAGGTGTAAAAATCTTGATCGCTACTTTTAAGTAAGGCCTCTTTGAGGGTTTTTTGTTGTTTGAGATTATCATCAATATTAATCCCGATTTGTTCTTGCGCGCCTAAGAGTTTGAGGGCAAAAGAATGCATTAAATCGTTTTTTTGATCTGTATATAAAGAAATTTCAGATCGTTTAGCTGGATCTTTTTGGTAGCGCGAAATCACCCCATTAATTTGGTTGATTTGATTAAGTAGTAAATACAAGTCTATCATGTCTGTATCATGATCATCTGCCCTACCCACCCCTAATAAAGCCAAAAATAAGAAAAGAAAAAACCACACTCTCATTTTAATACACACTCTTTAAAGGTGATACCCCGGTGTTTATAAGAGGCAAATTGATCCAAACTAGCCGCACTAGGTGAGAGCATACCAATTTGTCCGGGGCGTAAGTTTTGTTTGATATGTTCCACCGCTATTCTTAAATCATGGCATAAATGCGCGCGGATATGATAATCTTGTGCCATTTGCATAACCACTGGCGCACTCACCCCAATAGCATATATTTCTATTTGCATGTGGGCTAAAACTTCAAATAGTGGTTTTAAATCCATGCCCTTTGTATCGCCCCCTAAAATTAAATGGATATAACAACCTTTAAAGCGATCTAGGGCTTTGAGTGTAGCATCAATATTAGTTGCCTTGCTATCATCTACCCATGTATTTTGATTTTGATCTAAAAATATCTCAATGCGATGGGGCTGGATAATATAGGTGTTGAGTAAATCATAATCTGCTATTCCTGAATAAAGCTTAGCTACACTTAAGGCTAACAAGGCATCTAATAAAAAGGGCTCTTCAAAACGCACTTTAGAAATTTGCAACCCCATTTGTTGTGCAAGGTGTTTAGAATCTTGATAAAAAAGTAGATTAGGCGGATTGATAAGGGCTTTAACTGTGGGGTGATCTTTTAAAGAGGCGTGTAAAAACACATGCCCTTCTTTTTGCATGAGAGATAAAGGCTTGAGTTTGGCCTCCACATAGTTTTCATGGTTTTCATGCCAACTTAAATGATCTTGGGAGAGAGGCAGAAGCACATAAATTTGGGGCACCAAATGGTTAGTATAGTGCAAAGTAAAAGAACTGGTTTCTAAAATCCATACATAGGGGGGTTTGCGCTGCTCTGCTTTAATTTGGGTGTAAAGATCAATTAGAGGGATTCCAATATTGCCCCCCACTTGGGCACTGCTAGATTTTAAGAGTAAGCCTAACATTCTAGCGGTGGTGGTTTTGCCATTTGTACCGCTAATAAAAATAATGGTTGGAAAAGGAAGATGTTTGCGATTAGTCTGCCAAAGCCCTTTAATATAATCATATTCGCTACATAAATGTTTACTAGCCATGACTAGCGGGTGGTTAAAAGGAATGCCCGGGCTTACAATTTCTAGTTGTGAGGCGTAGGGGTTAAACATCTTAGAGGGAAGCCATTTTTGGTTAAAAGGATCTAGCGAGGGGGTTAAAACCTGATCGTCATAGACACAATAGGGAATATTTTTCTTATGCAAATAAGCCGCAAAAGCCCGGTTGGTCTGTCCATATCCAAGTAATGAGATCATAAAACTCCGCTATCTGGACTAAAGGTACTAGAATAACATAGCTAAATTAATTAAAGAAAATCTTAGCGCACTTTCAAACTCAATAACGCCACAATGTTACTTAAAATTGCAATGATCCAAAAGCGCAAGATGATTTTATTTTCCGGCCAACCTTTAGATTCAAAATGGTGGTGTAAGGGTGCCATGCGGAAAATCTTTTTCTTGAGGGTTTTATAGCTAGTAACTTGTAAGATCACCGATCCAGTTTCTAATACAAATACAAGCCCCATTAAAATAAGTAAGATTTCATTATTAGTAATAATAGCCATGTAGGCAATAAAACCCCCAATAGATAAACTCCCGCTATCTCCCATAAATATTTCTGCTGGAAACGCGTTAAACCACAAAAACCCTAGAAGCGATCCAATTAAGGCCGCAGAGATCACCATTACCTCCCCGCTATGGCTTACTTTAGGGTAGAGTAAATATCTACTAAGCTCAGCATTGCCCACCACATAAATAAACACACTCAAACTTAAAAGCACACAAATACTAGGCACGGTGGCTAATCCGTCTAATCCATCGGTTAAATTCACCGCATTAGAGGTGGATAAAAACACCAAAATCCAAAACCCTATTAATAAAATGGGGTGATTCTCAAAGGAAAAAATAGGGTGTTTGAGGAAAGGAAAATAAAGGTCTTTCTCATTCATGAGATGATAAAGGGCGGTGGTGATGATCAAAGAGATCAAAGTAAGAATGATAAATTTGTAATAAGAAGTGATTCCGGCATTGCTTTTACGGCTAATTTTGGTGTAATCATCTTGCATACCAAGAGCCCCAAAGGCTAAAAGGGTAAAAAGCCCTAGCAGTACAAATAAATTATCTAAGCGGGCGGTTAAAATAGAAGCGATGCAGGTTGTGGCCATGAAAACCACCCCGCCCATTGTGGGCGTGTCTTTCTTGTTTTGATGCGGGATATAGGTTGAAATAGGCTGGTTAGCTTTTTTGCGCTTAGCCCAAATGATAAATTTTGGCATGGCATAAATGCAACTAAAAAAGCTAAGAAAAAAAGCTAAACCGGAGCGAAAAGTGAGGTACTGGAAAATATTAATATTAAACCACGAATACAGGTAATAAAGCATGCTAAACTCTATAGAAAAATTAAAATTGGGGGTATTAAATAATTTTAATGCACCCCCACTTAAATCGCGCTGATTTATTAGGCGCGCGCTGTGATGTTAAGGCAGATCAGAGTATAATATGGGTTTGATCAAAGGAGTTTTAATAAATTCATGTATTCAGTAAGGAGTTTAAAATTTATTTATTTTTTGTTGCCTTTAGTGTTTTGCGGGGTGTTTTTGGGGGGGTGTGTGTTGGTGCGCTTGTTAAATAAGAATTTTAACCACAACCAATACCGCATTGTGCGGGTTGTCTTAGACGGGCAAACCTTTAACTTTAGAGATTTAATTTTAGAAGCCCAGAGGCCTCATTTAGATTCTGAAGATCGCAATACACCCCCTACAAATGCGCAGGCTAAAGACAAATTAGAATTACTCCAAGAGGAATTAAAACGCAATATCAAAAACCTAGATATTAAAGATTTGCCCCCCGATGCCTCCATGATTCGAACTGATATTAGCCGTTTGCAAGCAGATATAGAGAAAAACCAACAAATGGCTAAGCAAAGTAAGATCAAAAGTACACCTATGGGGCATGTGGAGTTTGATCAAAAAGAACTCCATGCTTATGGGGTGATTTATTGCAATAAATATTTTATTAGTTATAGCTTTAGAGATGACGATCACCTCAATATTGAGGATAAGGGCATTTCGCGCAAGGTGTGTAGCAATGAAAAACTCATGGCATTTGAATTAGCCTTTTATAACCACTTGAAAGGTACTTTTAATATCACGCGTGGTAAAAACACTTTGCTTTTAGAAAATCCTAATATGCAAATTTATTTACAACACTGATGAATCAAGTTAGTACGCTCATTACTTCTAAACACCAAATTAAAGGTTCTAGCTTTTTAGGCTTTTTACTCCCCTTTTCTAGTTTTGAAAACACTTTAGAGCAACTTAAAAAAGAGCATTGTAAAGCCCGCCATATTGTGTATGCTTACCGCTATTTGAGTGGCGATAGGCTAGAGGAAGTTTTACATGAGGATAGAGAACCTAAAAATAGTACTAAGCCTCTTTTAGAGATTTTAAGACGGCAGGATTTAATCAATACGGCTATTATTGTGGTGCGCTACTTTGGGGGCGTGCTTTTAGGGGTGGGGGGATTAATGAAGGCCTATGGCTTAGCGCTACAATTATGTTTACAAGAAAGTAAGATTGTACCCTTTATCCAGCCTATTTGTATTTGCCAATGGGTGTCTTATCCGGCTTTGCAAATTTTAAATACAAAGGCGCGTAAGTATGGGGTTAGAATCACCAAGCAAGAATTAGAAAAAACAGGCGCATGGGTAGCATTTACCGGTACCGCAGAATCTATTAAAAAAATACTAGGAAGTTAACATGGAAGCGTATTTATGGCTTAAAATGCTCCATATTGTGGCTATCATCTCTTGGATGGCAGCCTTGCTTTATTTACCAAGACTCTTAGTGTATCATCGCGAAAATTATAATAAACCGGATTTTGTAGCCATTGTACAAATCCAAGAATCCAAACTTTTTAATGCCATTGCCACCCCAGCTATGATTATTAGCGTGCTTAGCGGGCTAGGTTTGATTTATGTTTTAAACCCAGCTACGCTTTTTTCTCATGGTTGGTTACACCTTAAACTACTCTTTGTACTTATTTTGTTGCACTTTCATTTTATGTGTAGAAAGTGGATGAAAGAGCTTAAAAAAGAGGGGACTTATAAGAGTTCGCGTTTTTTCAGGTTTGTAAATGAAGTGCCTACGATATGTATGATCGTGATTGTCTTTGCAGTAGTGGGGAAATTCTTTTAATGCGCAATTCTCAAAAACAAGAAAAAATCATTAGCATGTTTGATGCTATCGCTAATACTTATGATATAGCCAATCGGGTAGTGAGTTTTAGACAAGATCAAAAATGGCGGCGTAAAAGTATCCAAGAGGCTTTACGCCATGTTTATGCTTTTAGGGGGCATTTAAACGATCTGTATGTTGCTGATGTGGCTTGTGGGACGGCAGATATGTTGCTTTGTATCCTAGAGACCTTAAAAAATTTCAAGGGTAGCATTGCTAGCATGCATGGCATTGACCCCTCCTCTGAAATGTTGCGTCTAGCACAAGAAAAGATCACACAAGCTAACCTAGAACGCCCCGAGTGTGTTACTCTAACTTGTTTAGAGGCTAAAAATTTACACACCTTGCAAGATAATAGCATTGATTTACTCAGTATTGCCTATGGCTTGCGCAATGTGGTAGAGCGCAAAAAAGCTTTAGAGGAATTTAGCCGTGTTCTTAGAAAGGGAGGGGTGTTATTAGTCTTAGAGTTTATGCGTCAGGATCAAGGCGGGATTTTAGACTCATTAACCCATTTTTACACTTCTAAAATCTTGCCCATTTTAGGTACAATTATTAGCCGTAATTATAAAGCCTATGCTTATTTGCCCTCCTCTATTGAGCGCTTTGTTAGTAGCGATGAATTAGAAGATGAATTAAGCGCTGTAGGGTTAGATGTAGTAGAGAGAGCGCATTATATGTATAAAAGCGTGTCTAATATTTTGGCGGTAAAGCTTTAATGCATTTATTTCTCATGCAAATGGCGCATTTTGATTGGGAATTTGTACAAAGAAGCGCCAAACAAATGCCACCTAAAGCGCTTGTTATTTTCCCTGAATATGTACTCACCCCCTTTTTTTTAGAGGTGTTAGAAAGTGAGGCACAAAAAATTAATAGCTACAGTCTAGCCCGTTTAGAACAACTCCAACAACTCGCATTTAAACACCAGCTTTACATCAGCGCGCCTCTTATTTTACAAGATCAAAAAGGATTACTTAAACAAATTGCTTTAATCACACCTAAAGACACACAATTTTATACCCAGCAAAAACTCATGCCCTATGATCACTGGAATGAAGCGCGTTTTTTTGATAACCCCCAGCCTGATAAATTAAGCACACCCTTAACTTTTATGCTAGAGGGGATTAAAATCGCCCCTCTTTTTGGGTATGAATTACACTTTGATTTAATTTGGCTAGGCATGCAAGAGCAGGGGGTTGAAATGGTGCTTTTAAGCACGGCTAGTACCTTTGAATCTTTTGAGCGCTGGCGTGCTGTGTGTAAAGCTAGGGCGTTTTGTAATTCTATGCTAGTGGCACGGGCTAATCGTATTGGCATGGTGCGTTCTAAACAAAATAATTTACCATGGCGTTTTTATGGGGATAGTTTTATTGCCCTGCCTAATAGCAATATTGTTAGTAGTTTAGAAGGCGATCAAGGGATTTTACACCTAGAGGTGCATAAGCAGTATTTAGAGGCTTGGGCGAAAGAATGGGGGTTTAGGACTATCAAAGGAGAATAAACATGATTGATAAAAAATTACTACTCCATGATTTTGAGGCTGTGCAAGCTAATTTAGCCAAACGATTCTTAGACCCCCAGATTCTTAAAAATCTACAAACCCTTTTATTAGAATATAAAGCACAAAAATTAGCCCTAGAACAAGCCCAAGAATTTAAAAACAGAACCTCCAAACTCTTTTTTGAAAAGCAAAAAAACCACGATCAAGAAGCTCTAAGCCTTAAGAGTGCTTTAGAAGAGAATAAAGAGAAAATAGGGCATTTAACCCAGCGGGTTAACACTTTAGAAGAAGAATTAGAAGTTTTATTACACATAATCCCTAATTTATTAGACCCCATTACCCCCTTTGGTAAAGATGAGAGTGAAAATGTAGAAATTGCGCGTATTTTAACCCCTAAGAGTTTTGATTTTAAGCCCAAAGAACACCACGAACTAGCCCAAAAAAATGGCTGGATTGAATTTGATAGAGGCGTTAAGATCGCTAAAAGCCGTTTTAGTGTGTTGCGCAAAGGGGGGGCATTAATTAGCCGTGCACTTATTAATTTCATGCTAGATTATAACGCCTCACATGGCTTTGAAATTATCAACCCCCCTATTTTAGTCAATGCCACAACTCTTTTTGGCACAGGCCAACTCCCCAAATTTAAAGAAGACCTTTTTAAAGTAGAAATAGAGGATTTATATTTAATCCCCACCTCAGAGGTGAGTTTGACTAATCTTTATGCTAATGAAATAATTCTATCTGAGGATTTGCCTATTTTAATGACGGCTTATACGCCATGTTTTAGAAAAGAAGCCGGTAGCGCAAGTAAAGACACCCATGGCATTATCCGCCAACACCAATTTGATAAAGTAGAATTAGTGGCTATCACCCACCCTACAAAAAGCGATTCTATGCAGGCTAAAATGTTAGAAATTGCTAGCGGTATTTTAAAAGCTTTAGAATTACCCCACCGCTTTATCCAACTCTGTAGCGGGGATTTGGGTTTTAGCGCGAGTAATACGGTAGATATTGAAGTGTGGTTACCCGGGCAAAATTGTTATAGAGAAATTAGCTCTGTGAGTAATACGCGCGATTTTCAAGCGCGGCGGGCTAAGATTCGTTATAAAGAAAATAAGAAAAATGCCTTTGTACATACCCTTAATGGCTCTTCTTTAGCTATAGGGCGTACACTAGTGGCTATTATGGAAAATTACCAGACAAAAGAGGGGCTTATTAAGATTCCTAAAGTGTTAGAGCCCTATTTGACCCGTTATATCTAAAGGTTAAACATGGTTGATCAAACCCCAGAAACTCCACAGACTCAGCAAACCCCGCAAAATCCACAAACCCCACAAAATCCAGAAACACAGCAAACCCCACAACCCCCCCCTAAAAGAAATTTAATCCAATCTTTAAGACAATTCTTTAGCCAAGAAAACCCGTTTTTAGAAATTTTACAAGCCAAAACGCCTCAAGAAAAATTAATCGCCCTTAAAAGTAGACCGCGCCTTTATTTATCTGTTTTGGGAGGAACGGGGCTTGTTGCTTTAATTGTTATTGTCTCACTAATCATGAGTTTTGTGGCGCATAACCGGCGTTTTGAGGATAACGCCACACATAAAGAAGCAGCCGCCCAACAATCCAGAAAGCTTAGCAAAATAGAAAGTCAAGGTTCTGTTTTAAATAACCTCCCTGTTTTAAAAGAAACTTCTCATACACCCCTTAATGAAGAGCATATTAATACCATGATTGAAAAGGCAGATATTCTTTATAGACAAGGGCAAACCGATGAGGCTTTGCGTATTTTTGGCAAAATCTCGCACACTTCCTCTAATCTTGCTAACCACAATTTAGGTGTGCTTAAAATGCGCCAAAAAGATTATAGCGGGGCTTTAAAATTCTTTGATGATGCCCTTTTAAGCAAGGAAAATATTAGCGTTAATGCTATTGATGCGATGATCTCTGCCTTTTATCTTAATAATATGGACCTTTATACCCGTTATTTAAAACTCACTAGAAATAACTTAGTCCAACTAGATAAACAACCCATTTACCCCTACACCTATGCGCTAAGTTTATACTATGGGGGGCATTATTTTGAAACCCTTTCGGCTTTAATCAATCCGGATAACGAATTATTTAGCGCTCCAAGAAATCGTTTAGCCGCTAAGATTTTTATGATGTTTGGAGATGAAGCTAATGCGATTAAATATCTTAAAAATGCCGCCACCCCTAAAGATGATAAAACCATAGGGCTTTTATATGCCAGAATGGGGGATTATAGTAAGGCTATTCAATCCTTACGGCGCTATAATGATGCCTATCCAGATGATCAAGAAGCCTTAATGGCCTTAGAACTTGTTGCCTTGCGTATGGGAAATTTTATAGGCGCGCAAGATGTACTAACTTCTTTATTGCACACACTCAAAAAAGACAAACACAAAGAAAAGATTTTAAGCGACACTTACCCCATTGAACCTATATTAAACCGGCATTATTTTGATATACAGACAATTCGTAAAAGCTTTTGGAGTAATAATTTGCGCGAGGGAATGGGTATACCTACTTTTAGAATTCTCTTTTACTACGCGCCTTTTAAATTCATGGATTTAAGGAGTTCTTTAAATGCTATCCATGAGGGGGTGTTTTCTATAGATACGGGGAATAATCAGGATTTTATAGACGCCATTAATTCTTTAGAAAAAGGCAAGAACACCAGTAGCGCGGATTTGCACACCATCGCCGGGTTTAAATATCTTGGCTCTTCTCATTTACGCCGCGCGCTTAAAGAATTTAAACTCTCTTTAGAGGCTAACCCTTATAGCTCCACTGCCCACTATAATACCGGTTTAATCTATGCCCAGTTAGATGATTTCCACAACGCCTCTTTTCACTTTAAAAAAGCTTATTATTTGAATAATAACAATGTTTTAGCCGGTATTTTTGCCGTGCTAGTAGAATGGCTAGATTATCGCGACCCTAGCGCATTACTTAAAAAAATCACTACAGATTTTCAGGGTTTGCATTTTACAGATAGCATCCAAAGAGACTTTTTAAATTCTTTTATCAACTATCTGAATGGTACAAACAATGATGATTTAAGCTGGATAGATAAAATTGCCAAACCTTTAAGTATCCACTACGCTTTAGGACTAGCTTATGCGCGCCGCGCTGATGATAAAAAGAGGCTGATTAAATATTTTAGCGCGCTTAAAGAAATGCACCCTAAGGATATGTTCACCAATGTGCTTTATGAAATGATGCTTAAATACAAAGGGGATATCCGCCAAATGCTAGGGGCTTATGCTTTTTTAACCAGTAAAAAAGTGGATTTAGACAAACTAATCCATGGCTCGCTTTTGGGGCGTAAAATATATATTTATATGGGCTTTATCACCGGTTTATCAAATAGCCAAGAGCAGACACTTAATGCCCGTCTGAGTGCTTCTTTAAATGATGAGGATAGCATGGATTTATTGCGCATGTTAGGGTTAATGAGTCTCTTTCAAAAGAAATATGAAAAGGCCGTTTCTATTTATAACTTTTTACTAGATAAAGCAGGCGATCATGAAATGGAGGTGTATGAATTAGCTAGCCTAGCTTATATTGCTTTAAAACGATTTGATAGCGCGGCTTTGCTTTTAGAAATGGCTAAGGGCATCGATTCGCAAAACTACGATGTGCGCTATGGGTTAGGCTTACTCTACCAAAGAATGGGGGATTTACAATCAGCGTTGAATAATTTTAGTATCATTAAAAGTTATCGTTTCAAATCCGTTTATTATAGATTCCAAATCAGAGCCCCTAGGAATGCACAGGATTTGCCATGAATAAAATAGAGATTCTCCAAGGTCTTAATCCGGCACAACAAAAGGCAGTTAAACATGTACAAGGCCCCTTGCTTGTTTTAGCCGGAGCAGGCAGTGGCAAAACTAAAACCCTAACCACCCGTTTAGCCTATTTAATTGGCTATGTAGGAATCCCCCCTGAGAACACTTTAACTTTAACTTTTACTAATAAAGCAGCGAGTGAAATGCACCAACGGGCTATGAAATTAATAGGGAGGCGTACGCATAAGCCCACGCTTTGTACTTTCCATAGCTTTGGGCTTAACTTTTTAAAACAGCATATGGAGCGCTTGGATCGGGGGTTAGATTTTGAGCTTAAAACCCCCCGTGAAATTTTTAAACTATTAAAACCCGCTTTACTTGCCTATAAAAAAGACACCCGTATAGACAACGATGCAATATTTTTAAATTACTTAATGAAACGCTTTTCACAGATTAAAAACCACCTCATCACTCCGGAAAGATGCCAAGATATATGGCACGCTTTCATGTATTACACAGAAGCTTTAGAAAAAGAAAACTGGGTGGATTTTGATGATTTAATTGCCTTGCCTTACAGAATTTTAGATTATGATTTAGAGTTAGCTAACTCTATAAGTAAGCGTTACCAATACATCTCTATAGATGAATACCAAGATACAAACCCCCTCCAACTTAAACTCATTAAAACCTTTTGTTGTGCCCATGAGAATCTTTGTGCGGTGGGCGATGATGATCAAAGTATTTATGGGTTTAGAGGGGCGGATATAGAAAATATTTTAAATTTCCCTGAATATTTTCCTCAAACTAAAATTATCAAACTAGAACAAAATTACCGCTCCACAGAAGAAATTGTAACCTGTGCTAATGAGCTCATTATCCACAATAAGCACCGCTACCAAAAAACCTTAATTAGCCAGAAAAACAAAGTCCCATGTAAAAATTTAGAAGCCCCGCACTTTACCAACACCACAGAGGAAAATAACTTTATCACTAAAAAGATTTTAGAAGCGGCTAATCGGGGGGTTGTCTATGAGGATATGGCTATTTTGTATCGCTTTAATTGTCTCTCTAAAGAGGTAGAAAAGGGTTTATTGCGGGCTAAAATCCCCTACACGATCATAGGTGATATTAGTTTTTATGAACGCGCCATTATCAAAGATCGCCTAGCCTATTTGTATGCGCTAATTAATTGCAATGCAGATTCTGATATTTTGCGTTTATTACCTAAACTCAAATACATCGGCAAAGGCAGTATAGATAAAATTAAAAATCTATGTGCTAGAGAATTATGTAGCATTGCTAAAGCCTATCAGGCCGGTTTATTAAAACCCATATTACCCCAAAGCGCCTATGCATCTTTACAAGATTTTTTTACCCTTCTATTTGATCTAGCCAAAGATGCCCGCCATATCAAAAACATAGAACAAGCACATATTCTCTTTAAAGGTTATTTAAAAATATGCCAACAAAGCCCAGAAGAGCTAGAAAAAGAATGGCGCGCTAAGGCTGAGGAAGATCCTGATTTTTCAGACCCCTATTATCTTTCACGCTTAGAAGAGACTTTTATAAGTTGTATGGAGGATAGTTTAGAATTAAAGGGCGTGGCTAGTGTACAAGACTTTTTAGAACAAATCATACTAGAAACCCCTATTGTAGATTCTAAGGGTGTTAAATGCATGAGTGTGCATAAGGCTAAGGGTTTAGAGTTTAGCGTAGTTTTTGTTATAGGCTTTGAGGAGGATTTTTTCCCTTACAAAAATGCAGAGGATCAAGAGGAGGAGCGCCGTTTGGGCTATGTGGCTATCACACGCGCTAAAGAGGAACTTTATTTATGCAGTGCACAAGAGAGGGAACATTTTGGAACACTCCAAACAGGTTTAGCACCCTCTCATTTTTTAAAGGAAGCCAAATTGATCCAGTTTTTAAAAATTGGGGATTGCGTGATGCATGAAGTCTTTGGTAAAGGTATAATTGAGGCTTTAAATGAAAATTATATCCAAGTGCGCTTTGATTCTAATACTTATTGGATCATGGCCTCTATGATTAAGAAGGCTTAATGCGCTTTTTATTATTGGCTATCTGTCTAACCGGGCTTTTTGCACAGCCTTCTCTTTCTCTTTTAGAACAAGCTATTTCTAGAGCCTACACCCGGTTTTATGCCAAATACCCTTTTAAAATCCAAGCCATTAAAGTAGAGTTAGCTAGCGGCAACTTATCAATGCTAGATCAGATTTTAAAAGTCGCTAGCCCTCAAGATTTACGGTGGCGTACGCAACAATTTCTTAATAAAGAGGGCGTGCTAAGTTTAGATCAAAAAATCTGGATTAAATATAGCCTAAATGCCTCCATTGGTATTTATAAAAGTAAGATCATGCTTAGAAAAGATCAAAACCTAGATGCAAGCAATACCTATTTTGAAAATATCCCCTTCACCCACTTTACTACCTTGCCCATTGATGCCTCTTATATTAATAATAGCAGCGCGCGCAGCTTTATAGCCCCTAATACGATTTTAAGTATAGATAGAGTGGGTCCTAAAATTTTAATTTATAAACATGAAATCTTTAATGCCACACTCAAAGAAGGCCCTATTTTTTTAGAAACCTCTTTACAAGCTTTAGAAAATGGGGTGTTAAACCAAGTGATTCAAGCGTTAAATATGCGCAGTAAAAAAGTGATACAGGTTAAAATCACCGGACTATTAAAAGGGGAAGTGCTGTGAAATTAGTGGTGGGTATTAGTGGGGCTAGTGGGATACAGCTAGCTTGGCGCTTTTTAGAGTGCGTGCCTACAGAGATTGATTTATTTGTCGTTCTTAGCCTACATGCCCAACAAGTAGCGCACTCTGAAATGAATATAGATTTAAAACAAACTCTTAAAAACTGGCATAGACCCTTACAACTCTTTAGCCATAAACAAATTGATGCCCCTATTGCCTCTGGAAGTTTTGGTATAGATGCAATGGCCATTATTCCAGCTAGTTTAAATACTCTAAGTAAAATTGCGCATGGAATCTGTGATGATCTTTTAAGCCGCGTAGCTGCTGTAGTGCTTAAAGAACAAAAAAAGCTCTTATTAGCCCCTAGAGAATTGCCCCTGCATAGCATTGCCCTAGAAAATTTACTCACCCTAGCTAAAGCACAAGTTATTATCGCCCCCCCCCTGCTCACCTACTACACACAGCCTAAAAATTTAAAAGACATGGAATTATTCTTAGTGGGCAAGTGGTTAGATTCTTTAGGCATTAAGCATTGCTTATATCCCAGATGGAAAGCCAATGCTTAAAAAATTAGCCATTTATCCGGGTTCTTTTGATCCTATCACTAACGGGCATTTAGACATTATCCAAAGGGGTAGTGAATTATTTGATAACTTAATAGTAGCGGTTGCCAAATCTAGCGCAAAATGCCCCATGTTTTCTCTTGCTAACCGGTTAGAAATGCTACAACTTGCTACGGCGCATTTGCACAATGTCAAATGTTTAGCCTTTGAGGGGTTATTGGCTAATTTAGCTAGAGATCATAATTGCCGGTGTATTATCCGCGGGCTTAGGGCGGTGAGTGATTTTGAATTTGAGTTACAGATGGGTTATGCTAATAAGTCTTTAAACCCGGATTTAGAAACTTTGTATTTCATGCCCTCTTTACAAAATGCCTTCATTAGTTCCTCTGTTGTGCGCAGTATTTTAAGCCATGAAGGGGAGATAGCACACCTAGTTCCTCATACAGTGCTAGATTTTATTTTAAAGCAGGCTAAATGTTTATCGCCTTAGAAGGAATTGATACCAGCGGTAAAAGTACCCAAATTCATCTTTTAAAACAAGCCTTTCCTAATGCTTTATTCACCAAAGAACCCGGGGGTACAGCTCTAGGTCAGGCTTTGCGCGAAAAAATTTTATCTTATAAACTCCCTATCCATGCCCAATTTTTACTCTTTTTAGCAGATAGAAGTTTGCATATAGAGGAGGTGATCAAACCTAATTCTCACCGGTTAATTTTTAGCGATCGCTCTTTGATCTCAGGACTAGCTTATGCCCCCTATTTATTACAAGAGGCCATTGATCTACATAAAACACATGGGTTATTAGAAGTGATGCCAGATATTGTTTTTATTCTAAAATTAGATCACGCAGAGTTAACAAAGAGGCTAGATAAAAAAATTTCTATGGATTGTATTGAGGCTCAGGGAGTGGCATTTTTAGAACACACACAAAAACGCCTACTAGAAGCATGCCAAATGTTAAAGCTTAAAACTTATGTATTAGACGCCTCTAAAAGCCCTAATAGTATCCACCAAAGTATTTTAGAGAAGTTAGAAAGCCCACTTGAATCTTTTAAACATAATAAGCTTGCTTGAGAAGTTTTAACACACCCCTCAAAGCTAGAGAATTGATAAAACTTAGCTAGTCTGAGGCTAAGCTTTTGCTCATAAAGATATAAAAATATGGTAGAGTTTTTAAAATTTTATAATAATTTATGTGGCTGTTTATAGCCCCCTACTCTAGCTTTATCGCATAAAACTTTAGCTAGACTCTTTGATCTACTTAGGTAGGCTTTTGCTATTTATTAAATCTTGTGCATTTTTTAGCACATCACCTATCCATAAAGAGGCCACCACCGCTACTAAGTCTACATTCCCTAATTGATCTATATTAGTAGGCGTAATTCCTCCAATCGCACAGATAGGGATTTTTAAATAGGTTTTAGCTTCTTGTAAAATTTTTAAATCCATGCGGGGGGCATTTGGTTTAGTTTGTGAGACAAAACAAGCCCCAAAGGCAACATAATCTGCCCCCATTTGTTCTACCATTAAAGCTCTTTGTAAATCCCCATAACAAGAGACACCAATAACCCCCTTAAAAAGTGATCGCGCCTCTTGCAGGGGAGTATCTTTAGCGCCCAAATGTAACCCAAAAACTCCGCACTCTAGCGCTAGCTCTAGTCTATCATTTAAAATAAAGCCTACATTTTTTTCTGCACATAAAAAAGAGAGTTCATTAACTAGCCCGCGCAACTCTTGATCTGAGTGGCTTTTATCGCGCAACTGGAAAAGTTTAATCCCGCCTAAAATGGCTTGTTCAAGTAATTTGGACAAATTAGAATAGGGTGTGAGCTTTTCATCACTAATAGCATACAACCCTTTTAATTCTATTCCCATTCAATGGTCCCTGGGGGTTTAGAGGTGATGTCATAAACCACGCGGTTAATCCCCTTAACCTTGTTAATAATCTGGTTAGCCACTTCCTCTAAAAAATCTAAGGGCAAAGGGGAAAAATGCGCGCTCATGCCATCGCTAGCCTGCACAGCTCTAAGCGCTAAAGTATTTTCATAAGTACGCCTATCGCCCATTACCCCTACTGAGCGTACATTAAGTAGCACACAAAAGGCCTGCCAGATCTGATCATAAAGCTTAGCTTGCTGCAAGGCTTGTATAAAAATGCCATCGGCTTTCCTTAAAATCTCTAAATTTTGTAAATCTATAGCCCCTAAAATACGAATAGCTAGCCCGGGGCCGGGAAAGGGGTGGCGCTTAAGCATAACATCAGGCAAACCTAATTCCAATCCTAAGGCGCGTACTTCATCTTTAAACAATTCCTTTAAGGGTTCTAAAAGTTTAAAATCCATTTTTTCAGGTAGCCCGCCTACATTGTGATGGGATTTAATCACCTCAGAGGGTCCTTTAATGCGCACCGATTCGATCACATCAGGGTATAAAGTGCCTTGTGCTAAAAATTTTATTTTGCCGCTAGATTCTAATTCTTTTGCCTTTTTTTCAAACACTTCTATAAAAGTATGCCCTATAATTTTGCGTTTACTCTCAGGATCAACCACTCCTTTTAAACGCTCTAAAAATAAAGAGCTTGCATCAATTACATGCAAAGGAATAGAAAGCCCTTTAAACATTTGGGTTACCTGTTCTCTTTCCCCTAGTCTTAATAACCCGTGATCGACAAAAACCGCCTCTAGTTGGCCGGGCAAAGCTTGAGAGCACAAACACGCCACCACACTAGAATCCACCCCCCCACTCACCGCGCACAAAACCCGCTCTTTGCCCACTTGTTCTTTAATCTTTAAGATTTCTTGCTCTGCAAAAAAGCGCATGTTCCAACTAGGCATGCATTGACAAATCCTAAGCGCAAAGTTTTTTAAAATCTGTGTACCTTGCGTGCTGTGCACTACTTCGGGGTGAAATTGCAAGCCAAAAATAGCCCTTTTTTTATGCGCGATCACACAAAAAGGGGCGTTTTCACTCTGTGCTAACACTTTAAATTCTGCTGGCAAAATCTCTATATAATCTGCATGGCTCATCCACACCACACCCCCACTCACCCCCTCTAATAATGCATGCGTATCTAAAAGTTCTAAATGGGCTTTGCCAAATTCTTGCTCTTTAGCTAGTCTAACCTCCCCGCCAAAGACTTTAACAATTAATTGTAAGCCATAACAAATCCCTAAAATAGGCAAGCCACTTTGAAAAATCTGCAAATCACAAAAATAAGCCTCCTTGTCATAGACACTTGCCGGACCCCCGCTTAAAATAAAGCCTTTGGGGTTTTTAGCTAAAAGAGTCTTTAAGGGGCAGTGGTAGGGATAAATTTCTGCATATACCCCTATTTCGCGCAATCGTCTAGCAATAAGCTGGGTATACTGGCTTCCAAAGTCTAAAACAAAAATACAATCACTCATTACAAACCTTTTAGCGGAGTAAAGATGGTGTGATAATCTATACGAAAACCTTGTATGCTCTCTTGGGCTCTTGGACTTTCTAGCCACTTTAAAAACATTGCGCCTTCTTGTGAGTGGCATGGATTAGCCCAAAAATAGCGCATGTGCAGAGGTTTATAAAGTAAAGGTGGGAGGGTGTTTTTCTTTTGTAAATACAGGCGTTGGCTGATTAAAATCAAATCGCTAGATTGATAGGGTTTATAGCTGTGTAACATCATTTTAAGATGGGGCGTGTTGTTTAAAATGTGAAGCACCTTAGCCGGTTTTTTACCCTGAAAATGGCTTTGCCATTGTTTAGAACCTAAAAGTAATAATTCCTCTTGAAAAAGCGCTTTTTCTGCTTTGATTTTGCCACCCTGCAAAGCGCTTTTAGAGAGAATATAACCCTGTGCGCTGCAAATGCGTTTAGGGGGTTTGATCCAGTTAATTTTTTGGGAGTTATCTTGCTTAAAAACCTCTTGGAGTAGATCTAAAAAACCCTCTTGATTGCTTAGATCGCTAGCAATCATAAGAGGCTTAGCACACAAAGGAAAAGCCAGCAGAGCTAGCAAAAAAAGGCGCATTAAAAGGCGCGTAAAATGGTTTTATTGAGTCGCTCGCTAAAGGCTTTGGCGTTTTTAAGCGCACCCTTTTCTAAAAGCTTAGCGCTATCAAAGAGCAAGTGAGCCACATCTGAAAGAATGGCCTTATCCTCAATTCCTTTTAGTTTTTGGATAATGGCATGGCTAATATTAAGCTCTAAGGTTTTAGGCTGGCTGGGGACATCTTGACCCATTTGGCGCATTAAATTAGCCATCATTGCGCTTTGCTCCTCGCCTACTAACACCACCGCAGAACTCAAATCTTTAGCCAAAGTAACATCTTTAATTTCCTCTTTTAGCGCCTCTTTAAAGGCCTGCAATACGGGGTTAAATTCTTTTTTCTCCTCCTCGCTTACCTCTGCTAATTCTAATTCTTTAAGGGTTTCTGTGGCGCTAGCATCTTTAAGAGGCATTTTATCATACTCGCCTATACTAGGGATCACAAAGCCATCTATCTCATCGCCCATAAGCAAGACATCAAAGCCCTTTTTAGCGTATTTTTCTAAAAGTGGGGAGGCTTTGAGCAAATCTAAATTATCGCCGAGCATGTAATAAATGCTCTTTTGATCAGAGGGCATGGCTTTTTTATAAGATTTTAAAGAGAGAAACTCCGCCCCGCTAGAGCTAGCAAAGCGCAATAAATCTAAAAGTTTATCTTTGTTTTCAAAATCGCTATGCAAGCCCTCTTTAAGCACCCGCCCAAATTGGGTATAAAACTTTTTATAGGTTTCCTCGTTTTCACTTAAGCGTTCAAACTCGGCTAAGATTTTCTTAGTGGAGGCGCTTTTGATATTAGCTAGGATTTTATTTTGCTGTAAAATCTCGCGACTTACATTTAAGGGTAAATCCTCGCTATCAATGATCCCCCGGATAAAGCGCAAATACTGGGGCAACAGTTCTTTATCATTATCAGTAATAAAAACCCGTTTAACATAGAGTTTAACCCCAGATTGGTAATCCACACGGAATAAATCAAAGGGCGCGGTGCTAGGGATATAAAAAAGGGTGTTGTATTCTAAATGCCCCTCTACTTTATTGTGTATCCACGCCATAGGCGCGCTGTTATCATGGGCAAAGCTTTTATAAAATTCTTTGTAATCCTCCTCTGTAAGCTCGCTTTTATTCATGCGCCAAAGGGCTTTAGCGCTATTAATTTGGCTACATTTCTCTTCTGTGATCTCTTTTTTATTTTCCCCCTCGCCCTCAAATTTGCTTTCTGTGTAGGTTAAAAAGATAGGGAAAGGAATGTGTTCAGAGTATTTTTTAACGATGTTTTCAATTTCATAACGGCTAGCAAACTTGGCTTCTTCCTCTTTTAAATAAAGCGTGATTTGCGTACCTTGATTTTCTTTAACACAAGGGCTAATCTCATAACTGCCCTTGCCATCACTCACCCACGCATAAGCTTGGCTATCTAAAGCCTTTTTACTCTGCACCACAACTTTATCAGCCACCATAAAACTAGAATAAAACCCCACCCCAAATTGGCCAATTAGTGCGCTATCTTTCTTTTGATCCCCGCTTAAATTAGATAAAAAGCCCTTTGTACCAGATTTAGCAATTGTGCCTAGATTAGAGATCAAATCAGCCTCGTCCATACCAATGCCATTATCTACAATGCTTAAAGTTTTAGCCTTTTGATCAAAACTTAGATCAATGCGGGGTACAAACTCTAGGGTTTTGTATTTCTCATCGCTTAGCGTTAGATAATTGAGTTTATCTAGCGCATCGGAGGCGTTAGAGATCAGTTCTCTTAAAAAGATTTCCTTATGGGAGTAAAGCGAATGAATCATCAAATCTAAAAGCTGGTTAATTTCTGTTTGAAACGCATGTTTAGTCATGAAAACTCCAAAATTAAAATAAACGATCATTATAGCACAAGTGCTTAAAATGTGCTAACATACCCCAAAATCTATAAGGATATGAATGCAAGCCCTCCTAGATACCTTGCCCTCCTCCTTGTTTAAAATTGGCATTCTTTTTAGCGGTGAGGGTTCTAACATGCAAAATCTCATAGAAACTTTGCACCTTAAATCTTTTATGCGTTTACAAAACAACCAACCTATTATTTTGAATGTAGAACTCTGTGCGACTAATAACCCTAAGGCTATGGGTATAAAGCGCTGCAAACAGCTAAACATGCCCTGTGTGCTGTGCTCTAATGAGGAGGAATTTTTGCAAGTTTTATATCCTTGCCATTTGATTTGTCTAGCCGGTTTTAATCAAATTGTAAGCTCTAAGTTTTTAGAGCGCTTTTCTACAATTAATATCCACCCCTCTTTTTTACCAGAACATAAAGGAAAAGAAGCTATTAAGCGTAGTTTTGTTAGCCAAAAGGGTATGGGGGTGAGTGTGCATTTTGTAGAAGAAGAAGTAGACAGTGGCCCTGTTATTTTACAAGAGACTTTAGAAGTCAAAAAAGAAGAGAGTTTAGAGGATTTTGAAAAAAGAGTACATACACTTGAATATGAGCTCTATCCAAAAGCCCTTTTAAAAGTTCTAGGATTGTACTCCCTAGCATGAGCGATCTTTTCACCCTAGCTACCATTGCGCCCTTAATTGTACTCGCGCCTTATATGAGTCGTTTGTTTAAAATGCCAGTAGCTGTGTTAGAAATCTTGCTAGGGGCTTTTGGGGTTTATTTTGGACTGATTAGACCCAATCATAGTTTTGACATGCTAGCTGAGGTGGGGTTTTTATTTTTGATGTTTCTTTGTGGCATGGAAGTAGATTTATACATGTTTAAACAGATTAAAAAGGCTGTTTTAAAAAGAATTTTTGGCTACTTTACTATTTTATATATCACCTCTACTTTTATCGTTTTAAGCTTGCATCTGCCCACTCTTTATATTATTGCTTTGCCCATTGTGAGTTTGGGCATGATCATGACTTTAGTACGCGATTATGGTAAAGAACTCCCGTGGCTAGATTTAGTACTTAAAGTGGGGGTACTAGGTGAACTCACGAGTATTATTTTACTTGTAGTAGTAGATGGGATCTATTTGCATGGCTTTAGCATGAATTTATATAGAGCTCTAAGCGTTTTACTTGTTTTCTTGCTCGCTATTGCTAGCCTTATTAAAATATTTGGCATTTTATTTTGGTGGTTTCCGGGGTTAAAAGCTTGGATAATGCCAAGTAATGAGGCCAATCAAGATATCCGTTTTACCCTCACACTTTTCTTTATTTTAGTCGGGATTGTAGCTTGGCTTAAGTTAGAAATGGTACTAGGGGCCTTTTTAGCTGGCATGCTAGTTTCTACCTTTTTCCCCCATAAACACGAATTATTTGATAAACTTAACGATATAGGCTTTGGCTTTTTTGTTCCCCTCTTTTTTATCCATGTAGGCTCTACTCTTAACCTGCATTTAGTACTAGGCAACTATATCATCATCACCCATGCTTGTTTAGTCATGGTTGCCATGCTTTATTTACACCTTAGCACTAGCTTTTTACTCTTTAGGACATACTTTAACAGTGGCAAAAATACAGTGCTATTTGCGCTAAGTGCCTCCATGCCCTTAACCTTTTTGGTTACCACCGCTAGCGTAGGTTTGCGGGTAGGGGCTATCAACCAAGATACTTATTACGCTTTCTTGCTAGCTGCTATCTTTGAGGGGATTTTATTCACTACCCTTATCAAAATGCTACAAAAACAACCCCTCCGCTAATGCTATAGATAAGATTTTAGAAAGTGTAGATATATCTTAGATACAAGGAGTAATCGCGTTTCAAGCTATAGTATAGCCCTGCGGTTCGGATAAACTTATTAACCAACATAGGAAGTTTAATTCCTAGCTCTACACCATTGTGTTTATAAATATTGGTGCGGAAACCAAAATTTAACCACACATTAAAATTCCCATGGCTAGGCAAGCCTGCTAAAGAAGCATAGGGGTCATGGGCGTGAATAGCCGCTTTCCACGCGTTAAGAGCGCTAGACTGCCAAGTATTACCCCCAATGGCAAAGCCTGCAAACACACCCACACTCGCATTTTTACGATCAATGAAGTTACCTAAAGCATCAACCCCTATACCATAAGCGGTCATGTTTAAGACGACATTTTGATCATAGCCTACTAAACTGTACTGGGGCCCCAAATCAGCAAGCCCATAATCAAAGAAGCCATAATAGCGGATACCTGCCCACTTAGTCTTAGCATTGGGAACCTTGAAGAAAAACTTCTGACCAATCATTACCCCAAAGCCATTCATAGCCCCATTGCCATACTTAGCATGCCAACTTACATTCCTGCCCTGCCAGTTGTTATAATCAGGACCCGTTCCTGGAGGGTAATTTCCGGGCAAATTATAAAGATTGGTATTCATCCTACCTTGCCCAATCTGATAACCAACCCCAGCAAATACACCATTTTCTTCTGCCACCAGAACCCCCATCACCCCAAAGGCTAGAGGGACACCGAGTAGAAACTTTCTCATCACTATCCTTTAACACCATAATCAAAAATTAAGTTAGACTGCGATCATAACATGTTTAAACTCATAAAACAAGAATTTTTGTATTTTTTTATTCTAAAAACTCACCTCTTAGAAAATCAGAGTATAATACGGGGCTACTCCACCATAAAGAGTTTTTTTGCTAGATCACATTAAAATCTACGGCGCTCGGGAAAATAATTTAAAAAATATTGATCTAGAAATCCCTAAAAATAAATTTATCGTCTTTACGGGTTTAAGTGGATCGGGTAAGAGTACTCTAGCTTTTGATACGCTTTATGCAGAAGGGCAACGGCGCTATTTAGAATCTCTTTCTAGCTATGCGCGCCAGTTTTTAGACCGGATAGCAAAACCAGCTGTAGATAAAATTGAAGGGCTTATCCCTGCTGTGGCTATTGATCAAAAAAGCACCAGCAAAAACCCGCGATCGACTGTGGGCACTATCACTGAAGTTTATGACTATTTGCGCCTGCTTTTTGCCCGTATTGGCCACCAACACTGCCATATTTGCGGTGCGCCTATTACCTCTATGCGAGTGAGCGATATTTTAGATCAGATTCAACAAGATTTTAAGCAAGCTAAAATCCTCATTCTTGCCCCCCTTATTGAAGATAAAAAGGGTAGTTTTACAGACACTTTAGAGACTCTACGCCAAAAGGGTTTTGTACGCGCCCAAATTGATGGGGTTTTAGTACGCCTTGATGAGCCGCTTAAACTAGCCAAAAGCAAAAAACACACCCTTAAAGTACTCACCGATCGCCTAGAAGTGCGTACTGAAAATCAAGCACGCATGGCTAGTGCTATAGAAAAGGCGTTGGCTGAAGGGTTTGGGCGCGTAGAAGTGTTAGATTTACAAACTCATAAAAGCCGCCATTACAGCGAACATTTGGCCTGTTTTAATTGTAAAATTAGCTTTGAACCCCTTGAACCTTTGCGTTTTTCATTTAATTCGCCCAAAGGGGCATGTGAGGAGTGTCTAGGGCTTGGCACTAAATTAGGGCTAGACATTCATAAAATCCTTGATCCAAGTAGTCCCCTGCAAGAGGCTACCCAAATTCTAAACCACAACAATTATTATAAGGCGCTTTTTGAAGGTTTTTGTATAGCTAACCATTTAGACCCCTTAAAACCTTTTAACCAGCTTAGCCCCACACAACAAGAAGCTTTTTTGTATGGTAATGGTAAAGAAATCTCTTTTTCTTGGAAACAAAAGAGTTTAGAAAGGCCTTGGCTTGGCATTGTCCAGATTGCCTATGACATCTTTAAAGATAGCCATGATTTAGGGCAGTATATGGGCGAAAAAATCTGTACTAGTTGTCAGGGGCATCGGCTTAAACCCTCTTCTTTAAGTGTACAAGTAGCTGGGCTTAATATCTCTGATCTTTTAGACATGCCCATTAGCGCCGTGCACGCTTTTTTAAAAGAAGAGAGCCATTTTGATTATTTAAGCCCGCAAGAAAGATACATCGCCACGCCTATTTTAAAAGAAATTACCGAACGGGTGTTTTTCTTAGTAGATGTAGGACTAGGTTATTTGACTTTAGGCCGTGATGCGCGCACGCTAAGCGGGGGAGAGAGCCAGCGTATCCGCATTGCTAGTCAGATTGGAAGCGGTTTAACTGGGGTACTTTATGTACTAGATGAGCCTAGTATTGGCTTGCATGAAAAAGACACCCTTAAGCTGATTAAAACCCTTAAAAATCTCCAGCAAAAAGGCAACACACTTATTATTGTAGAACATGATAAAGAGACAATCAAGCAAGCAGATTTTGTGGTAGATATTGGACCAAAAGCGGGCAAACACGGCGGGGAGGTGATCTTTAGTGGAGAAATAGAGGCGCTTTTAAAAAGTAGCCACTCCACCGCCCTTTATTTGCAGGGTACTAAAAACATCACCCGCCCGCCTCATACTCTAAAAAAACCTATACATTTCCTAGAACTCAAAGAGGTTAACCTGCACAATATTAAAAACTTACAGGTGAAAATTCCGCTAGGCCAGTTTGTCTGTGTAACAGGGGTTAGCGGGAGTGGGAAAAGCTCTTTGATTTTACAAACTCTTTTGCCTCTTGCACAAGAGCGGCTTAATCATGCTAAAAAGGGGGTTGTGAGTGGGATATGTGAGGGTTTAGAGCATTTAGACAAGGTGATTTATTTAGATCAAGCCCCCATAGGCAGAACCCCAAGAAGCAACCCAGCCACTTATACGGGTGTGATGGATGATATCCGCGAATATTTTGCCCAGAGCAAGGAGGCTAAGATTTTAGGCTATAGCGCCAGCCGTTTTAGTTTTAATGTCAAGGGGGGGCGCTGTGAGAAATGCCATGGCGAGGGCGAAATTAAAATTGAAATGCATTTTTTACCCGATATTTTAGTGCAATGTGATAGCTGTAAGGGAAATAAATACAACCCCCAGACCTTAGCTATTAAAATCCGCAATAAATCCATCGCTGATGTGCTAGCTATGAGTGTGGAGGAGGCGCTAGAATTTTTTAGTAAAATTCCTAAAATTGCCAGCAGATTACAAACTCTGATTGATGTGGGTTTAGGTTATATCACTTTAGGGCAGAGTGCGATAACTTTAAGCGGAGGCGAAGCCCAGCGCATCAAACTAGCTAAGGAACTTAGCCGCAAAGATACCGGTAAGACCCTTTATATTTTAGATGAGCCCACAACAGGACTACACTTTGAGGATATTCAACTGCTTTTAAATGTCTTGCATTCGCTAGTAGAGCTAGGTAATTCTATGGTGGTGATTGAGCATAATTTAGATATTGTGAAAAACGCGGATTACATTATTGATATGGGTCCTGAGGGGGGGGATTTAGGCGGGAAGATCATTGCCACAGGTTCACCAAGTGCTTTAGCCAAAAACCACTCTAAAACTAGGAGTTATACCGGAAAGTTTTTAGCACAAGAGTTAGGGCTAGAAACAAAAAATTAGCTAAAAGCCTAATTAAATCCCAAAACAGGGCTAAAAACTTACTTTAAAAAAGCTTTTAGGTGGGGCTAGTAACAGCCACATAATAAAATTTTAAAAACTCTACCATATTTTTATATAGGATTTATAGGTTTGTAGGAGCGCAAAACTAGAAAACTTGTGCTAGGATTAGGTGTTATTTTATGTATTATTTAAGGCTTTTGCATGGGTTTTAAGACTAAAATTTTATTAATTTTAGCAACTTTGTTATTCGTTGCCTTTAGCATCATTATGTTTGTTGTGAATATTGTTGTCAGTTCTCATATTGCTAAGGCCGTCCGCCATTCCTCAAATGCAGCTATCAATTTGATTTCTTCTTCTTTAAAAGAGTGGAATAACTCTATAGAAAGCGCATTAACACACACCGCAAAAGGTTTAGAACAAATAGAGTTTAGCAATATCCCCAGTGTGATTAGGGTTTTTTCTCTTGTACGCGATGGGTTAAATGCTAAAAATGTTTATGTAGGCCTTGTAGATGGGCGTACAATTGGCACGATGGGGAAAGTTCCAAAGGGTTATGATCCTAGAAAACGCCCTTGGTATCAAGAGGCTATGGCTAAACAAGGCTTAGCGATTAGCGATGTGTATAAAGACTTATTTACTAAAAAAATAACCCTAACCTATAGCATTCCTGTTTTTAAAAATGGGGCTTTTGCCGGGGTATTAGCTGCAGATATTAGTTTAGAGTCTATGGCTAAAAATGGGCGTAGATTTGATTTTAATGGCGTACGCGTCCATGTTTTGGATAAAAAAGCCTTTATTATCCGTTCCTCTAAATTTAAGGCCGGTTCTAATTACTATAATAGCCATTCTTACCCGGGAGGTAAAGAACTTGCAGATATTATTTTTGCTAACAAGAGTGGTTTTATAGAACATGACGCCCAAGGGGTTGAAAAGTTTTTTGTCTTCACCACAGTACCGGGTTTGGAGTGGAAGATTTTAGGGGTGATTAATAAAGAAGATGCGTTTAAAAACCTAAGAGATTTACAACTTCTTTTACTCAGTATTGCCATTGGCGCGATCTTATTGATCTTAGCAACACTCTTTGGAGTGATTCATATTTTCTTTAAACCTCTGATTAATTTAAGAGATTTGATTAAAGACCTTGTTTTTCAAGAGGGTGATCTGACTAAAAGATTGAGCGCTAAGGGCAAAGATGAAATTGCTAATATTTCTTATAATATCAATGCGTTTTTAGAAAAAACACAGGGGGTTGTTTCTCAAATTAAACAAGTTAGCTCTGAAAACTCCCATATTGCGACAATTTTGCAAAAAAGTTCTGAGGACGCAAAGATTTGTGCAGAAAAAGAAACAGAACGAATTGGCTTAGCACTTAAAAATGGCGATGAAATTATGGGGCATATCCACACGGGAGCAAGTAGCGCGCAGCATAATAATTCAAATTTAGTTTCAACCGGAGATGCCCTAGAAGAAGTACGCGCTAAAATAGAAAGCTTTAGTGCCCATTTGGCCAATAATGCTAAAACCAGTGTAGAACATTCCAATAGATTAGAGCGTACCTCTTTAGACACACAAGAGATCAAAGGGGTATTAACCATTATTGAAGAAATTGCTAATCAAACCAATTTATTAGCCCTGAATGCCGCTATTGAAGCCGCACGCGCAGGCGAACATGGGCGCGGGTTTGCGGTGGTGGCTGATGAGGTCAGAAAGTTAGCCGAAAAAACCCAAAAATCTTTAGGAGAAATCCACAGTAGCATTAATGGTGTGGTGCAAAGTGTGAATGATATTAGCCAAGATTTAAATAATAACGCCCAAGAGATTGTAAAAGTGAGTCAAGACGCTCTTAATTTGCAAGCTATCGTAGATGGCAATGTTAAGAGTATCCAAACTATCATTAGCGCCACTGTTGAAGATGCAAAGGCTTTTAAAGAAGTTGCCACTCTCACACAAGGAATTATCACAGAAATTTATAAAATCAGTGAATTAAGCACAGCTAATCAAAAAAATATCCAAGCGGTTTCAGAGGCTAGTGTTTCTTTAAATAAAACAGCCGCTATTTTTAACCACGAACTCAATAAATTTAAAGTTTGATTTTCTCACCCTAGCTAAAGTTTAGTTATTTGATCATCTAATCCTCTAGCTTTTAGGCGCGGGGAGTGTATCAACTTTAAGTAGCGATTTATGATGATTTTGAGAACCCAAACTAAAGATATTTGGGCTTGCTATCTGTGTTGCTTGAGAGCAGAATTTTAGATAATCTAGCTTGCTTTTTTCTAAAAGGCCACTAACCCCAGCCGTCTCATCTTGAGCACTTATTATGGGAATAGCCAAATATTTAATATTTTTTGCTATTATCACACAAAAGTAAATAAACATGAAATTACCGATTTGAGGAGGTCTTGATGGAAAGTCTAGTAGCTTGGTTAAAAATTTGCTTAAAGTTGACCTTCTCTTTTATTATTAACATTAAAGAGAGCTGTATTACCACCTTTCACGCACAACAAGAGATTTTTAAAAGGCATCTCTTGCATATGTGTTTAAGGGGTTGTCTGATGATACGGTAACTAAAGTCAAAAGTATTTGGAGGTGTGAGAGAGTTTTAAGTTGGGCTTGTAGAGTCCTCCCCTGTGTAGGGTTGTTATATACTATGGAGAATTGTGATGAGAAAAGCGATATTGCTTTCTAAGAGTTTGGTTACCATTTTAAGTTTATTGTCTGAATCGACGGCTTTTGATTTGCGCAATTTAGAGTCCTTTGCCAAATTTAAGGCAGGTACAGAAATGTTTTCTAAAATAGGGTTTAACAACAAGCCTATTAACACTAACAAAGGTCTCTATCCTACCGAAACCTTTATGACCGTGGTGGGTTATCTCCAATTAGATTTTCCTGAACTTTTACCTAAAAGCGCAACGGCTAATGGACACCATATGTCAGGGAGTTTAGGGGGTTTTGCTGGAGGGCTTGTTTATGATGGAACTAAGCATCTTATCAATGAAGCCACAGGTAAGCCTTATGGGGCTATGAACTGGAACTACTTTGGGTATTTTGCCGGATTAGTGGGGCAAAAGCCATGGGGGCAGTGTTGGTATGGCGCTGGAGGGGGCAATGAGTCTAAGTATGCGGGTTTAAGTGCAGCACAATTACAAGCGATGTCAGATGCAACAGTGATTGGTGGGGTTAATGCAGCTGATTGTGTGCAAGGCTATGCAGATCACACCCGCGATTATGTAATTTATAATGCCTATATTGACTATTCCTACAAAAATATTTTTAGATTTAGAGGCGGCCGTTATGAATCCCCAGCAGACTACATGAGTGGTTATACGCAAGGGATAGACATGACCTTAAATTTAGGGCATTTTAAGTTTTGGTGGTTTAGTTCCTTTGGACGGGGTTTTGCCTATAACGAATGGCTTTATAACTTTTACTCACCTAAAACCTATGTTTTAGCCAATGGTAAAAAGATCAACCCCGGGGTGCATGCTTTCTATGTTACATGGAATTATAAAGGTTTTAGCATCGTACCCTTTGTGTATTTCTCGCCTGATAATGAATATAGCCCCTGTTTTACTCTCTTGTATGACAGTAAACCAAACTTTAAGGGGGTGGGTTGGCGCTCCCAAACCGATATTACGGTTTTAAACCCTTTTTATGCGCCGCGTTTTTGGAACACCTACCAATTTGGTATGATCTCCAGAAGAAACGCCCATAGTTTGATGATCAAACAGCGCTTTGACTACAACAACTACAACTTTGGCGGCGGGATTTACCAAAACTTTGGCAATGCTAACTGGATGATTGGCTACCATGGTAACCGCTTAGGTTTTGACTTTTGGACTAACACCGTTTATGCCAATACGCTTAACTCCCTTTCCTATATGATGGACTCTAATGCCTTTACGGCTTTTCTCTTTGGCGGGGGTGTGTATAAAAAATTACTTTATGGTTTTATTGGCCGTTTGACTTATGGGCCTAGAGCTAATGAGCAAAGCTTTGCGGTTAACCTTGGTTATCAGTTTTCTAAACACTTTTATGCAGACATTAAAGTAGAGTTTTATAACCAACTCATGCACAGAGGTTATAAAATCGGCTGGAATGGACCCTTCTTACCCGATCAACCCGGCACCGATCAGGATAGAAGCCATATTTTTACAGAGGTCAAGGTAAGCCTTTAAAATCAAGAGGGTAGATGCGTAAGATTAGTTATGGGAGCGCGCTTTTTTGTGTATGCTGTGTGGGCTCTGTTGGGGCGTTTGATTATAAATTTAGCGGCGTGGCTGAGTCAGTCTCTAAGGTGGGATTTAACCATTCGCCTATTAATTCTAAAAAAGGCATTTTCCCCACTGAGAGTTTTGTAACTCTAACAGTAAAAGCCCAAGTAGACACCACCTTTTTTTATAAGGGCAATCATAAAGTCAGCGGGGGACTTGGGGGAGCAATGGGTGCTTTAACCTATGATAGCACCACTACACTTGTTGATCAAAGCACAGGTCAGGTTTATGGCTCTAAACTTGCCTATTTTTTTATGGGGCGTTGGCTTGGTTTTTTGAATAATGCCCCTTGGAAAAAATCCAATGTAGAAACCACCCAGCATGCCCGCCCTTATGTGCTGTATAACGCCTTTTTGCGCTACGATTATAAAAATGTGTTAAGCATTATTGCCGGAAGATATGCCTCTAAAGCAACTTTTATGAGTGGCTACACGCAAGGCTTTGAAGTTTCTTATAAATTCCCCTCTTTTTTTAAATTACGCTGGATTAGTTCTTTTGGGCGCGCTTTAGCGGTGGGCGAATTTATTAGGCCTTGGTACTCCCCGGTTACTACAACTAATAAAAAAGGACAAGTAGTTAATTTAGGAATCCACGCAGTGGGGTTAAATTATGATACCCGCTATTTTTCAGCCGTCTCTTTTGTCTATTTCTCCCCTAATACCTACACCACCCCCGGTTTTAAGCTGTATTTTAATAGTAACCCGCTTTTTGAAGGGATTGGTTTTAAATCACTCACAACCATGACTGTTATTTTCCCCATTTATGACCCCCGCATTTATGATAACTGGTATCGCGGTTCTATGTATGGCAAGTGGGCTAGTAGTATTTATATCCGCCAACGCTTTGATTACGATCAATACAATTTTGGCGGGGGGTATTTCCAAAACTTTGGCAATCCAGCCGCTAAGATTTTTATATACGGAAACCCAATTGTTATTGATATACGCGATGATAGCGTCTATGGAGGATTGATGAATAACATGCTCTCGCCTAATTCTATTACCGGCTATTTATTTATGGGGGGAGTTCATAAAAAGGTTTTTTGGGGTTTGGTGGGTAGATTAACCTTTTCACCCAGAGCCAACGAGCAAAGCCTCGCATGGAATTTAGGGGTCAAATGGAGTCGCTACATCTCTACTAATATTAAAATTGAATATAACGAAGTAGACACCCATAAGGGCTATAACATCGCTAATTGGTACACTTTAGATCCAAGCGTAGGCCCCACCCATCAAGATAGAAGTTTTTTAATGACAGCAATCAAGGCTCAGTTTTAACCTAATCTTAAGGAGATCCAATGGCTCTAGATTTTCATAGGCATTTGCGGTTTTCTTTTCTTTCTTTAGGTCTTTTTTCTCTTTCACAAATTAACTTTTTAGAAGGCTATAGTTTTAAAATCACAGGTCGGCTAGAAAACTTTGCCAAAATCGGGTTTAATCACTCCCAAATTAACACCAAATACGGGATTTATCCAACTGAAACTTTTACAGACATTGTCGGGTTTGCTAAAATTAAAGTTGGGCTTTTGCCTAAAGCCATAGAGCAAAACGGGCATACACTCAGTTTTAGTTTAGGCGGGGCAATGGCAGGTATTCCTTATGATGGCACGAAATATTTAAAAGATCAAAACGGGCAAATTTTTGGCTCAGTGGTGCATAATTTTATCGGGGGTTGGCATGGGTATTTTTTCAATAAATATTTTAATATGGCCTCTGGGGCCTACCATGCAAGACCTTATGTACTAGATACCGCCTTTTTACAATACGATTATAAACACATCTTTGGGTTTAAGATTGGGCGCTATGAGGCCAATATTGATTTTATGAGCGGGTCTAACCAAGGCTTTGAATTTTATTACAGACCTACTAAAAATCTTAAGCTATGGTGGTGGAGCTCTTATGGACGCGGACTTGCTTTTAACTCTTGGATTTATCAATTCTACGCCACCACTACCTATAACCAACCCAATGGCACTAGGGCAAACTACGGCTGGCATGGAATCACCGCTACTTATGATTATAAAAACTTAAGCGCGCAGGCTTTCTTTTATTTCTCCCCCAAAACCTATAACGCCCCGGGCTTTAAACTCATGTATGATACGAATAAAAACTTCCAAAATGTTGGCTTTCGCTCCCAAACGCTTTTAATGGTTACCGTGCCGGTTTATGACTCTGGTTGGTATAATTCTAAAACCCATACTTGGAGTATCTGGGACGCGGTGAGTAATGGCACGGGAGCTTTAGGCCAAATAATTGGTAAATACGGGGTTACTTTAAATATCCGCCAAGTTTTTTGGTGGAATCACTGGTCGGCTATTTTAGGGCTTTATAATACTTTTGGTAACTCAGATGCCTATTTAGGAAGCCACACCATGCCAATGGGGAATAACACCTCTTATGTAAACAACTATGTAAGCTCAAGTATTGTCGGGTATGACTTTTGGGATAACACCGCCTATGACGGCCTAGCCGATGCGCTAACAAATGCTAACACCACAACGATTTACGGTTCTGTAGGCAGCTTTTATAAAAAATTTGCATGGCATATTTTTGGTCGGGTGAGTAATGCCAATCACAACGCACAAGGCCATTTAGGCCGCGCGAATGAATATTCAGCAGCTCTAAGTTTAGACTATGCCTTTACAACTTCAGTTTTTGTACACTTCAAACTAGAATACTACGGCGTGTATATCCATCAAGGTTATCAAGTGGGCTATTTTGGCTTACCGCAGTATAACAATCCGGATTTTAAGGCTAATTATCAAGATCGTAGCCACATCATGACTAACATCACTTTGAAATTTTAAAAGAATATTATTAAATCGTTTAAGATAATATTATTAATGTTTGTTAAATTAGAAAAAATTGGTTTTCATTTAAGAAAAAAAATATCTAAACTATATTAAAATACGCGAACACAATCATGGTCTCGGGCATAGCTCGATTGGAGTTTTTGCGAGCATGTTCTGTGTAGATTTCATCTCGAGGTTATACCGTTATTATGAAAAGGCAGCACCTATGAATCAAAAAAATAAACAGACAAAGCCAGAAGGTGGAGCTAGCTGTTCTATGTGGGGTAAGTGGGCTAGGGGTGCCCGTAAGCTACGCAACACGCTCACACCCGCTTTGCTCGTCTCGTCTTCTTTTGGGCTCTCTGGTTTGGACGCTCTGAGTTATGAGGTCCATGGGGATTTCATCAACTTCTCTAAGGTGGGGTTTAACAATTCCCCAATTAACCCAGTCAAAGGGCTCTACCCGACTGGTACTTTCGTGGAGTTGACGGGTAAGTTAGAAACCACTCTACACTTAGGTAAGGGTTGGAGTGCAACCGTTGGGGGTGCTCTTGGTGGCATGCCCTATGACAGTACGCGTTATGATAAATACGCCAATGACATTCAAGTCCCACAGGCTTGGAAAGATGCGGCGGCTAATTGTCATGACAATAGCGCCGGGGGCTTTTGTATTCCCTTTTGGGGCTCTGCTAATCAAGTTGGTACTTACCAATACGCAATGGCACATGGCGGTATAGCTGACCCTCGCGGGATTGGCTATATGTTTATGGGTGAGTGGAACGGGCTTTTCCCAAACTACTACCCAGCCAGTGCCTACACTCCCGGTCAATCACGCCGCTATGAAATTTATAAGGCTAATATCCAATATAAAAGCGACCGGGTTTGGATGATTTTAGGGCGTTATGACACCACTCAAGTTAAAGACATTGACTGGTTTTATCAATTAACGCAAGGTTTCTATGGAATGTTTAAGCTGACTAATAAGCTAACTTTCCAAGTGTTTAGCTCCTGGGGCCGTGGTATTGCTGACGGGCAATGGATGTTCCCAATCTATCGCGAAAAACCTTGGGGCCAACATAAAATTGGCTTTATCTATCAAGTGAATAAACACTTCTCTATCCACCCACATGTGTGGTTCTCTCCAGAGGTGTTTACCGCTCCAGAAATTAAAATGTATTATGACACCAACCCAGAATTTAACGGGCGCGGTTTCCGTTCACAAACTACTTTCTATGGTATGTATGTTTATCAGTGGAACAACGCCAAATACGGCCGTTATGCGCCCGCTCGTTATAACTCTTGGGATCCTTTCTTAGACGGTGGCAAATGGCGCGGGTTACAAGGTCCGGGCGGTGCGATTATCTTGATTAAAGAACGCCTAGACTTTAACAACTACAATGTTAGCTTTGGTATCTATGATGCCATCGGTAACCCGAACCAGAACATCGGTACATATGGTAACCCAGTGGCTATTGACGGCGTAGAACAATGGACAGGTGGTATCTACTCATTAGGGTTTGCATCCATCAACAACATCACCGACGCAGACGCCTTTACTGCGTATGCAAAAGTTGGTGCGGTGTATGGTAAGTTTGACTGGGAGTTAGCCGAAAGGTACACTACAGCTCCTCGTGCAGATGGCCAAGCTCTAGCGTTGTATTTAGACTACCAATTTGGCAAACACATCTCAGCGGGTATCAAGCTTGAATGGTTCTTGCAAGTGATTCGCGCGGGCTATAACCCAGGTGTGGGCTTCTTAAGCTATATGGGACAACCTTTAAGCTTGAATACGGGTCTGTTCTCTGCGGCTGGCTTTGCACAAGGTCCGCAAAATACGGGTGGTATTGCTCATACAGTGGCACAAGATCGAAGCCACTTGATGACTCACATCAGCTATAGTTTCTAGTCTTTTTTTCTAGCTTAAGGGGGTTTCCCCTTAAGTATGTTGTTGCTATAATACGCCCCGTCTTTATAACTCCATCCAAGCAGGTTTCCATGCAAATGCAAGTTAGAGAGAATATTACTAAGTGGCTTGTTTTTGTGCTCTTTATCCTTGTGATTAATCGCGCTTTGGCCTTTGACATGAGCATTAGCGGGAAACTGAGTAGCTATACAAAGTATGGTTTTAATAATCAAAAATACGATCCGTCTAAATTTATTTACCCTACAGGGAGTTACACCTCACTTTTAGCCGAAATGAATATTAGCATGGATATTTATAAGGGCTTGCATGCCGAAGTAGGGGGTATGCTTTCAGCTTTGCCTTATGACTCCACGGCTTATCAAGGTAATAATATCCCTCCGGGTCAGCCCGGGGGCCCTGGAGATTTCTACCAACATGATGGTGGGATATTTTGGGAATATATTGGCTGGTATGCCGGGCATAGTGGTTTGCATGTGCAAAAACCGCGCTATGCAATGGTGAATAATGCCTATATTAGCTATGATTATAAAGGGATTTTTGGCATTAAAGGCGGGCGTTATGAACTCTCTGATTATGACTGGTTTACCTCTTTTAGCCAAGGGGTAGAGGGCTATGTTAAATATAAAGACATGAAATTACGCGTACTCTACTCAGATGCGCGTGCCTCAGCCTCAAGCGACTGGTTTTGGCCTTTTGGGCGCTATTATACTAGTGGCAAACCCTTAATGATTGCTGATTTTAAATACCTACACAAGGGTTGGAAAATCAACCCCTATTTTTACTCCATTTTTGGGCGCATGAATGCTCCCGGGATTAATATCACCTATGATACCAACCCTAATTTTAGAAATAAAGGTTTTAGATGGGTGGGTACTTTTGTGGGGTTTTTCCCCTTTTTCCCTCCCTCAGGACGCGGCTATGACATCATCTTATTCCAGCAACAAACTATGGGTAAGGCAGGCCAAACCCTTTTTTTCCGTTCCCGCTTTTATTATAATAAATGGATCTTTGGGGGGAGTATTTATAAAAATATTGGCAATGCTAACGGGGATATTGGGATTTATGGAGACCCCCTTGGTTATAACATCTGGACCAATAGTATCTATGATGCCGAGATTAACAACATTGTTGGTAAAGATGCCCTTAATGGGTTTTTATATTTTGGATCGCGCTTCCATGGGATCACTTGGAAAGTGCTAGGCCGTTTGACCACCTCCCCCCGGGCAAATGAACAAAGTGTCGCGCTCTTTTTAGGGTATTTTTTAAGCCGTTATAATTTGAAGTTTGATCTTAAATTAGAGTATTACAACAATATCACTAAAAAGGGTTATTGTATTGGTTATTGTAGCTCTTGGGGAACTGTCCCACTGCCCCGTAATGTTGACTCTGATCGTAGCCACCTTATGTTTACCGTTACCTATGGTTTCCAAATTCTTTAATGTCTTTTTGGCAAAAATCTAACACACTCCCCATAGCTAAAGCTAGGGTTTTAGTGATTAAAACTTACCCCCGCATAATACAAAACCTTTTAACTAAAGCCAGAGATTTATAAGCCTAGCTTTTGTCCCTAGAGAGGATTTTACCACCTGCGCTATAAGTCTTTGACATACTCCCATAGCTAAAGCTAGGGGATTCTGGGATCATCAAGACCTGCCCGCCAGACGGGTCTTACAGCCTCTACTCCAAGAGTTGATGCCCCAACTCTAGGCGGACATTATAACACAAAAATAACACAAAAAACGCCTTATATCCCCATAGCTAAAGCTAGGGGCTTTACGGCGCGAGTGAGTAAGTATTAGCTAAATAGACATTAGGTGCTAAGTTTAGCATTAGCGCTGATAAAGCCCTAGCTTTGAGTACGGGGAGTATATTAAGAGAGTAATAACACCTCTACACTTTGTACGGGTTCTTCTACTTGGTGGATACAGGCAATGGCATTAGAGGCACTAAGCGCATTAATAGCCCCCGCGCCATAAGTGTTATTTTGATAGGGAGTGAAAATTCCACCTTGTAATTGCCCTAAAATTAAATGGGTGCGTTTGCCCTTTAAAACGAGCGGGCTAGCTAAATTAGCTTTAAAGCTAACAGGTTTAGCTAGACTAAGCGCTAATCTTTCTAAAACAGGTAAGACTAAAGTTAAAAAGGTGAGGGTACAGCTTAAAGGATTGCCCGGCATGCCAAAAATAACTTTTTCAGAGAGGCTAGCTAACATAATAGGTTTACCCGGTTTAAGCTTAACCCCGTGGTAGTGAATCTGTGCGCCCATTGTTAAAAGCGTCTCTTTAAAATAATCCTTATCGCCCGCACTCACACCCGCGCTACTAATGATGACATCATGATCTAAAGCGCTTGTTAGGGCTTTTTTTTGCGCCTCAATAGAATCTTGTAAATAGCCTAAGTGTGTTGGATCAAAACCATGCTTTTTTAAGAGGTTGGTTAAAATAACCCCATTGGTATCATATACTTGGTGTTTATGCGCATGCCCACCTAAAGGCACTACTTCATCGCCACTACTAAAAACCCCCACTCTTAAACGCCTAAAGACGCGCACAGAACCAATCCCCTGCGAGGCTAATAAAGCAATATGCCCGGTTGATAAACACATGCCCTTTGTTAAAATTAAATCCCCACTTTTGATATTTTCACCCTCAAAGCGGATATTATCCCCTTTTTTAAAACCTTGTGGGGCGTGGGCGTGGGTGTTTGTAAAACTTTGCATGTTTTCAAAAGGCACGACTAATTCTACACCTTTAGGGATAGGGGCTCCTGTCATGATTTTAACGCAAGTGTGGGGGGGTAATTCTAAGGCTGTTATATCCATGCCCGCATAAATGGTATGGGCAATGGGTAAGGATTTTTCTAAATCCTCTAAGCGCAATCCAAAACCATCCATAGCCGCATTGCTGACTTTAGGTAAAGGATCGTGTGCGTAAATATCCTGCGCTAAAATACGCCCCTGTGCTTTATTTAAAGCGATGGGCTTAGTTTGCAAAGGCATTAAAGGGAGATTTAACCCCAAATCTAGGGCTTCTTGAAAACTAATAAGATTCATTTGTATTCCTTTAAAAGAGAGTTATGAGTACATGCAATGCCTGTAATAATTGCTCTTTAAAGCGATGCATAATAGAGGCCATGATTAAAATAAGCCCTAATAGAGCAATGGCAATTTTAAGTGGAAACCCAATCGCTAAGAGATTAAATTGGGGGTGGGTTTTCATGATCATGCCAAAGACAATATCACCAAACATGATAATAGCTAGAATGGGAAAGGCCATGCTAAAACCTACCATGAATAAATGCCCTAGTGCTTGCATGCTAGCTTGTGCGATGTGGTTTGTAAAAATAAATCCCCCTAAGGGAATTTTTTCTAAACTATGCTGTATCCATAAAATGATTAAATGGTGCATGGAGGTTTGTAGCATCGTTAAAATGGCTAAAAGCAAAACAACCTGCCCTACAATGGCCTTTTGAGCCCCTGAGATAGGATCATAAGCGCTAGCCATAGTTAAACCCATAGAAAAACTAATCGTATCTGTAGCAAAAGCAATGGCGTGGAAAACCACTTGTAAAAAGAATGAAGCACATAGCCCTAATAAAAACTCCGCACAGCAAGCAATTAAAAAAGTTTCTGCTGTGGTGTATAGTGGGGGGTGGGATAAGGTGGGATAAAACACAAGGGTTAGAAAAAAACTAAGAGCCCCCCTTACAGATATAGGAATAAGATTATTATCAAAGAAAGGGAAAAGCGCGATCACCCCACTTAAACGCAAAAATAAGAGTAAAAACCCCTCTACATTTTGATCGCTCATGTAGGCTAGCCAATCTAACATGCTAGCATTATAGCGCATGGATTTTAACAGGCGTTTTTTCTTTGGGCTTATTATTAATCATTTAGTGTTACAATGAATAGAAGTTTTTATATTTTTATACAAGGAAGTTTCATGCGCGGGTTTTGTTGTGTGTTGGCGTTGTGTGCTGGATTTGCTGGAGCAAGTGAGGTGGGTAGTAATGTGATTCGTTTAATTGATAAGCAAATCCATAAGAAAGTCAATGTACTAGAGGTTAAACCTTTAAAAGCCAATAAAGATTTTCAGATAGTGGTGGTAGAAGATCCAGATACGCAATATCATATCCCCTTGCTAGTTAATAAAAATAGCGATCTTGTAATAGGCATTACCAATATCTTTTTTAGCACGAGCAATAAGGATACAGATTTAGTCCAATCCATCTACCACCAAACCCAAAGCCATAATTTTAAACAGCAAAATAGCGAATCGCTTAATGCCATGTTTGATGCAGTCCCTAAGGATTATGTGATCAATCTACCCTCTAGTAATAAAGGGGTTCGTAAAGACCTTTATATCATTTCAGACCCTATGTGCCCTCATTGCCGCAACGAATTAGGCCATATCCAAGAACGCCTTAAAGAAGCCAATGTACACATGGTTTTAGTGGGATTTTTAGGTAGTGAGTCTAATCTTAAAGCAGCGGTTATTCTTAAAGAGATCAAACGGGCTAGAAACACGCAAGGCAAAATTGATATTTTAAATAAAGTCTATGCCTCTGCTTTCCACAACCCTACAGATGTATCCGATCAAAAGGTTCAAGAAGTACAAAAGGTTACTAAAAGCATTTTAGCTACAAAACTTGTTAAAGGTGTGCCCTTTCTTTATGAATATCGGGGCACTCCAAAAGTACAAGAGAGCAAAGCTACAGATTAGCAACTTGTCGTTTTTCTAAGCTTTTTAAAATAGCACCGCTATAGGTGCTAGAAAAAATATAGATCAAAGTAAAAAGCCCTAAAAGCCCTTGATACCAGAGAAAAACAACCACATCTAAAAAACTCACGCTATCCTTAGCAAAACCTAGAAGAATTAACATCTGCGCGCCATAGGGGATTAAACCCTGAAAGACACAAGAAAAAATATCTAAGATCACCGCGCTTTCGCGTCGATCCACCCCAAATTTTAAACTGATTTTACGGCTAATCTCCCCGACAATCACAATAGCCACCGTGTTATTAGCAACCGCTAAATCCACTAAACTAACCAAACTTGCAATGCCTATTTTGGCGCTTTTTTGGCCAACAATGAGGGTTTCAATTTTAGCAATAACCCATGCAATGCCCCCTTCACGCGCGACCATAAAGGCAATCCCGCCGGTAAGCATAGAGAGTAGAAAAATTTCTTGCATGCTAGTAAAACCGCTATAAACTTCCTTACCAAAACTTAAAAGGGTGAAGTTACCATAATAAAGCCCGATAGCCCCAGATAAAAGAATTCCGCTAAAGAGTACTAAAAACACATTCACTCCTAAAAGCGCTAGGGTTAAAACAAAAACATAGGGCAAGGTTTTAATTAAGGAATAATCATGGATTTGAATCGGGGCGATATTTTCAGGCCGTCCCCAGATTAAAAGCAAAATCACAGTTAAAATACTAGCCGGCAGGGCAATATAAAGATTGATTTTAAATTTATCCTGCATGGCCACATCTTGGGTACGGGTGCTAGCAATAGTGGTATCTGAAATAATAGATAAATTATCCCCAAACATCGCCCCCCCCATAAGGGCTGCTAACACTAATGGCATAGACAAATGGCTTTGCTGGGCTAATCCTACAGCTATAGGCCCTAAAGAGACAATAGAACCCACACTTGTGCCAATAGCCAAAGAAATAAAAGCAGCGATAACAAAAACCCCAGCGGCTAAATACTGCGCGGGGATATAACTAAGCCCAAAATTCACACTAGCCTCAACCCCCCCCATTGCCTTACTCACCACAGCAAACGCCCCAGCTAGTAAATAAATTGTACACATAGTCATGATATTCTTATCCCCACACCCGGCTAAAAAATCATCAAATTTTTTATTTAGATCGCTTTTAAAGAGTAAAAAAGCTGTGGCTACGCCCACTCCTGCAGCTACGGGTCCTGGGAGTTGGTAAAAACCCATTTTCACACCGCTTAATTCTAAATAAAGACCAGTGCCTAAATAAATGCTAATGAAAACTAAGAAAGGGATAAGAGCAAAGGCGTTAGGAATTGGCATAAAAATCCTTTAAGAGCAGACTATGGCTTTTAATTGTAGCTAAGAGGACCTAAAAACCACCTGCTACTACAGCTATTTATAAACCTCTAAAGTATTTATAGCCTTTTAAGAGACATTGCGCTAGAGTGAGCGATTTAGTAATTTTAATTTAAAGGTTTTTGATGATCAATCTTTCACGGCTAACTTTATGGCTAGCTATTTGTGTGGCTTTATTGCCCGGAGCACCTAAACACTTGAAAGGAAAACACATGGAAGGACAAGAAATTACGCACAAGGGGCAATTGGGGGGTTTTGAGGGGGATAGTTCTAAGTTTAGCGGTGTTGTACATGTACAGATTTTATTTAAGTCTGAGAAATGGCGTCATTTTGGAGGGGGTTTAGTCTCCTTTGAACCAAAGGCTAGAAGTGCATGGCATACCCACCCAGCAGGCCAAACTCTTATTGTAACCAAAGGGGTGATTTATACGGGCACGCAAGATGGAAAAGTAAGTGTTGCGCATGAAGGAGATGTGATCTCTTGCCCCCCGGGTGTTAAGCACTGGCATGGAGCAGGACTAGATTCTGGTGGATCCCACATTGCTTTAACTGGAGTTAAAGATGGAGTGAATGTAATCTGGGGGGAGAAAGTTAGCGATGCGGAATATATGAAAGCAATGGCCTCTGTACACAATAAAAACCACACACCACATTTAACCAAGATAGCACAACATCATTTTGATACCCTCTTTAAAGATGCGTCTTTGCCCTTAAGCCAGAGTGATCCAGATTTTGTGAATGCGTATTTAAATTTTTCTTTAGGTGAGGCTCTTGTACAATCCGGTTTAAGTACTCAAGAATATATGCAACTAGTTCTAGCCTCTTTAATAGCTATCCCAGCACTTGGTGAGTATAAAAACATGCTTGGGATAGCCCTTAAAAACCATGTTAACCCTATTGCGATCAAAGAAATTTTATATCAAGCAGTGCCCTATGTGGGGTTTGGACGGGTGTATGACTTTTTAGAGGCCACAAACACGATTTTACGCGCGCACGGCTTTAAACTCCCCTTAGAGGCACAAAAAGGTGTGGCTAGAGATCAAAGGCAAGAAAAAGGTCTAGCTATCCAAAGAAAATTCTTTGGGGAGATGATTGATAAGCACAACGCTGCAGCCCCTAAAGACGAGCAACATATCCGCCGGTTTTTATCAGAAAATTGTTTTGGGGACTACTACACTAGAGAGGGTTTAGCCCTGCCCTTTAGAGAGCTTTTAACCTTTGTGTATCTGGCTTCTTTAGGGGGAGCAGACGCGCAGCTTAAAGGCCATGTCAATGGAAACATTAGCGCAGGTAATGATAGAAAGAAACTAATAGGTGTCATAACTGCACTCATTCCCTACATTGGCTATCCAAAAAGTCTTAATGCTTTAAGTGCAATTGATAGCATAGCTCCAGCAAAATAGCTCGCTGCTTTAAGTGTTAATGCGGTTTTACCCCGCAGTTTTACCTGTTTCTAAAATTTCTTTTACTTTTTTTACATGTAAATCAGCTAGAGCTTGTACTTTAGTTGTTTCTTTATCAGCGTGGGCAAGATAGCCAATTTTACAGGTATAAACATTGGGCAACTTTTCCATTTGGGCGGTGCGCGCCATGACATCAAATAAATTTATTCCCTTTAGAACCAATTGCAAAACCATAAAAGAAAAGATCATCAATATAGCGCTTGAGTAGAGAAGGCACGCTATACCAAAATAATGGAAATTGTAGAATAATCACATCATAGCGCACTAAACGCGCATATTCGCGTGCTACATCAATCTGATAATCTGGATAAGTTTGATCTAAATAGAGAAAATCAGCATTGGGGAGTGTTTTGGCCATTTTCTCTAAAATAATGCGGTTAGCCTCTGATTCTTTTAAATTTGGGTGTCCTGAAATTATAAGTATTTTTTGCATGGGTTTTCTCTTTGTAATAAGTTCTAATTAATCTTATTTGGTAGTATTTTGGCTTGTTTCTAAAATTTCTTTTACTTTTCTCACATGCAAATCAGCTAAAGCTTCTACTTTAGTTGTCTCTTTATCAGCGTGGGCAAGATAACCAATTTTACAAGTATAAACATTGGGCAATTTTTCCATCCGCGCATCGCGTGCTATAATATCAAAGCAGTATAAACATTGATCCAGCGTACACTTTGCATAACCGCTTTCCTGATAAATATCTTGATGTCTTGCAGCTGTAACTGATAACATCAATTTTTTTCCTTTAAGTTTGCCACCTTTAGAATCAGTTGCAAAGTTATAAAATAAAAGATCATCAATGTAGCGCTTGAGTAGGGAGGGGGCGCTGTGCCAGAATAATGGAAATTGTAAAATAATCACATCATAGCGCACCAAACGGGCATATTCGCGCGCTACATCAATTTGATAATCTGGATAAGTTTGATCTAAATAGAGAAAATCCGTATTAGGTAGTGTTTTGGCCATTTTCTCTAAAATGATTTTGGTTACCTTAGATATTTTTAAATTAGGATGCCCTGAAATCACAAGTATTTTTTGCACTTGGTTTTCCTTTGCTTAGAATTAGCGTGCATCTAAAAACGCGGGATTCTACCAATCTATTTTACATTTTTAGCCAATAATTGAGCATAACCCCTATTTAAACACACTTAATTAAAATTTGATAGTATGGCTAATCACCTTAAAAGGATTTTCTATCTATGGATACGCAAGGCCGCACCGATAAAAACACCTATTTTCATCAGTCCTTCCGCCTCAAACGCTACTTTGTTTATGTTGCCATTGCCCTTATTCCTATGATCATTCCTTTCTTGCATATAGGAGATGGGCAGATCTTTTTAATTTCCTTTGAGCGTGGGCAACTCCACCTACTTGGCAAGATTTATAACACCCAAGAAATGTATCTTCTCCCCTTTTTAGTGATCTTTCTTTTTATTTTTATCTTTTTCATGACCACAATGCTTGGGCGAGTCTGGTGTGGTTGGGGTTGTCCGCAGACTATTTTTAGAGTGATTCATCGCGATCTAATTGAAACTAAGATTTTAGGCTTGCATGCTAAGATTGCTAACAAACAGCGCCCCACTCCCCCCACAGCGGCTAATCGCCTTAAAAAAATCGCCGGGCTTTTTTTATTTGCTCCCGTGCCTTTAATGTCTATGGCCGTGCTGCTTTTTTATTTTGTCCCGCCATTAGAGTTTTTTAACCATTTAGCCCACCCTAGCCACCACCCCTTACTTTTAACAATCTGGTTAACTTTAAGTGCGGTTGTGTTTTTTGATATTGTGGTAGCCAAAGAACATTTTTGTATCTATCTTTGCCCCTATGCGCGGGTACAAAGCGTACTCTTTGATGATGATACTTTAAACCCTATTTATGATACCCAAAGAGGCGGGGCTATTTATGATGCAAATGATGTTAAAATCCCCACCCTCCCACAAAAACGAGATAAAGCTAATGAATGCGTGAGTTGTAACCACTGCGTTTTAGTTTGCCCTACTCATATTGATATTAGAAAGGGCATGCAATTAGAGTGTATTAACTGCTTAGAATGCGTAGATGCCTGCACCATTACAATGGGTAAACTCAATAAACCTAGCCTAATTAACTGGTCTTCAACTAATGCCACTGCTACACATAGCAAAGTTAAATTATGGCGGCTTAAAACTTGGGCTTATTTGGGGGTGTTGCTTGTGGTGATAGGTGCGCTTATTATCGGTACGCTTAGAAAATCTACCATGCTTTTAAATATCACACATGGCGGGCAACTCTACAGTGTTAAAAATGGCTTTGTAGATAATAGTTATATCTTTTTATTTGAAAACACCAGTAATAAAGCCCATGAATATACTTTTAATGTAGATGACCCTGATATTAGCATTTTACGGCCTAAAAACACGCTTTCTATCGCGCCACAGGGCAAGTTAAAGGTAGTTGTGATTTTGCGCATGCCCCTTAAACTGGCTAAAGAATCCTATGAAAAACACGATGTTACCCACTCTAAAAAAGAGATTTTACCCATCGTGATTAAGGCCTATAGCACAGACGATCCAAAAATTTTTGTACAACAAGAAAGCATCTTTATCGTCCCTACCCCTTAGGGGGCTCTTCCTCTGTGCTTAAATCTGCTTGCTCGCCCTCTTCTTTGGCAAAGAGCTATCCTCATATTGCTCTTGGTAGCTTAAAATCAAATTACGCTGACCTTCTATGCGGTAGTTTTGTACCTTAGATCTTTTCTAGCTGGGCAATTTTCTCCTCTAAAGCCAAAATATCGCCCCTCTTCTCCGGTTGGTTGTTTTTCAACGCCTCTTGGGGAGTGATTACCGGCTTATCTTTTTGTTCTAAAGCCTGCTTGAGGGTAGTAATTTGTTTCTAGTTTTTCCTAGTTTGACTGATCTGAAGCTTGCGCTGGTTGATAATCTTTTGATCTTTCAGGCGGGCATTAAATTCTTTTTCAAGCTTAGCCCTCTCCTGCTTGATAGCTACTTGTAAATCCGCATTCAAACTAGAAGCTAAAACCTCTCTGATTTCTTTAAGTGCTGTGTTTAAGATGGCTTGCAAAGCCTGCTTGCGTGTTTTGTTGATCCATAAGAAAGCCCCCGCTAAGAAAGCCCCCGCTTTAGGGGCATTTTAACATTTAGAAGTTGTATCGATACCCTACATACAAGCTATATTGTCTGCGGTAGGTAAAAGAGAGACCTTTTTTGTTGAAGTAATAATCGTTAATGGTGGGGATTTTAATCCCAAAGTCAAATTCTTGGTGTTTGCCAATCGTGGTGCGCATACCTAGATTAAAGAGAAATTGGAAAATAGCGGGGTCTAGGGCTTGTTCAGAATTGGCTGGATAAGCAATAGCAAGAAGCGGTCCGCCTGTGGTGTTACCCCAAGAGTTACCCGCAATGGCTGCCCCTAAAAAGAACCCAAAGGTTACATCGTTTTTATTGATCACATCATAGAGTGTATCAATGCCACCGCCATAGGTGAACATATCAGAGAGATTAGCAAAAGTGCCTTTGCCGGGTACTAGCTCATTAGCCCCAAAAACAGAGTGCCCATAATCCATAAAGCCATAGTAGCGCAGACCAAACCATTTCTTTTTACCAAAGAACTGTTTATACCCCACACTAATACCAAGTCCTTGCATTACAGCTAAAAGGCTATAATGACCAGAAGGTAGCCTGCTAAAATTACAACCGTTCGCTCCCCCTGCCGGACAATCACCCTCTCCCGGTTTGGGGTTTCTTACTGTTTCTCCAACCTGCCCTACTTCGTAACTTGCTCCCACATACCACGCATTCCTTTCGGCTTGCAGGCCTGTTACGCCAAGTACCATGGCACTTGATAAAAAGGCATAAAATTTTCTCTTCATGTCATCCTCTTCTTTATATTAAGTATTTTGACGATATTCTAGCATAATTTTTTTAAGATTTGTTTTTAAAAAAAGAAAAATTGCGATCTGTGAGTGCATGGTCTAAAAGCTCTATAGGGTGTAAAAATTGTATAGGCGATTTAATCTGGGCTAAAGAGTTATTAATCTGCATTCTACAGGCCGAACACTCCGCACTCACCACCTGCGCCTTAGTATTAGCAATATCTAAAGCCTTAGGCGCTCCTGCTTTTAAAACCAAGTCATAATGTTCGCTTTGCATGCTCACTCCCCCAAACCCGCAACAACGATCGCTCTCTTGCATTTCAATTAAAGAGTGGTTGATCTGCAACAACGCGCGGGGTTCTTTAAAGACCCCTAAAACTTTTTTAGCATGGCAAGGATCGTGATAGGTTAGAGTGAGGGGAATTTGTGGGCGTTCTTGCAAATAATTTTTAAGCGGGGTAGAGTTAGCTAAGAAAGCAGAGGCTAATTGTAATTTATCCTCTATAACTTTAAATTTTTCTAGCCAAAGTGTGCGTTCTGTTGTATCGCTTAGACTTTCTAAGATATGTAAATAATCTTTTTTAAGCATGCCTATACAAGTAGCCTCTGGAACTAAAATCGCCTCCACTTCAGAAGAAATGGCAAAAAGTGAATCTATATTCTTTTGTGCTAAAAAATAGGCCGTGTCTAAATCCCCTGTAAAATATGCCGGCGCTCCACAACAAAACTGTTCAGGGATTAAAGCGCTGATATTAAGTTTATCTAGTAAAGAAAGTAGGCTTTTACCCACCTCTATATAATTGTAATTACTCAAACAACCGATAAAAATACCCACTTTTCTAAGGGGGGCGCTTTTATCTAAAGGGTCTTGAGGGGTGATGAGACCTTTGTAGGTTTGTAAAAAGCTTTTTTTAGAAAAGGGAAAGATCACCCGTTTTTGCCAAGCTTTAGAACCTTTAAAGCGCCATTTGAGTTTATCCCCCTCTTTTTTAAATACGCAGGGTGCAAGCACATCACAGAGAGAAAAAACAATATCCATAAGCTTAGGGTGTTTTAGCAGATAAAAATAAAACTTCTTATGCCAGCTAATACCGTGTTGTTGTGTACTCATGTGGCGGATTCTCTCTATCATGGCATCTATGGGCAAATGTAAGGGGCAGACTTGTACGCAGGTGGTGCATAAAAAGCAGGTTTCAAAGATTTTTTTAAGCGAGTTGTCTAGCTCTAGGCTCTCTTGTTTAACCTGTGTTATTAAGTCTAAAAACCCGCGCGGGGAGGTGATCTCATCTTTATGGATACGATAAATCGTACAAGTTGGTATGCATTTAGCGCATTTAACACAGGCATTTGTACTGCTTTCTAACTCCTGCCAAAGGGCATTAAAGCTATTAGAGGGTTTGGCTAAAACGCTTCTCTCCTTGGTGGGTTTTATAGTAGCTATCAAAGGCCATAGCGATATTGCGCACCAACATAGCCCCTGTGGCGCTGGTTTTAAGCCCCTTATTACTTAGAGTGAGTAGCCCTTCTTGTTCATAAGGCTTAAGCATCTCTAGCGCTTCTTTAAAATGTACTTTAAAATCAATGTTAAATGCTCTTTCAATGCTTGCAAAATCAATTTCTAAATTATTCATCAAATGCATGATCACCTCTTTACGCAAGCGATCTTCAAAACTAAGAACTATTCCCCTCTCTACCGGCAAATGCCCGCTATCTATGGCTTGCTCATAGCGCTTTAAGTCTTTAAAATTCTGGGTGTAATAATCTAGCCCCTCGCCAATACTAGTAACCCCTACCCCTATTGTCTGAGAAAATCTCTGGGTGGTATAGCCTTGAAAATTGCGCCTTAGCTCTTTATTTTGCAAGGCTTGATAAAGCTCATTGTCTTTTTTAGCAAAATGATCCATTCCAATCATCTCATAGCCATGATCTTTTAAAAAGGCGATTAAAAACTGCAAGAGTTGCAATTTTTGCTCCGGCGAAGGCAAGGTTTGAGGATTAATTCTCATGGTGTGCTTAATCCAAGGGACATGGGCGTAATTAAACACCGCGAGGCGATCAGGATCAAGCTTAAGCACCTTTAAAAGGGTTTGCTCAAAACTCTGAGGGCTTTGGAAAGGCAAGCCATAGATGAGATCAAAATTAATAGAATGGATAGCACAATCCCTAGCCCACTCCACTTTTTCTTGTACTAACTCAAAGCTTTGTAAGCGATTAACTGCCCTTTGTACCACCGGATCAAAATCTTGGATACCAAAACTCAAGCGATTAAACCCTTGATTTTTAAGTACCTGCATCTGTTCAAAGGTAAAGTGTCTAGGATCGATCTCACAGCTTAGCTCAGCCTGAGAAGAAAAACGAGAAAAGAGGCTATAAATACTTTTAATGATGATCTCTAATTGTGTAGCATTAAAAAAAGTGGGAGTCCCCCCGCCAAAGTGCAGTTGCACCACCTCTCTTTTTGTGTCTAAATACTGTTTTAATAAATCTAACTCTTTTTGTAAATAGGTGATGTAGCGCTCTTTTTTGGCTTGGCTACTGGTGTAGATCACACTACAGGCGCAAAAATAACAAGCACTCTTACAAAAAGGCAAATGGAAATATAAAGATAAAGGGATTTTAGGATCGCTTCTTTTAAAGGCTTGGATCAAATCTATTTCTTGAAAATGGGGGCCAAATTCTACAGCGGTTGGGTAGCTGGTGTATCTGGGTCCGGGTTTAGAATAGGAGGCAAATTTTTGGAAGTCTAGAGTCTGCATACTAAAAAGGGATTTGCAAGTTATCCAAATCTAGCTCTTGTCTTTTGCTCTCCAAAAACTCTGGAAGATTAAAGAAAAGATTAGGGTGCTGTCTTTTAACTTGCTTGACAAGGTCTAAAGAACTGATTTTAGGCAAACTCCCATCGCTTCCACGCATAGCCTCCAATTTTTTAAAGACCACCGCCATCGCATCTGCAAAGTCTATAGGGGTGAGTGTGGCCATGTCTCGTTCTAACTCTACGATAACTTTATCCTCATAGGCTTTTTGAATCATCCGTACGATGTATTGGAGTAAGGATTCTGGAATCACAACATACTTTTGATCTTGATCGTCTTTGACAAACCATGCTTCTTTGGTGTTAAAATCCCCCTCCTCTAATTCTAAAAGCATTTGTTTAGGTGAAAGCAATTTAGCCTGAACCCTATTTTTTCCTGATTCTAAACTTTGATAAATTTCTTGCATATCCGCTGGTTCGTTTAAATGGGCTTTATTGCCTCTGCTTTTGCCAGATCGTGAACTTTGCATATACACCTCTCTTTTTGCCTATTCTAACATATTTTAACCATTCTTAGCGAAATGTAACTTTTTGATCAACTTTTCTTGATCAAAACTTCTGATCAAACATCTTGGTCTCACTAAGGAATACATACAGAGAGATACAGAGGAACTCAATGCCTTATACTAGAAAGATTCAAACCCATATCCAATACTCTAAAAAGACCAAAGAGCACTATTTCAAGTACACACAGGATTAGACTACAAACTCTTTAATAGATTGTGTGGCAAGTGTGGCAAAGTGTGCCTGGTGAGGGTAAAAGAGAGGTTTAGGGAAGTGAAAGTGATAAGCCCCTATGTAGATCAATAAAAAACTCCACATTGCCCTCTTTACCCTTAAGGCTTGATTCTTCTATCCGCACCACTTTTAAACCATAGGCTTGTACTTCTCTTATAAAGTTTTCTAAACACTGCCTTGTAGCGTTTAAATCCATAACCACCCCTTTTTTATTGCGCTTAACAAAACGCCCCACTTCAAATTGGGGTTTAAAAAGCAAGAGATAGCGCCGGCTTAAGGGTAGAAGAGTTTTTAAAAGCAAATGCAAAGAAATAAAACTCACATCACAGGTTAATAAATCGTGGGTTGTACTGGTTTTAAAATGGCGGATATCACACTTTTCGTGTAACTCAATTTGGGGGTGGGTTCTAAGAATTGGATCTAACTGGTCTTTGCCCACATCTATACACACAACCCGCATTGCCCCTTTTTCTAAAAGCACTTGTGCAAACCCGCCCGTGCTAGAACCCACATCTAAGATAACTTTGTTATAGCAATCAATGGGGTATTTTTCTAAATAATGCCAAAGCTTTTGGCCTGCACGGCTAATAAAACGCCTAGGTATAAGAGTGAGATTTTGCTCTAAACTTTCTAATAACTCTCCTTTAACTTCTAAACTAGGCTTATTAAGAACATGGCCATTAGTGCTAACCTTCCCCTCTAAAATTAATGCTTTAGCACATGTCCGGCTCTTAACCAGCCCTTTTTCAACCAAATATTGATCTAAACGCATTTAAACCTGATATTGTACATTTGCATAAACCCCTAGGTGTTGTCAAAACCAAGCTAATACAAAAAACTTGTTTTCATGTTATGATAATACGACTAGATTATAAGGAGTTATTGTGAAAAAAATGGCATTAGGCGTCTTATTAGCATGTGGGCTAGTCCATGCAACTAGCATTGATACCACTAAGGTTAGCATGGGATTTACAGCTTTTAAGACTGCCAAAAAGGTAGGGGTAAATGGGAGTTTTGATCATGTAGCTTACCGCTTTGGTAAGGACACTTCTAGCATTGCGCACATGCTAGATAAGGCAAGCGCTACGATTGATGTTTCCCATGTCAATTTAAACGATCCGGTTAAAACTAAAAATGTTAAAGAGGCATTTTTTGATCTATTCAAAGATAAAACTCTGAAAGTCATTTTTAGAAATGTGGTAGCAGGTGATGGGCAGGGCAGTATTTTAGCTAGCGTGCGCATGAATGGCAAAAGTGTAAAAGTACCCATGAGTTATCACATTGTCAATAAAGAACTGGTAGCTACCGGTGTATTAGATATTTTAGAATTTGGCTTACAAAATGAGTTTGCTAAATTAGCCGCGCAGTGCCATGCCCAGCATGAAAAACTCACATGGTCTCAAGTAGAGATCACTTTCAAAGCCGCTCTTAAAGAGTAACACAATGGCAAAAAAAGAGTTGGAACACCCGCTCTTACACAGTATCAACGATTTTAATGAGGCTAAACAAGTGATTGTGGGGGGGGTTAATTCGCCTGTACGGGCTTTTAAAAGTGTGGGGGGGACTCCCCCCTTTATTTTTAAGGGCAAAGGGTATGCACTCTTTGATGTAGATGGAAACACCTATGTAGATTTTGTACAAAGCTGGGGTCCTTTGCTCTTTGGGCATGCTGATTCTGATATTCAGGCACAAGTTATCACTACTTTACAAAGAGGCCTAAGTTTTGGCGCACCCACCGAATTAGAAACCACTTTAGCTAAAAAAATCGTGTTGAGTTATGAGGGTGTGGAAAAAGTGCGCTTAGTAAGTAGTGGTACAGAAGCTACAATGAGTGCTATCCGCCTAGCTAGAGCCTTTAGCGGTAAAGATGATATTCTTAAATTTGAGGGGTGCTATCACGGCCATAGTGATAGCTTGCTAGTAAGCGCAGGAAGTGGCTGTGCTACTTTTGGCCATCCATCTTCTTTGGGAGTACCAGAGGATTTTAGTAAACACACTTTAGTGGCTCGCTATAACGATGTGGCCTCTCTTAAAGCTTGTTTTGAAGAAGGAGATATTGGCTGTGTCATCATTGAACCCATTGCGGGTAATATGGGGTTAGTGCCAGCTAAGTTAGAATTTTTACAAGAATTACAGCATCTTTGCCAAGCTAAGGGGGCGGTGCTAATTTTTGATGAGGTGATGAGTGGTTTTAGGGCATCTGCTAGCGGATCACAAAGTTATCACCACCTTATACCCGATCTAGTAACCTTTGGTAAGGTCATTGGGGGGGGCTTGCCTCTGGCTTGCTTTGGAGGGCGCGCAGAAATCATGGACATGCTAGCTCCCATTGGGGGGGTTTATCAGGCGGGTACGCTTAGTGGTAATCCAGTAGCCGTAGCAGCCGGTATTATGGCCTTAGAAAAAATCCAGCATGATCTTAAACTTTATTCTCGCTTAGAAGCACTTGCCACACAGTTTACTCAGGGGCTTAAAGCAGCTGCGGCCTCTTGTGATTTAGCCTTGCAGACATGTGTCAGAGGGAGCATGTTTGGGTTTTTCTTTACAGATAAAGAGGTGCAAAACTTTGAAGACGCCCAACAATCAAATACCGCCCTATACGCTACCTTCCACCAAAAGATGTTAGAAAAAGGGGTGTATTTACCCGCCTCAGCCTTTGAAACTAGCTTTATTTGTACGCCTATGGACTCTTCTATTTTAGAAGCATGTCTAAGCAGAGCTCAGGAGAGTTTTTATGAAATCGCCCATAAAGTCTGATCCTAAATTTAAACCCGTTGTAGAGGGGGCAAATGCTTTGAGTTTGGGTATTTCTATTGTGGTTGCGCTTTTACTAGGGGTTGGTATTGGCTATGCTCTTGTTAGGCTTACTAAAATCTCTTGGCTCTTTTGGTTAGGGGTTTTTTGGGGAGTGGGCGGGGCTATTTTAAATGTGTATAGAGCCTATAAACAAGCCAAAGCAGAGCTAGATAGTTTAGCTAGCGATCCAAAATACCAACAGCATAAAGTCTAATGTGTTCTTTTAAATGTGCTCTGTTACTTTTACTTTATAACGCCTTACTAACAACTCTAATAGCTTTAAAATGGGGAATGAGCGGGGCTATTAATTTTGAGGCTAGCTTTTTAGGTTTTTTAGGTGTTTTGCTAGCCGGCTATAGACAACTTGAAACTAGGTTAAAAAATGCATCTGAAATTCCTCCCAAGTTTTCAGCCTTTATTTTAGGGTTAAAGACTTCTTTTGGGTTTTTAAAACTGGGAGCATATGCGCTATTTCTCTTTATTCTCTTTTATCTCTTACACACCCATGTTTTCATGCCCAAACCCTATCTTTTAGGGCTAGGGAGTTGTTTAGTGGGGGTGTTGATCTTGCAAGTTTTGCGTGCCAAATCTTAATATTGCGCCTATAAATATGCAAGATTTAAGGGTGAGAATGGATAAGTACCAAATTGTGATAGAGAGAAATTTGTTTTATAAGCGCATTCTCACAATAGCAAGGATCGCAAAAGATAGAGAATTATCTAAGCTTTTATTGCTAGAGGAGTGGGAAGATGCAAAAAATGAAGGAGAGATTAAAGAGTGGGGTAATATCAAGATAAAAAATCTCATTAGAGATAATAAGGGCTTTGCCCGTGGACTTATTAATCTATTCTTCAAAGGCTCTTCTAACCCCTTTCTAGCTAAAACCCTGCCCCTTTTTGAACCTAACAAGCTTAACTTACTCAAAATAAACTTTGAACCCCATGCTATGCTAGATACTCTAATCCGTTACAGACAAAAAGGCTCTTATAGTGGCTCTATGGCTGATAATCCTGAAATGGCGATTAAAGAAATTTTAAAGGCCTGTAAAATCTCTTTTGAAAGCGGGGATTTGCCCCTTTTAAGCGCACATGAAGGACTTAAAAAACGTACCATGGATTTTATAATCCCTAATAAAGAAAACCCACAAATTATCATTGAATCCTCATTTTTAAGTACCACAAGTAGTGGACAAGGTGATAAGGCAAAAACAGAGCTAGCCATCTCGCATCTTATTAGAAAATATTATCCTAAGGCTAAGTTTGTAGGTTTTATAGATGGCATTGGTTGGTATGTCAGAAAGCAGGATCTAAAACGCATGGTAGAAGCTTACCAAGAAGTTTTTACCTTTAGAGCAGACGAGTTAGAACGCTTTAAAGTGTTCGTGCAAGAGAACTTTAAATGAGGTTGCCTTTAAATCAAATCTTGCATGGAGATTGTTTAGAACTATTTAAAAAGATTCCTAACAATAGCATTGATTGTGTCTTTGCCGACCCCCCTTTTAATCTCAAGAAAAAATATAATTCCCATAAGAATGGAACTTCTCGGCCACCTCTAAGTCTCAAACTAAAATCACGGCTAAGTATAACACAAAATTTAACTTTTGTCCCCTAGTTTAGCGACCCTTGCCCTTTCTTGTAACTGAGACTTCACTAGGTTCAGGTAGTTGCTATGGTTTCAATTCTGGTTCTGATTGGTCTTGGAGCTCTTGATGTTGGGTGTGTTGCTGTTGTTGCCTGAGCTCTGCTATATCTTGAGCCATTGTTTGGATTGTTCTTTGTTGTTCTTGCGTCATCTGCATCATCGTGTGCAACATCTGCATTGTCAGCTCTTGAGAGTTCTTTGTGGTAGCTAATCCTTGTAGCGTAGTCGCCTCTTGAGCTGGTGGCTGGTTGTTAGCATTCTGTGTTTGTTCTTGTGGGTGTTTAAGCATAGTGTTTTGCTTAGGAGTGCTATTGATCTCAAAAACTTCTTGCTCTTTTCGTTCTGTTTTGAGTTTTTGCAAGAGTTGTTTGGCATCTAACAAGATGAGTGGCAAATCTTTAGCATGGTGGTTTAAAAAGCGATTGGCACTTAAGATTTCTCTGGCAATGTAGAATAAGCTTTTGCTTGTGCGTGCCAGAGACTGATTGCATTTGATCAAGTCTTGGTTAAGTAACAGGTTTTCTTGTTCTTTTTTAGTTGTGGCTTGTTTGAGCTGTTGTGCCCATTCATTCCAGATACGATCCAAATCTTCTTTTTCTTGTTGGAGAGCATTGAAGCGTTGCACTAAAAAAGCTAGGCGTTCATTGGCAATATTGAGCAGTGCTTGTTGGTTGCTATGGATAATGGCTAGTTGTTTGTCTTTAGCACTGGAGCTGGCCTCTTTGAGCTGGGGGATAATGTGCTCTAAAGTCTTGAGTTTTTCAAAGTGGCGCTTGAGATTTTTTAGCGTGGGTTTTTGATGCTTGAGAGCTTGGGCGATGTGATCTAAAAAGTTAGGATTGATGAAGTTTCTCTCTTGGGTGGTGCGCTGCATTTCTATTTGACTTTTGAGCTCAGAGATATGCATCAAAGTCTTTTTGTCTAAGTAGCGTTTGTCTAAGTGTTGGTATTGCTCATAGATAGCCTGCTTTTTTTGCAAAAGTGTAAAGCCTCTGGTTTGTTTTTCAAAGAGCACATCTGTGTAGTCTTGCCAAGCCTTGAGAGCTTCTTTTTGTTCTGGATGCCTTGTGTGTTGGCGCTTTATAGCTTGATAACCCATGTCTAGTAGCTTTTTAGTTTGCTGGTTGTAGTGTTCTTGCTGGCTAGAAAAATCTTTTTCTGCTTGTTTTTCCTCATCTCTGATGGTGCGCAAACGCTCTTTTAGATTGTCTAAAATTTTTAGGTTTGGTTGGTTGATGTATAGGTGCTCAGGGGTTTGCAAATATGCGTTGACATGATAACTAAATTCTTCTCTCAAATCGTGGAAAAATTCTTTGCAATCTGTGCGCTTAGCAAAGCGTAATCTCTT
>NZ_CABIKG010000003.1 GCF_902196125.1 Helicobacter suis
ATCTTGCTATCCAAAAACTTTCCCTTATTTCACCTGCTCTTTTAGCTCAATTGTAGCGTGAATTTTTTGAAAAAATTTTAGATAAGAGGGAGGAGAAAATAGAGGAAGTTTTTTAGTGTGGTGTTTGAGCGTGCAGGATAACACAAAGTGGTAGATCACTTTGTGGCTTTAAGCCCCTGTATACGCGTTTTTGCCCATTGAGGTGTTTTTGAGGTATTTTGAGGTGTTGTGTGCAAAAGCTTTTGGCATCTAGCACATGGGATTGTTGTAAATTTTTTAGAGCGCTGTTGTGAAAATCTTTAGAACTCCGTTGCAAAAAATTTAGAACCCTGCTGTGAAATTTTCAGAACAAAGAGATTGAAAATCCTGTGTAAAAAGAAATGAAATGTTGTAAATTTTTTAGAGCGCTTGCCTCCAAATTTTTAGAGATCTGTTGTTTCTTCCCTCCAAAGACGCAAAAAAATCTTCAATTATTTTTCCTTGATAGGGGAAAAAGTCTTAGCTGTTATTTGCATACAAGAACAGCTGTTTCTAGTATTCTGCTCTAGGATATTTAGTCTCTAAGAACTGGGGTTAATACCATCTAAGAACTAAGGTCAAACTAAGAGAACTAACAAAAAAGATTTTAGAACTTGCTAGAAAATCTAAAAGAACCAAGTGGGCATCTACTAAGGACTAGCTTGAAGTCGATAGGAAACTAGGTGGTAGCACAATGGGGACTTATAAGGGAATTATATCAGAACTACTCTTTAGATCATTTGGAACTATCGTAACAACCACTAGAACTAAAGTGTGCATTAAGAACTACCATCACGATATTTTGACAAAATTTTAGATTTTTGTGTTATGTTTGTGGAAAGTTTGAGGCTTGGAGGTGGCCGAGAAGTTCCATTCTTAGATTCTGGGCTTAAAGTGGTTTTAATATCATTTGTTAATACGGCTGGTATGGCTTTTTCTACAGCATCGTTATAACTCTCTTTAGTGCCCTTTTCTAAATCATCAAAGATTGCCTTAATATCGCCCTTATTTAGCTGGAGATTTTCAAGTTGTTCTTTTAAATTAGCTGTAGTTTTATTTAAAATACTTTTTAGCGTGTTATGCGCCTGCACACTGCTATTTGCCGCTTCAGTTAAAAAGGCTAAAAGGTTACCGCTCTCATCTGCCCTAATAGCTCTAATAAAGGCCTCTTGTCTCTCTGAGTGTTTGGGAAGTGTTAGAATATTATAAGCACTATCAAAGGCTTTTAATGCCCCGCTATCCTCCCCAAAACTATTAATAATCTTTTCTCTTAGTGGGCTTTTAGGGTTTTGTAGTTTTACCCCGCCTCCAAATTGTTCCCCAAATTCTTTTAAAGCGGCTTCTTGTTCGGGTGTATAAACTTGATTGATAAGTCTTTGCGCCGCTCTATCATTGCCACTCATAGCCCGCTTAAGTGTGCCAACTATGGGTAAGTAGTCGCTAGCTCTACCTAGAGTTTTGGGTAAATCTGCAACTTTACTAATTGCCTTACCTAAGCCTATAAAGGCTACATCACCTACAGCGCTTAATAATCCCTCTTGTGTGGCGTGCTTAATTGTCTCATTAAAGTTTTGGTTGCGATTTAGCACAAAGTTAGTTAGCGCGGCATCTGCTCCCCCGCCTATAAATGCCCCTATTGCTCCGCCTGCTATCATGCCCCAAGGTCCCCCCCGTCCTTTAGCTACACCTTTAGCCGCCCCAACTGCGCTACCTATTAAACTGCCTGCAAGAATTACTTCGTTGTCTTTAATCTCTAGGCTGATTTGGTGTTTGTGTAGTTTAAACTCTAAGATTAACGCATTTGGGGCGCTATTGAGTGTGTCTATTAATTCAACATCACTAAAATGCAAATTCTGGTTATTATCATTTTTAAGACAGCTTCTAATAGCTTCTATAGCTTCGATCACGGCTAGCATAATAATTTTTTCTCCACTTCCTTAAAGTATGGGGGAGTTAGGTAGTAGCTTGCTTTTTAATATTATAAATTTGATTGAAGGCGCTTGTTAGTTCTCTTTGCTTAAGACTAGCTGGTATTAAGCCTTTGATTAAGTAGGTTTTAATATTCTAGATATGGACAAAGAAAAGCAATCTAACACAAAAGCACTAAGTTTAAAAATCTAGCTAGGAAATGGCCTTTATCTGCCCGCTAACTAAATTTCAAGGCAAGGTTTTAGTAAAAGCGTGTTTGTGTTAAAATAGCACCTTTTAAAGGAAATTTAATGATCACCATTCCTATCGTGATGGCTTTTGATTTGAATTATTATGTTGCTGGGGGAGTGGCTATGTATTCTCTACTCATGCACGCTGCACAAGAAAGAGAGGGAGAACCCCTATTTTATAAAATCCACCTACTAATACAAGGTCTGGATTTTTCCCACCAACAAGAACTGGTGAAAATTGCCGCCCCTTTTGCTGATTTTTCTGCGCTTATCTTCCATGATATAGGGCAGAAACAATCAGGGTTTGGAAAATTCTTTGAGCAAAATATCACCCCTCTTCTCCCCTATTTGCGCCCTGGACTTTTAAAACGCTTTTCAAGTCTAGTTCTCTACCGCTTTTTTTTAAGCTCTCTTTTTTCTGAGTATGACAAAATCATTGCCTGCGATGTAGATACTCTCTTTGAGCGTGATATAAGCCCTGCTTACTTTGCCTTTGATACAGAAGAGCCTTATTATCTTGCAGCTGTCAGGGAAAATTGGCATATGAGCGTAGAATATTTAGAAGAGAATTATAGGAATACCGCTAAAGACTTAGGTGCTGGATCAGATACTAATTCTAGGGCAGATATGGAGACGCTTTTTCGTTGTTGTATTAATGTTGGCTTTATTGTGGCTAATCTTAAGAAGTGGCGCGAGGATAGCTTAGAGGGCCATATGATTGCCATTTTTAAAGAAAAGGGGTCTAAACTTGTTGCCTTTGAACAAGAAGTGATCAATTTTGCCTGCCAAGGGCAAATTTTAGAGTTGCCCCGTATTTATAACTATGTAGCAGATGTTTTTAACGACTATTCTGAAATGCAAACCCCTGTGGTGTGGCATTTTTTAGGCCATAAGCCATGGAAGTTTATAGGGGGGGGGGGAACAGAGATTCGCTTTAAGCGATGGATGCGTGTTTTTCTTCTAGCTTCTATGTCTTCTGAGAAGTTTATGACCCATGCTCTTATAACTCACCCCTCTAAGGAGTTCATGGATAGTCTTATAACTCACTTTCAAAATAACCACCTTGATCTCTCTTTACTTGATTGTATGATCAGTAAAAAAACCCTAGCTAAGCTTTTTATTTTTAAGATTAAAATCTTTATTTTTAAGGTTAAAAAGTATGTTAAAAATAAGCTCACAAGAATAAAAAAGTGGCTTTTTTTAGCTTAAAGAGAAAAGTTGAATTTGAAAAATTCTACCAAAATGGCTTTGCATGATTTGGCAAATAAAGACCAAACCTCAGCTCTAATAATTCTGAAAAATTCAGTTTAGCTTAAAAAATCTTGCAGTATAATCAAAGAAGCTGGTGCTTAAACTTTCTTAAGGCTTGTGCCTTAACTCTATTTTCCTAAATCCCATTTTTTACTAAGGTGTGTGTATGCGCAGAGTAACGCTATTTCTCTGTGGCTGCTCTTTACTAGTTAGCAGCGCGCAGGCTATTAAAACTAAAACCCTCAAGAAAATACAAACTACAGAGGCCATTCAAGATGAGGACGCTCCTAAGAGCTGGCGTAGCGATGGGGTAAAAAATTATTTGGGTAGCCGCACGGTGATCTCTAATAAACAACTCACCCGTGAGGCCAATATGAGCATCGAGCAGGCCTTACAAAATGTGCCCGGTATTCATATTAGAAATTTTACAGGTGTGGGGGCTATGCCTAGCTTTTCTATTAGAGGCTTTGGGGGCGGGAGTCCAGGGCATAGCAATACCGAACTTGTTTTAGTTAATGGTATTCCTATCTATGTTGCGCCCTATGCGCTTATTGGTATTTCTATCTTTCCGGTTACTTTTCAATCTGTTGATCGCATCAGTGTGATTAAGGGGGGTGAAAGTGTGCAATATGGGCCTAATGCCTTTGGAGGCGTGATTAATATCATCACTAAGCCTATCCCGGAAAAATGGAGTAACCAAATAGCCCAGAGGGTAACATATTGGGGGCGTTCAAGAAATGGGGGTTTTATCACCCCTACGAGTACGCCGCTTAATAAGAGTCTGGGCAATAATTTTTTATATAACACCTACTTAAAATCAGGGGGCATGTTTAACAAATATGTAGGCGTTATGGCGCAGGCTAACTACATCACCGGGCAGGGCTTTAGATACAATAGCCCCACCACCATTCAAAATTACATACTAGATGGGCTCTATCAAATCAACGCGACAAATAAAATCACAGTTTCCTACCAATATTACAAGTATTTCTTAACCGATCCGGGATCTTTAGGACAAGTTGCTTATGATCAAAACCGTTTCCAAAATAATCGCCCTAATAACACCAAAAGCGGGGATGCTAACCGCTGGAGTGCGGTGTATCAAACTTTATTTGGAGATTCAGATAAAGTAGGCGGGGATTTTACCCTCACTTACTGGGGACATGACATGAGTCGGGATTTTCAAATGGATTCAAACTATTTAAATGTCAACACCAACCCGGCTAAGGGACTGGTTTATACAAATGACAATTACGCTGGGTTTTTTATTGTTAATCACGCCAGACATTTTTTAGTTAACTCTATTGAACCTAATGTCAACCTAAATGTCGTTACAAAATCTATGAAACAGATGATTAAAGTGGGTATGCGTGTTATGACCAGTGATATTTTACTCCACCCTTTACAATCTACTTGCCAAAACTCAGATATAGTCAATGGCAAGTGTAATATGCCCACCCCCACACCTCTTTTAAAATCTAGTGAAGAGATGAATAATAATTACGAGGCAGCCTATGTGAGCGATAAAATGGAGTTTCTTAATGGTAAATTGATTTTTACGCCCGGGTTGCGCTACACCCGTGTTAATTACAACCAAAAAGTTCCAGAAAAACCGGATTACACCCGAATGCAGACTCGAAAAAGAGATTTTAATGAATGGAGTCCAGCTGTAAACATTGGGTATAAGCCTATGCAAAATTGGTTATTTTATTTTAACTACCGCAGAAGTTTTATCCCACCACAAAACCGCATGATTGCTCTGTATTCAAGCAATTACAACCAAATTTTTGATGGGATAGAAGCCGGTTCGCGCTACGGTTATAAAGACTTGCTTAGCTTTAATGCGAGTTATTTTATTACCTTTGCACAGCGCTACTATTCAGGGGGTTATAGTCCGGGGCCGGTTAATGCTAGAAGTCAGGGCGTGGAGTTAGAGCTTTACTACACCCCTATTAGAGGCTTACAATTCCATGTAGCCTACACCTACATTAATGCCGTCGTTACAAATAATGTAATAGATGATACCAACTGGTTTATTGGTATTGTAAATCACCCCTTTAGCATTAAAGGTAAAAAACTTCCCTATGTCAGTCCTGATCAGTTTATCTTTGATGCGATGTATACCTATAAAGGTACGACTATTGGGATTAGCAGTTATTTTTATAGCCGCGCTTATTCTTCTGTGCTCAATCAGGCTAAATCAGAAACGGTTTGTTTTCCTACAAATCCTGCTAAAACCGGTGGCGTGAGCTTTGGGTGTAATAGCGTGGGGCTTTTGCCTTGGTATTGGTTGTGGAATATCCAAGTAAGCCAGACTTTTTGGCAAAGCGGACGGCATAAAATTGTGGGTAGTTTACAGGTCAATAATATCTTTAACATGAAATATTATTTTAGAGGCATTGGTACTTCCCCTACGGGCATGGAACCCGGACCCGGGCGCTCAGTAACGGCGTATTTGAGTTATCAGTTTTAAACACCCACAAGGCTAAAGCCACCTTGATCAAAAGCAGATTAAGCTGTACTAAAACGGCATGGGGGAAATGGCGTGATGATGCGCGCACATAAACAGCCCCCTATCACTAAAGAGGATATAGCCAATTAACGGGCATTGTGTAGTTGTAGAGTAGTTGCAAAAAGGACAGAACGAACTAGCCTTTAAGACAATGTACTTTGAAAGGGGGGATTTAACTAAAAATTTAGCCTTTGGATCGGCAATGCCACAAGAGCACCTTAACCGCCCTAGTTATGAGCTAGGAGTTAAGCAACTGTCCGACGCAAAGGCAGAGCAGAACCCTATAAGAAATCCCCTTAAAAGTCAAGACTTCACAGCAAAAGCTACAGAACTTTATAACACCGCTAAAGCTCAAGAAGTAGAGTTTAAAGAGTTTTTAGAAAATCTTAAGAGTGCTAATAATTCTTTAGAGTTAGGCCAAATCCTTAAGAGTGAATCTAGCATTGAAAGTAAGATTGCACGCAAACAGGAGGATTAAGCGCAATAAGCGACTATCTAAGAGGGCAATTATTAGTCAAGATAATGCCCTCGTAGATACAGAGTTAGTAAGGCTAGAGGATAGCTAAAGTCAAGAGGGATAAAGCCTACAATAGAATTACAACACAGAAACACACAGCGGGTATAAGGGTGTGCATGTACAATTCGAGTTTAACGGCGTGCCTAGTGAAATATAGCTACACACAGCTAAGGGTTGGGAAATTAAAAAGCAAACGGATAAAACCTATCAGGTGTTAAAGGAGCAGAAAGTAAAACAAACACTACCAGATGAGGAAATGTTAAGGTTAAAGGTAAAATGCAAAAGACTATTTCAGGATTCAGATTTAGATATTAAAGCCTTAAGCTCATTTGCGGTTAAAGAGCAGAATGTAGATTTAGATATTAAAGACTCAAGTTCATTTGCGGTTAAAGACCTAAGTTTATCTGTGGTAAAACATCGCGAAGCTTTAACTTTAGATACCAAAGACTTAACCTCGCCTACACTAAGAGATACTAAAAATTCAACTTTATCTATGGTAAGCTTTGATATATACTCGTATTCTGAAACATCTGTATAAGTTAGAAAATCTTTTCTAGATTCAAACTTAACCCAAGAGCCCTTAGAAAAGTCAAACTCAAAACAATTATTAGCTTTTGCTAATGCTAGTGCTATGGAGAAAAGATCGTTTTCAGATGTGCAATCAAAGGCATACAAACGCCCAGAATCATCATTAAAAAGGAATGAAGCCTTATCAGGAGGTAAAGGAAACATTGAATTATCCATTGAAAAACCTTTATTAAGCGGTATTCAGGCTACACAATCCCCCCTTAAAAATCAAGTTATCCCCCATAATAAAGCTTTTGGTACAAACTTTGAGCAGTTTTACCATGATCCACAAGGCGCAATAGCTAAACTACTAGAGACTAAAGAGGGACAAGTAGCCGGAGCATTTTATAGAAAGGATTTAGGCGATATAGATTTGGTGTGGGGAAATTCTAAAATGGGCTTAGCGCACATCTTAGAAAGAAGGACACAGCAATACGGGGAAGAAAAAGCTTTAAAATTCATTCAAGAATTGCCTAGAATGGTGCAAGAATCAAAGATTTATAAAAATAGCCCAGATAGGGTTGAGCTTATCACACCTAAAGAAATTGTTGTTATTGGAAAACAAGACCAAAATAGATTCGTTATCACCGGATTTAAAGATAGGAGGAGCAAAGACAGATTTAAACAATTGGATAACCCGCAGAGTTTAGACGATGCAGGTTTTGCAGGTAAGTCGGTGTCAGAGCAACCTAAAAAAGTTGGTGATATTCTCTTACCTAACCAAGAGCACCTTACTAATTCCCCCCTTAAAAGTCAAGAGCGCCCCTACAGGGTTATCACCGATAAAGAAACTTTCATTAAAAATCTTGATCTAAGTACATATGCTACACCTATACCTAAAGAACTAGATGTAAAAGGCTTTTTAAAGGTTTAAAAGCGATAGAGAATAAAGAGAACTTCATTAAACACTTGCAGGTTAAAAAAGATGCCCAAAGTAGATTGGCTTACTTAAATTTAGTAGAGCCGACTTTGAAAAATCCAGATATTAAACTCATCTTTAAAGACCCGCCTAAACAAGAATACATTAAGGCATTTAGAAAAGACGCGGATAAGAATATCGGGGCGATTATCCAGATAGATTTTTTCACCACTTACAAAGATATAGGGGCGTTTTTCTAATTGCCCATCATAGTGGATATAGTGATGTGGGATTAGCTTAAAGTTAATCCCACCTTGAGAAAAGCCCTTAATAAAGTAAGCACACCCAAAAAAAAGCGCACTAGTACAATCAAAAACAAATTGATAAAACCCTTTTTTTTGGATAAGCTTAAAGGCTTCTTGTGCTTGGTTATTTTCACATTCTAAAATTAGCGGGAGTTTAGCCACTTGCAAACGCCTTTTAAACACTTCGCTACTAATTTGGGCATCAAAGCGCAAGAAGTAGCGAAAGACTTTTACTAACTCCTCATATCTTTCAGATTGTAGTGCCCACTTCACAAACTCATAATCAATAAAATTAGGGATTTGATGGGCAAGAGCTCCGGCTAAACTTAGCGCCATTATTTAGCCTGATTTTGTTTTGTTGTGATCTGATTTAGATAGGCAAGTTGCCACAAACCATACCCCGCATTATCCTCGCTATCAATGCCGTACAAGAACTCTCGCCGCATAAAGTTATTTTGATTTGTGGGCTGATCTAGCGCGCTAAATTCTACGGGTTTATTAGTTTGTAAGATGATTGGCTTAATGGTCTTAGAAGTATCTAAAAGTATCCAGCGATTATCATTTAAATAGGGGCAAACTAGATATTCCATTAGACTTCTTTTATTCTTTAAAATCCTCCAGGTTAAAAGGTTTAGTATAAAATTTTACGCCCCTTTATGCTTTATCTATGTATTGGTGGCATTGTGGTTAAAATACCCTTGTGTTAGACTTATTGGTTGTATAAGAGGCATAAACAAACCCCCTGTTTCTAGTACAAAATACTCCTGTTTAATCTAGTTTAAGTTTTTTAGCGCGGTGTTACGATGGGTGTAATCTCGCCTGTTAAAATACCGGTTTTAATCCCAGCACTTTTAAGTAATCCAAAACCTACCCCATCGGCTACACAGAATTTTTTAAATTCCCTCCATAAATAATACATGCCCCCTCTGTAAGTGTCATCACAATCACATAAAAAACTTTAATGCCTTTCATAAGATACAAACTACTCCATGCCAAATAAAATAATCCATAGTCTAAAAAAGTGCATAGATTAGCCGATGCCTAAATTCTATTTTTTATAAAAAGGAGTTTTCATGGTTTTTCATCATTTAATACGCGCGGGGGGGGGGGTAGCAATAGCTCTTCTCATCTCAGGTTGTAGTGCTAAGTTAGGTAGCATTAATCCTAATCAACCGTTAACAGAGGATATGCGTCCTGTTTTAGGGCATGCTTGTAAACATTTTACATGGATTTATGGCAAAGCGCATGATGAGGATCTTAAACAGGAAGCGATGCAACAGGTTACAAGTCAAGCAAATAATTATGCCCGCGCGGCCAATGCAAAAGAAGCAGAATTAGTCAATGTCAAGATCACCAAACATTTCTATCCATGGTTTTCCTTGCTTGTAGGATCAAAATGCGTGAATGTGAAAGGTTTTGCGCGCCCTAAAACACAGTAGAGCTAATGTTTAAATACTAAGGGTCGTGCTTGCTCTTTGTTAAACTAACATAAGTCAGTTTATAGGCGGTATGATTAAGGTTAGGAACAAATCCTAGCCTTAAAAAATGCAGGCTTGTACCAGTGAGTTTACCGGGTAATTGGCAATGTTACTAATTGCAATTTATAAAGGTAAGAGCGATCCCACCCTAAACAAGAATACAAAGCCTAAAGCGCAGGTTCTGTAAAGACCGTAAGGCACTCGGAATTACAAACCATGGATAGCGTTTTTGGGTATGAAAAAGGGCAAATTTACCAATTAAACTAGATAGATACAAAAAAACTCAGAGAGCAAGCCATAGCCGATTAAATACAAAGACTGAACATCAAGCAGCCTAGCCATGCAACTTGCCCCCCTCAATGATAAAATGCCTTTCAAAGTATTTTTGTGCGATGGTTTTATCATGGGTAATGCAGATCACACTCGTACTAGATTTGGATTGATAATCTAGCAACACTTCCATAATCTCGTATTTTAAGCGCTTATCTAGTGCGCTGGTGATCTCATCTAAAAGTAAAATTTGGGGCTTAACTAGCATGGCTCTAGCAATGCCTAATCTTTGGCGCTCCCCCCCGCTTAATTCTCTAGGAAACTTATCTAAAAGAGAAGGCTTAAGCCGCGTATTTTGTAGAACTTGGGCTAAATCTTTTTGTGTTTTAAAACGCCTAGCCACACTTTCTAAGAGGTCTTTAACTCTTTTAGCTGGATTAAGCGCGTTTAATTGATCTTGAAAAACATACTGAATATGTTGCCTCAAGCGTTTTTCAGGAATATTTAAAATATCTTCTTGCTGGTAGGTGATTTTGCCTTGATCAAAGCTTTCTAAACGCGCGATACATTTAGCCAGCGTGCTTTTCCCACTCCCACTTGATCCTAAAAGTGCGGCACTCTCCCCATTCTTTAGATGTAAATGAATATCTTTTAAAATACAATACTCCCCATAGGATTTATATAAACCCATTACTTCTAATCCCATGTAAAATACCCTTTCTTATCCCCAAAATAAGTCATTTCTCCATTTTCTAAAACAAGCACTTGCTCACATAGATGATAGGCTACTTCTTCGTCATGGGTGATGGTGATCTTTTGGACATTTAATTCTAAGAGTAATTGCACCACACTTTGGGTATTAACACTATCTAAAGAACTAGTTACCTCATCTAGTAAAAGAATTTGAGGCTCTAGAGTGAGATTAAGCGCGATTTGTACCCGACTAGCCATGCCACGACTCAGCTCATAAGGATAAAGTCCCCATACTTTAGAGGGGATATTTAGACTCTCAAAAATAGGTAGGGCTTTATCTACTTTGTCTTTAAGAACCATTTTAAAGGTATCTAGTATTTTTAAATAAGGGAAAAAACAGCTAATGCAATCTTGAAAGACATAACCCGCCCGTCCTTGCACTTCAAGCGCACCATAACTGATTTTAAGATTAGGGCTTAAAAGCCCACAAAAAGCTCTACAAAGCGTGCTTTTCCCACTCCCACTACTCCCTAAAATAGCCAAATTAGCTTCTGTTTCAAAACTAATATCGCGTAAAATTTGATGGCTGGGGGCATAGACATTTAAATGTGTAACTTTAACCATGTTCTTGTATTCTCTCCCCTAATAACATCAAACTAAATACAATCCCAAAAATAGCTAGCCCGGGAGTGAGTAGCAACCACCAAGTACCCGTAAAGATCGCTTCAGAGGCTTCATTAAGCATATTGCCCAAACTTGCCTCCCCCACTCTAAGCCCCAAACCAAAAAAACTCAGTAGGGCTTCTGTACTAATGGCATGGGCACAGGTATTAATAAAAAGTACAAACACACTATTTTTAGCCACAGGTAAGATTTGTGTAAACATAAGCGCTAAACGCGTCGCCCCTAAAGCTTTTTCATTTAAAATAAATTCTTGGGTACTAATATTGCTAAAGCTATCATGGATAACCTTACCAGCACTCCCCCAAGCAAAAAACGCCACTAATAAACTTAGCCCCCATAAATCAAACCCGCGTTGGTTAAAGGCGCTAAAAAGTAAGATGAGTAAAAGATTAGGTAGGGCTAAAAACCCGTCTAAAAAGCGCAATAACAAAGAGGCTAGCCATTTGGGAGCATTAAGGGTAGCAAAAGCAAAACCTAAAGCAAGACACATAGCACATAGTGCGCTTAAAAGCCCGATACAAATAGAATTTCTAAGGGCAAAGAGTAGCCTAGAAAATTCATCGCGCCCTAAGAAGTCTGTACCTAAAAGATGGGTAAAACTAGGGGGGAGTTTGAGCTGGGTTAAATTGACTTCAGTAGGTTCAAAGGGAGCACATAGGGGCAATAATGCCAAAACAACGATGAAAAGCGCCCCAAAAAGGAAAATCTTTTTCAAGAACGCCATCTTGGGTTTAAAAATTTGGCGCTAATCTCTACGATGAGGTTAAATAAAACCACTACAAAGGTGCTAAGTAAAATAATGCCTAAGGCTAAAGGGTAATCTTTATTGAGTAAGGCATTAATTGTTGTACTGCCTAGTCCTCCAATAGAAAACACGCCTTCTATAATGTAAGTCCCCCCTAAAATCCCGGCTGCATTAGCCCCAAAATAACTAATAATAGGCAAGAGGCTGTAGCGTAATACTAATTTGAGCTGGATTATTCTCTGACTAACCCCCCATGCGCGATAACTCATGATAAAGGGTTCTTTGAGAGTATCTAAGATGACGCTACGCACTAAACGGGTATAAATGGCTAAATGCGAGAGGGTTAGCACTGCTATAGGAAGTATTAGGTGGTAAATCAAAGCCTTAAAACTAGGTTCTTCTCCTAAATCATAGACTCCAGAACTAGGAAAGAGCCCTAAAAACACGCTAAAGACCATGATAAAGACTAAGCCTAGCCAAAAACTAGGGATACTAAAAAACCCTAGAGTGATGCACATGATTATTTTATCCCATAGCGAGTCTTTAAGCAAGGCACTAAAAACCCCCAAGATGAGGGCTAAAATAAAACTTAAAATAAAACTTGTTAGACCTAAGATCAGAGTGTAGGGCAAGCGCTCTTTAATGATCTTAATAACACTTTCTCCACTAGCAAAACTCACCCCTAAATCTCCATGTAAGACTTGCCCTAACCACTCTACATAGCGTGTTAAAAGCGGGCGATTTAGGCCTAGATTGGCAATAATTCTCTCTTTAATAGCCGGGTTAGCCGCTTGGATACTATCCCCATAAACACCAGAGATCACACTTCCGCTAGAAAAATCTAGCATCACAAAGATCACAAAACTAAAAACAAGTAAGAGTACAAAGGCCCCTATAAAGCGCTTAGTGGCAAAGCGCCACACTAATCCTTACTCCACTCAGCAACATTATGCGTAAAACGCGCCCCGTGATGCCCTAAGATAGTAGGCTTAATGCCATGGATATTAGCGCGATAAGCTAGAGGGTAGCGCAAATACACTAAGAAGGCAAAGGGAGGGTCATTATACAAAGCATCAATGAATTTGGCATACCAAAGTTTGCGCTGCTCTAGTTTGTTTGTAATGCGGGCTTTGAGTAAAGCTTGATCAACTTTTAAATCGCTATAATGGTTATAATTCCAGCCATTTTCATTGGTACTTACATCCATTTTAGAACTAAAGACGCGATAAGTCTGCAAGTCCGGATCAAGCGGGCTTCCCCAACCAACAATAAAGCTATCTACCTTATTTATTTCAAATGCCCCGTGGTTTTTGGCAATGGCATTAGCTTTAATCCCAATTTGGGCTAACTCACTTTGTAAAATATTAGCCAAAGTTACCCTGAGTGGATCGCTATTAAAGGCATAAATATCAAATCCTAAGACTTTGCCATTTTTATATAAAAACTTCCCCTGTAACTTCCACCCCTCTTTATTTAAAATTTCTTGAGCCTTTTTGGGGTTGTAGGTATAGGTCTTAGCATTTGTATCATTAGCCCAGCTAGCTTGGATAGGATTATTAGCCACAAAACCATAACCATGTAAAATCTTAGTGGCGATTAAATTTCTATCAATGGCGTAGTTAATCGCCTGCCTTACTGCTAGAGACTTTAAAAGAGGGTTATGAAAATTAAACATCAAAGCGCGGTAATCTGCGCTCTTCATATCCATAATTTTAATATTTTTATCATGTTCTAAACTCTTTACCAAATTAGGCTCTACTAAAGCCACATCTAAAGAGCCGTTTTTAATCTCATAAGTGCGCACATTGTAATTAGGTACAATTTTTAAGATAACCTTAGCAACTTTTGGCCGTCCCCGATAAAAGTTAGGGTTGGCTTTAAAACTAATATAACTCCCCTTTTGCCACTTAACAAATTCAAAAGGGCCTGTGCCAATGGGGTGTTGGTTAAAAGCATTGGTGTTTAAATCCTTACCCTCTAAGATGTGTTTGGGCAATATTCCCATGCTTAATGCGTCTAAAAGCGGAGGGAAAGGGGTCTTTAGTGTAATTTTTAAACTATAGGGGTTTAGCACTTCTATGCGTTTTACTGCTTCAAAATTGGCGCGTGCGGGTGCATTGAGTTTTTGATTAAGAGCCTGTTCTATGCTAAATTTAACATCTGCAGCGCTAAATTTATGCCCGTCATGCCATAAAACATCTTCTCTTAAATAAAAAATCCAAGTGAGTCCATCAGGGCTTACTTTCCAGCTCTTAGCTAAATCCGGTTCAATTTTCATGTCAGGTGAAAAGCGCGTTAGCCCACTAAAGACAAAATCTAGGGCGCTGTCATGATCGGTATCAAAAAGCGGATTAATACGAGTCGTTTCGTTTTCAACACCAATAACAAGGGTATCTTTAGGGGTGCTAGCAAAGACTTGAGCAATAAAAAGAGCGGCCAAGAGAAGCTGTTTGATCATCACTCTCCTTTGGGTGCTATGTTTGTATTTTTAGTGTTATTTTCTTAAAAATTAGTTAACAAGGGAAAATATTTTTGTCAAAATATTAACCGCTGGGGCTATAAAATTTTGCCTTTTTTAAGAGGTTTATCTTTTTTCCCTATAAATCCGTTTAAAATCAGCAATGGCTTCTGTATACATGTCTAAAGCCTGCTTAATAGAATCATCTAAACGGTAGTTTTGTGTGGCCTGAGCGTATTTTTCTTCTGCTAATGCGCGCTCCTCTGGGTGTTCTAGCCAGTAGTCTATTTTTTGGGCTAAATCTTTGGCGTTGTTAGATTTAAACAGCGATCGCTCATCTAGGGCAAACTGATTTGTCGCGCTAATCTTGCTATCAGAAATTACAGGTACCACCCCACAACTCATCGCTTCTAAACAGGCTATCGCTTCCCCCTCCACATCTGCAGCATGCACATATAAATCGCATTGATACAGCAACTCTATTAAATCTTGTGGTTCTAAAAAGCCAAAATCCACAGGGTGGGCTAAGTCCTTAGCACATTTTTGTAATTTAGCCAGATTAGGCCCAATGCCTTTTAAATGTAATTGAATCTGTTGGCTAAAGCGACTCAAATACACGGCCTCTATGAGTACTTGTTGGTTTTTTTCATTAGAGTAGCGGCCTACCATGATGATATGAAATAGGTTATCTGTTTTTGTATTGTGGGAGCGTTTGGTATAGAGTGGATCAAAGCCATTGCTAATTACATATTTTTTACCCCCATAGCCATGCCTTTCTAGTTCGTTTTTAATCAAAGGGGAGGGGCAATGGATATGATAGAGATACTGGTAATAATTCTTTTTAAACCACCAAAAGATCAAGCGATTAAGCCAGTCTAAATTTTGCAATTTGATATTATAGGTGATGTGTTCGGGTTGCAGATGAAACGCCCCTACATAGGGGATTTTAAGCTCTCTTGCTACCTTGATTGCTGTTTTTTCTAAGTCAAAGGGTAAAAATACATGCACGATGTCTACCCCGCTAAAGGCTTTTTTTAAAATCTTTTCATCGGGTTTGCCAAAGATCATGTGTTGCTTGCGTGCAATTTCTGTAACGAGTGGGATATAGCGCTCTTTGAGTGCAAAAAAGCCCTCCCCTTGTACAAAGGGCGCTACTACCCGCACCTCATGCCCATGACTTTGAAGTGCTTTATAAAATCTATAGCAGGTCATAGAAGTCCCATTACTCTTATCCTCAAAACTATCCACCACTAAGGCAATGATCACGACTCTTCCTTGAAATTAAACTTGAAAGGCCGTTTTTCAAAAACCAAAATCTCAAAATCCCCCTCAAATACTTTAATTTCCATAAATTCCCCCTCCACACGAATCGAGCATTTTTTAGAACTCGCATGAATCACTGTGGCGTTAAAATAGATTTCTTGTTTAAGCTCAATAGGGGCGAGTAAATTAACTTTCATAGAAGAAATTAAGCTATTTTTCTTATTAAGCGCGCACAAAGCCGCAAAGCTAGCCGCACTCACAATAAAGCCGGCATGTACAACATCTTCCTCACAGAGCATAAACTCCTTAGGGGTGAAACAAACTGTGGCCTTATTAGGGCTAAAAGAGACTAAATCCGCACAAAGGGTTTGATCTAATTTAGAACAAACAAATAATCCTTCCTCTAACATAGGTGTTTCTGTCATCAATATCCTTATTTGTGTAAAATAAAATACCCCCTACAAGGAGCAGGGTAGCCCTCTATGCTCTTGCTAGCATCTTTGGGGTCTAAAAAAGACTCTAAACTTAGGCCTTCAATCCATGGGGTTTTGCGTTGTTCTTCTATGGTGGTAGGTTTAATTGCTAAGAGTTTAAAATCTTGAAAGCCAGCTTTAAATGCCCAGTTTTGCAAAGCTTTAATGCTAGGGATAAAATAGACATTACTCATTTTGGCATAAGTCTTTGGGCAAAGGGCGATCTCTAGGGGGCTTTCAAAAATGAGCGTATCAAGTACAAGAGTGCCGCCTTTTTTTAAACCTATGTAGAGAGATTTTAAAGTGCTATGCGGGTCTTTTCTATGATAAAGCACACCCAAACAAAAAATCACATCAAAGCGCTTTTTATAAGTGCGCAAATCCTCTACCCCTAAGCTTTCATAGATGATAGGGAGTTGTAATAAATGATTAAGAAAACTAAATTGTTGCCGGTAAAGAGGGCTTGGATCAAAACCTGTTAGGCTTTGTGGGTTTTGCTTGTGCATACAAAATAGGTAGTAGCCATTATTACAACCCACATCGGCTATATCTAAACCGCATAGATTGACATTTTTAATTAAGTCCCACTTGATATAACTTTTCCATTCGCTATCAATGCAAAATTCTTTTTCACTCTGTTTAAAATAAAAAGGACCTTTGCGCCATGGTCTTAATTGCCAAGCTTTTGCTTGGAGTTGATCAAGGCTAAAATGCTGATCTAATTCTATACTAATGCCTTGATCAATGCTATAGTACATCAAAGAGACTTTTTTGATAGGGTTTGTAGAGTAAATCTGCTATGTCTACCTCTCCTATAATGAAGGCTAGATGATAGATTTGCGAGGTGAGTAGAGTTTTAAGCTCATGAAGGGTTTTATAAAGGGTGTGGGGCATGTCTAATTTTTCTTGTGTGAAAATAATTTGTTTAAGCCAAGGGGCTTTTTTTTGTGCATAGATTGCTAAATTGATCATCTCTTTATGTTTTTCTAAGAAAAGAATCTGTGAATAGTGCGCACAAGGCTCTAAGCGTCTATTCGTATAAAAAGCTTTAGGAAATACCCCCAAACGGTTTAAATCTACCGGTATATTTAATGCCTGAGATACCTGTAAAACTTTAGCAAGCTCGGGTAAATAAAGCCCTGCAAGTTTGAGATGATAACGCCTATTTTCATATAAAATCGTGCTAGCTAATAGCTGTTCTTGTAAAATTTGATAGGGGAGGGTATCTACAAGTTTTAAACTACTAGCTAAAAAAGATTCTTGCATGATTAATGCATTTATAGCGCTTAAATCTAAATCTAATAAATCTAGCATTTCCCCTTTAAAAAAATAAAGGCCACTGGGCACTAGCCTAGAGAGTAATAAACACTCAATCCTAGAGAGAGTAATAATAGGAATTTGGCTATCCATGAATTTATAATAAAGCAATCTATTTAGCGCATCTTGCAAGTTTTGTACATAAATCCAAGCAATTTCTAAATCAGTGGGGTTTTTCTGATTAGTTAGTACCCCATAAGCCCCTAGTCTAATGGCTAAATCAATGTAGCTAGGCTCTAGAGCAATAAAGAGCGCGCCTTTTTTAACCCGCTCAATGGTATGGGTGATATGGCTAAATGTATGCACCACCGGGTTACTTTGTAAGATTCCCCTTGTGATGGATAAAACCTCATCTACATTCACTCAATATGGGCTCCATTGTTTACATGCCCAGTGGGTGCAATGAGTTTAAGATGATTCACACCACCAGCTGTTAAGATCATGCCCTCAGAACATAGACCTAGCATTTTTCTAGGTTCTAAATTTAGCAAAGCACATACTTGTTTGCCTATTAGTTCCTCAGGTTTGTAGTACTTAGCAATACCGGAGAGAATTTGGCGTGTTTCTAAACCAAAATCAACCTGTAAACACAGCAATTTAGAGCTCTTAGGTACTTTTTCAGCCTTAATAATTGTGCCCACTCTCATATCTAATTTAGAAAAATCCTCTATTTTAAGGTGCTTTTTCTCTTGTTTAATAGAAGTTTCTAGCTCTATTTTAGGAAAGAGCGCTTCTATTTTGTGTAGTGTTAATGGGGGTAATAAATAATGGCTTTGTTTAAAGGTTAAAAAACTCTGTGAATCTAGGCTAACCCCAAAGATAGCCGCTAATTTTGTCGCACTTTCTGGCATTACCGGGTAGAGATAAAACGCGCTCTTGGCTAGAATATTGGCTATAAGAGAGAGCAAAGCCATAGTTTTTTCAGGTTGAACTTTAACCATGTTCCATGGCTGTTCTTGTGCAATAGTGGCGTTACACGCTTCAAAAACTTTCCATAAATCTTCTAAATAGCGGTGGGGTTGCATCTCTTGCATGCTCTGATCTAAAGAATCTAGTAAATCTTGGAGTTGTTGGTAAAAAGAAGGATAATGGGCTAAAACACCCTCACTTTTTAACTCCCCACCAAAATACTGGCTAGCCATGCCTAGCATTCTTTGTACTAAATTACCTAAAGTATTGCTCAAATCTGCATTAGATCGCCGTATTAAAGCCTGCAAGCTAAAATCCCCATCTTGGCCTAAGGGCACTTCGCGCAATAAAAAATAGCGTAGGTTCTCTATGCCATAAGTTTTTGCTAAATCCTGCGCGTCTAGCACATTACCAATACTCTTACTCATCTTCACCCCCTCAATTGTCCACCAGCCATGCACACAAAGCCGCTCAAATAAAGGGAGTTCTAAGCTCATTAAAAACGCCACCCAATAAATCGCATGGAAGCGCAAAATATCCTTACCCACAACATGGATTGTGTGTTTAAAACACTCTAAATTAGCCCCCTTGCCATAGCCTAAAGCACTCACATAATTAAGCAGCGCATCTAGCCACACATAAATAACATGCTTACTTTCTTTTAAACTACTAGGCAAAGCAATCCCCCACTCAAAACTGGTGCGGGTAATGGAGAGATCATAAAGCCCTTGTTCAATAAAGCGCAACACTTCATTGCGCCTAAAGAGAGGATAAATAGCCCTAGGGTGGGTGTGATAAAAATCTAGCAAACGATTCTGATAATTACTGAGTCTAAAAAAATAACTCTCTTCTTCTACTAAAGTGCTTTCACGGTTACAATCAGGGCAATGGGTGGTGGTTACAAAACTCTCACAACTCACACAATAAGACCCTTGATAAATTCCCTTATAAATATCCCCCTTTTGATACATTAACTCAAATGCCTTTTGTACGGCCTCTTTATGCTGGCTATCTGTAGTACGCACAAAGTGGTTATAATCAATCTTAAAATAATCCCATTGATCCTTAAAAAGACGGCTAATATTAGAGGCGTATTCAAGGGGGCTTAAATTGTGCTTTAAAGCACTCTGTGCGATCTTTTGGCCATGCTCATCTGTACCGGTGAGTAGAAAAACTTCCTCTCCTTGCAAGGCATAGTATTTTTTAAGCATGTCGGCAATAAAGGTTGTATAGGCATGCCCTAAATGGGGCTTATCATTGACATAATAAATAGGGGTGGAGATCAATCTTAGATTTTGCATGAATAACACCTTTTTAAGCCTAAAGGGCTTATGATAGCACAAAACCATAAACTAGGGCGTACATGCTATCTAAGATGTTTCTAAAGTCCATGTTTAAAAAGTGGAAAAATGGGGATTATCGGGTAGTTTTCTGGGATAAAGAGGTGTATCAAAACGGTACAAAGACACCGCAAGTTACAATTAATATCAAACGGCCATTTAAGATGAGTGATATTAAAAAGGACATGTCTTTAACCGTTGCAGAGGCCTATATGGACGGTCTAATTGAAATTGAGGGCTCAATGGATGAGCTAATGCGGGTTTTGTATTTACAAACTAATTACACACACCTACACAAACATGATAACGCCATGCCAGTACAACAAACAAATAAAGAGAGTTCTAATATCAAGAGCCATTATGATTTGGGCAATGATTTTTATGCTTTATGGTTAGATGAAACTCTAAGTTATTCTTGTGCCTACTTTAAAAAAGAAGAGGATAGCTTGCAGCAAGCACAAATCCAAAAGCTTGATCACACCCTTAAAAAACTAGACCTTAAACAGGGTGAAAAACTTTTAGATGTGGGTTGTGGCTGGGGTTATCTTTCTATTAGAGCGGCTCAAGAATACAATGTTGAGGTCATGGGCATTACAATCTCTAATGAACAATTTAAGGCCGCTAGTAAGCGGGTTAAGGACATGGGATTAGAGGATCGAGTTAGCATTAAACTTTTAAACTACCAAGATTTAGATGGCATGCGTTACCGGTTTGATAAAGTCGTGAGTGTGGGCATGTTTGAACATGTGGGTAAGGATAATTTGCCTTTTTATTTTAAGAAAATCAAGGAAGTTTTAAAAGTAGGGGGCATGTTTTTACTGCACTCTATTTTATGTTGTTTTGAGGGCACTACAAATAGCTGGATTGATAAATACATTTTTCCGGGAGGGTATTTGCCCTCTTTACGGGAGGTGATTTCTGTTGTGAGTGAAAGCGATTTTCACTTAGTTTTAGCCGAAAGTTTGCGCCTGCACTATGCTAAGACCCTAGATATTTGGTATCAAAACTTTTTAAACCAACAAGAAAAGATCACTAAAATGTATGATGCCCGTTTTGTGCGCATGTGGTCGCTTTATTTAAGAAGTTGTGCCTCTGCCTTTAGGGTGGGTAGTGTGGATTTGTACCAACTTTTATTAACTAATAGCGTGGATAACACCATTCCATTAACCCATGCCTATATTTATAGTTGAACACGGTGTAATTAAAGTTAAGGGATAGGATCAAGTAAAGTGCAACCTACCAGCTCTCTTGTTAAAAGATGTGGTGGAGTGGGGCTTACTAGTTGAAATAACGATGTATATTAAAGATAAAAGGAGTAAAAGATGGCCCGTGAAATTGTGTGTGTAAAAAATCGTGCGGGACTTGTTAAGAAGTGCAAAATTGGCTTTAGCTGGACGACCCTCTTTTTTAGTCTGTTCGTGATACGCAAAGATTAGAAATGGTTTTGTATTTTTGGGAGTGTGTGGGGTTGTGCTGAATGGTTTTTGCTTTCTCTCTGCTTTACATTCAGGTACAGATAATGCCATGATCATTATATCTATCGTTGCCGGAGTCCTTGGTGCTATATTTTTCGTTACCATGGCTTTTCTTTACAATAAAATCTACATTAAGGGTTTTTTAGATAAAGGCTATATGCCCTTAGAAGAAGCCGATAGACAGATTTTAAACCGGTATGGTTTTAATCTTTAGTCTTACAAATTTAGGATTTTTGGACAAGAGGCAAGGCTATTGTTGTTTTTCTTATTATCCTTTGTATCTCTTGGATATTTGATAAGTTAAAAAAGCAGTCCAAGAGAGTAATAAACTCTAAATGTAGCGCTTTTGCCACTTTTAGTTAAAGATTAAAGTACCAAATGCCAAAGACTTTGGGCTTTTGGTTTAACTTTGATCACCCCATGCTCCAAAAAATCCAAAAATAATTATAGGCAATGGTACTTATACTTAGAAACCACTTGCACTGTATCCTGAGCAATGGCTAATTCCTCATTAGTGGGTACGCGTAAAATTGGGAGCTTATGCGCCTGACTTAAAAGCGCAATGCCCGGTCTAGGATTAGCATTAATCTCTTGATCTAAAAAAAAACCAAAGTTTTCTAGCCCTGCGCACACTAAAGCCCGTAGTCTTGCGCAATTTTCCCCCACCCCTGCGGTAAAAATTAACGCATCAAGCCGCCCTAAAGCAAAGGCATAAGCCCCGATATATTTTTTAATGCGGTAGGCATACATTTCAAAGGCTAGTTTAGCTTGCTCATCTCCGGCCTCAATGCGCGCATCAATAGATCGCATATCATTATCCCCACAAATCCCCTTAAGCCCACTTTGTTTATTTAACATGCTAATTACTTCTTTAAGGCTTTTTTGGCTCACCTGCGCGATGTATTCTACTAAAGCTGGATCTAAATCCCCTGAGCGCGTGCCCATCACCAAGCCCTCTAGCGGGGTTAATCCCATAGAAGTATCCACGCTTTTTCCCTCTTTAATCGCGCACACACTCGCACCATTGCCCAAGTGCAAAGAAATCGCGTTAAACTCTGAGTAAGGAATGTGTAAAAACCTAGCCGCTTCTTTAGCCACAAAATGATGAGAAGTCCCATGGAAACCATAGCGACGAATACGGTGCTGCTCATAAAGAGAGTAGGGTAAGGCGTATAAATAGGCGTGTTTAGGCATGCTCTGGTGAAAGGCGGTATCAAACACTGCTACTTGGGGCAAATTAGGTACTTGTTCTTGCAAGGCTTTAATCCCGGCTAGATGTGCTGGGTTGTGCAAGGGTGCTAGGGGGCAAAGTTTTTCTAAATGCTGCATAACTTCAGGGGTGATTAGCGTAGGTTCTATAAATAAATCCCCTCCCTGTACAACCCGGTGCCCTACCCCATCTACATAGGCTAAACTACGCAAAACCCCCATGCTTTGCAATCTATCCTGCATTTGCAATAAGCCCTCAGCGTGGTTACTAATGTGTAAGCCCTCTGTTTTATGGGTATGCCCACTAGTACTAATGCTAATATGGCTTTGCTTTTCTCCAATCTGCTCAACAATGCCCTTAGCAAGTACCATGTGTTTTTCCATATTAAGAAGTTGGAACTTGATAGAAGAACTCCCGACATTAAGTACAAGAATACGCATTAATTCCCCTGTGCCTGAATAGCTGTCATGATAATTGTGTTGATCACATCTTCTACTAAACAACCCCGACTCAAATCATTAACCGGTTTTTTAAGCCCCTGTAAAACCGGTCCAATGGCTAAAGTTTGGGCACATCTCTGCACGGCTTTATAGGCGATATTACCCGCATCTAGATCCGGGAAAATAAGTACATTGGCTTGCCCGGCAACTAAACTCCCCGGCATTTTTCTAGCACCCACAGCAGGAACGACGCTAGCATCAAATTGTAGGGGGCCATCGATGGCTAAATCTGGATTATTCTTTTTAGCTATTTGCAGGGCTTGGGCTACTTTATCCACATCTGCGCCTTTGCCTGAAGTGCCACTAGAATAAGAAAGCAAGGCCACTTTAGGTTCAAAGCCAAAATTTTTAGCCGTTTTAGCCGAAGTGATAGCAATTTGGGCTAACTCCTCACTATTAGGGTTAGGGTTGATCGCACAATCCCCAAAAATATAGACTTTTGTATGCAAACACATGAAAAACACGCTAGAGACAAGGCTATTACCCGGGGCTAACTTGATAATTTGTAGGGCTGGGCGCACGGTATCAGCTGTGGTGTGGGTGGCTCCAGATACCATGCCATCGGCATAACCCATGTGTACAAGAAGTGTCCCAAAATAAGTAGGGGTTTTGACTAAATCCTTTGCCTGCTCTAGGCTAAGACCTTTAGCGCGGCGCAGAGCAAAGAGAGTTTGGGCAAATTCCTCTAAATACTCTGAATTGTTAGGATCAATAATAGGGGTCTCTTTAAGATCAAGGTTTAATTTTTGAGCCTGCTCATCAACCCGTTTCTTTTCCCCTAATAAAATTAACTTAGCTGCTTGCATTTGTAAAATGGCATGGGCGGCTTTAAGAATGCGTACATCGCCGCTTTCAGGAAGTACAATCGTTTTTAAGTTTTCTTTAGCGCGCTTTAAAATTTGGTGTTGGAAGGCCAAAGGGCTTAAACAGGTTGTATGGATAGTTTCTAAACTTTTAAGAATTAATTGCTCTTGAGGGTTGTTAAGATCAACAACACAGGGTTCTGTGATAGGTGTATCTAAAGACTTTTGTATCAGAGCTAAAGGGTTAGTTAACCCAGCGCGCTTCCAGCTAGTATTGCTTAGTTTAATTTCAGAGGCAGTAGCATCGCTAAAAACATGCACAATAGCTAAGTTTAAATGTCTAGCTAGGCTGATATAAATTTGGCTATCTAAGTGTACCAGAAAATTAAAACAACTCCCTAGTACCAAGACATAATCATGTTGTCTAACTAAGGGAGTATATGCCTCTAATATTTGAGAAAAAACCCCCTCATCATTATTAGAAAGTCTCTCTAAAACCTCTTGATCGCACCCATTCATGGGCGTAAATAGCGCCACGCTTTTATGGTGTTGTTTTAAGAAAACCTCTAAAAAACTAACTCCCTTTTCTTCTAAATCCAAACGCGCACATATTAAAATTCCCTGACCCATGCATCTTCCTTTTACAATAAGTACTATTATAACCCGCAGAAGTGAAGTGCCCAAATGCTAAAAACATTTGGGCTTGCTATCTGTGTTGCCCATAGGGAGAGTTTCTCACTCTATATCCCTATAGTAGGGATTTTACAGAGTTTAAGCTACCAACGCATTCGCTTGCAGGTCTCATTCATCTATCTCCAAAGGCGTAACTTTTTAGCACTCCCTGCGCTAGATACAGATGTATACGGGTATTGTATCATAAAGTGGTGAAAATGGTAGCATTCATTCCACCCGCTAAAGATAAGTGGGATTTCTGCCAAAAATTATTAAAACGCAAAGTTAAGAGAGTTGTGGTTGGATTTTAACACAATTAAGAAGTGTAATACAATCAAGTATGCTACAATCAAGGTAAAAAGATAGCTCCAAACATGATAACAAAAAAACCAAATGCCCCTATTAACCTTGGCGATACCAGTTTTAGGCGCAAAGAGATCGTTGGCGATTATAAAACCCTGCTTCAGGGACTATGTGATTTACACCTAGAGTGGGATATACACAACGGGTCGCAAGAAATATTTTACCGCTATGTGTTAGAAAGTGGTCTTATTAAACCGCCAGATAAGGATATTAGCCATGCAGAACAAGCCAAGCGGGCAAGAACCTACAGCAATGCGCTCGTTAAAATAGGCTTTATAGACTATAAGCGGGCATTAACTCCAGCAGGTTTAGCCTTTTTACACAATGAAATTAAATTAGATTTCTTAGAATCCTTGCTAGGCTTAAAACAAGATAATGTCGCTTTTTTACGGCAACTTTTCAAGCTAGAGGTTTATCAAAATGGGAGCATTATTTATCTTTACCGCATAGCTCTTGTACTTCTGCTTAGATTTCACAAAATCCCGCTAGATCACTTCTGCAAGATTTTATTAAGTTTAGAGCCCAAGCAACATACAGGGATGCTAACAAGTATCTTTGATGGCTACCAAAAAGTTATAGAGAATAAGCAAGACATCTATGCCTTTATCAAACAACTCCACATAAAAAGCAAAGAGATACATTTTACAAATGAAAAGATGCAAATAGAAAAATTTAATACCTACTTTAAAAACCGCAAAAGTCAAGATTCAATAGCCCTTTATTGGCAATTTTACCAAGCTTGCCTAGACTTTTATAACGCCAAAACCCCCACAAACCTAGAAAACTTATACACAATCGGTTCTAATCAAGTTGTTATCAAAGCTTTTGGTTTTGGCAAACCTCTGTTTGTAGAATCGCTTGTAAGTGGAAAAGATAATGTTTTATTTGGTGCGCCCAACTTAGAAGAGTTTAACCGCCAATTCTACGAAAGATATTGCGACTCAAAACATCACGACCAAGTGCAAGAATATAGCGATGTGCTCATACGCATTTTTAGAGTTTCAGGGCTCATTAGTTTTAATAATAGTCTAGTTAGTCTAAAACAAAGAGAAGTGATTCAAGAAATCTTTAGTTCTGAAAGTAAAATCATCTTAGATACGCAATTCTCACCCCCTACAAACGCCCTTAGCCTTTATCAAGACCTTTCCCTAGTACAAATCCTAAACCTAGAACAAAATGCCCTAGAGAGCCTTAAGAAGCGTATTAGAGCTAAGTGCCAAATCCCCTCTAAAGTCTCTACACAAGATTTTTTTAAAAACCAATATGAGCGCCAATTTGAAGCCAAAATAGAGAGTCGCTACACAGATAGCCAGCTTTGCGCTCTTTTAGGAATGTTTGGCCACAAAAGCCAATATAAAAAGATCCAAGAGATTATCACAGATAACGCTAGCGTACCAACTATCTTTGAATACATCGTTGCTCTTGTGTGGCATAGAATCAGTGGTAAGGACTTTAATTTGCAAGATAGCATGAAATTGAGCCTAGATGCCGATGGCTTGCCCCTATTACATGCCCCGGGTGGAGATGGCGATATTGTTGCACACCACGCTACTTTTGATACCATGCTAGAGGTTACTCTTATGGATAAGAACGCCCAAAAGCGGGGGGAGTTAGAGCCTGTTATCAGGCATGGCGCAAATTTAAGTGCCCAAAACAACCAACAAGGGCGTAAGTCTTATGTTTTTTTCATAGCCGATACTTTAGATGTTAATGTCATCAATCTTTTTAGGGCCAGCGCCTATACGCAACTCCAACACACCCGTCAAAAAATCAGCACAAATGGGGTTAAAATCTTTGCTTTAAATACCAAGCAACTTGGCTATCTCTTAGAAAAAAAGCCCGACTACAAAGCATTAATTGCTACCATTTTTAAAGACTACAGCTATAACAACCCTAAACCCATAACTTACCAGTGGCATAAAGAAGTTTGGCAGGCTGTAAAAGCCCTATGTGTGCCATGAAAACCTTTAGCATATCTAATCGCCGTTATTTGGGTGGCAAGGCGCACATGCTAGACTTGATAGAGCAGGTCGTGCGCACACATACACATGGGTGCAAGAGTTTTGCTGATCTCTTTGCAGGTACGGGTGTTGTTGCCCATCATTTCAACCCAAGCTTTGATATTGTGGTTAATGATATTTTAGCGTGCAATCACTACGCTTATCTGTGCTTTTTCTCGCATATGCCCTATGATAGAGGCTTGATTTTGCGCCTACTCACACACTACAACCAGATCACAGATTTAGCCGACAACTACTACAGCCAAACCTTTGCCAACACCTACCTAAGCGTTGCAAATCTTAAGAAAGTAGGCTTTATTCGCGATGATCTAGATCAAAAATTTAAAGAAAAAGAAATTAATGAGCGGGAGCACTCTATTTTACTAACCTCTCTTATTTATGCCATCGATCGGATTGCTAACACCGTGGGGCATTACGATGCCTACCGCAAAAATGGGGCGCTAGAAATGTCCTTAGAGTTGCGGATACCAACCATTGTTAATACCCATAATACCCATAATCAAATTTTTAACATGGACGCCAATGTACTTGCTAAGCATTTACAAGCCGACATTGTCTATTTAGACCCCCCCTACAACTCGCGCCAATATGCCAACGCTTACCACTTTTTAGAGAACATTGCTCGCAACACCAAACCCCCCGTCTTTGGAAGTGCGGGCAAAATGGATTTAAGTACCCTAAGGAGCCAGTATTGCCTAAAAGATGCCAAAGAGCACTTTAAAGAAATCATAGACACACTCAAAGCCCGCTATATTCTCTTTTCTTACAACAATACCAATAGCGCCAATCCCCGCTCCAACACCAAAATTAGCGATACTGACATTTTAGAGGTTTTGGGGCAAAAGGGCGTGGTATCTGTCTTTAGTAAGGATTGTACCCCCTTTAGTGCGGGTAAATCTGTAATTACTAACCACCAAGAACGGCTGTTTTTATGCGCTGTTTATCCCCATAAACTTAGGCATAGTTTAAGAAATCCACAGACTAAGATAAAGCTTGATTCAATCTCCTCTTAACTACACGGGAGGTAAATTTAGACTCTTGCCCCAAATACTCCCCAAATTTCCGTCCCAGATCCACACCTTTTATGACATCTTTTGCGGGGGGTTTAATGTGGGGGCAAATGTTAAGGCGCATAAAGTGCTAGGCATAGATAAAAACAAACCCTTAATTGAGCTTTTATCTTATATCCAAAACACCCCCAATTTAGAGAAGCAAATCGATCAGATCATTGCTACACATGGACTCAGCCAGTCTAGTCTATGGGGTTATTCCCACTATAACACCACTTCTAACACAGGTTTAGGGGCGCATAACAAGCAAGCGTTTTTAAAGCTTAGGGAGAGCTATAACCATAGCAAAGAGCCCTTATTGTTGCTCGTATTAGTGATCTTTGCCTTTAATAACCAGATGCGCTTTAATAACAAGGGGGCTTTTAATTTGCCTGTAGGCAAGCGGGATTTTAATACAAGGCTTAGGCACAAATTACAGCTTTTTCAAGAGAAGATACAGGGGAGCTCTTTTTTATGCATGGACTTTAGGGCGATGGATCTAAACGCTGTGTTGTCTAATGATTTTTTTTACCTTGATCCGCCCTATCTCTTAGGCTGTGCGCATTATAACGAAAACGGGGAGTGGTCTTTAGAAGATGAACTAGATTTATTGCACTTTTTACAAAAAGTTAGCTATAGGGGTATTAAATTTGCGCTTTCTAATGTGCTTGAGCATAAGGGAGCAAAGCACCAAATGCTTTTAGAGTGGTGTGGAGTGCAAAAGTGGCGCATACACCCTTTAACATACAGCTATGCTAATTCTAGCTACCAAGCTAAACACAAAAACACCCCAAGCCAAGAAGTGTTGGTTACAAACTACTAGCTTGAGGTTAGCCTATAGCAATGAGAAGTTTTACCACTAGCGCTATAAAGCCCCTAGTTTTGAAGGCGGAGAGTGTGTTACAGAATGTAAAACACTCCAACACTAAAAACATTTGGGCTTGCTATCTGTGTTGCCCATAGGGAGAGTTTCTCACTCTATATCCCTATAGTAGAGATTCTACAGAGTTTGATCTCCAACGCATTCGCTTGCAGGTCTCATTCATCTATCTCCAAAGGCGTAACTTTTTAGCACTCCCTGCGCTAGATATAGATGTATGCGGGTATTGTACCACAAAAGTAAGAATAGGTGGCATTCATTCCACCCGCTAAAGATAAGTGAGATTTTTGCAGAAAATGCTTAAATAAGGATTTATAAGCGCTTTAAAATATCTGCAACCACCTTTTCTGGGCTTTGATTAGCGTTGATATTGTGGTGTGCCATAGAGTTATAGTAACTACAACGCTTTTGATAAAGGGCGTGCAGTTGCTTCGTTGTTTTAAAAAGAGGGCGGGGGGTAGAATCATTTATTAGGCGTGTATGCAGTGTTTTAAAATCTAGGCATAAATAGAACAAAACACCCACTTTTATAGGGGTGAAAATGGGTAATCCTCCCCCTGTGGCAATCACTAAGGGGGTTTGTAGTTGGCTAATTTGGCTGACTAATTCTTTTTCTAGTTTTCTAAAATAGCTTTCTGAGTGTTTGTTAAAGATTTGGGCAATTTCTAAGCCTTCTTGGGCACTGATTTGTAAATCTGTATCTAAAAAGCCACAGCCTAACATTTGTGCTAAAAGCGCGCCTATGGTACTCTTCCCACTGCCCATAAAGCCAATCAGCCAGATTTTAAAAAAGCAAGGGTCCTGCATAAATGCCTTCTATACTTTCCTCAATCTCTAAAAGGCGGTTGTATTTAGCCGTGCGCTCGCCACGAGTGGGCGCGCCTGTTTTAATCTGCCCGGTGTTAAGCGCGACTGCAAAATCAGCAATAAAACTATCCTCACTCTCCCCGCTACGGTGACTCATCACACAGGCATAACCTGCTTTTTGTGCTAGGTGCATGGTTTGAATAGTTTGTGAAAGCGTGCCTATTTGGTTGGGCTTGATTAAAATTGCGTTGGCTAATTTAGATTCAATCCCCTTTTGTAAAAGTTTGCTATTGGTTACAAAGAGATCATCGCCTACTAATTGGACTTTTTGCCCTAATTTAGCGCTTAATTCTGCCCAGCCACTATAATCCTCCTCACCTAAAGCGTCCTCAATAGAGACAATGGGGTATTTTTCTAGTAGTTTGTCATAGTATTCAATTAGCGCGCTTACTTCTAGTTCTTTATTTTCACTACTCAGCACATAACGCCCCGCAGGATTGATTAATTCACTACTGGCTACATCTAAAGCTAAAGCAATCTGTTCACCGGGTTGATAACCTGCCTTTTCAATGGCTTTTAAAATCCAATCTAAAGGTTCACTGTTATTTTTGAAATTAGGAGCAAACCCGCCTTCATCTCCTACGCTAATAGATTGTTTAGATTCAGCTAACATGCCCTTTAGTGTGTGATAAACCTCCACACTAGCGCGTAAAGCCTCTTTAAAACTTCCAAACTTAAGGGGCATGATCATGTACTCTTGGAAGTCTAAATTATTATTAGCATGTACGCCCCCGTTGATGATATTTAGCATGGGAGTTGGCAGTGTCAGGCCATTAATGCCTCCCAAATAACTATGCAGAGCTAAATTTAAAGAGTACGCAGAGGCGCGCGCTAAAGCCAAAGACACCCCTAAGCTAGCATTAGCCCCCAAATGCGCATAATTTTCTGTGCCATCTATTTTTTGCAATAAAGAATCAACATGGCTTTGATTATAGGGATCTAAACCCACTAAAGCCTCTTGAATCACCCCCTCTACAAAACCACAGGCTTTTAAAACCCCTTTGCCTAAAAAGCGCTGATCTCTATCTCTTAGCTCTAGCGCCTCTCTCTTACCTGTGCTAGCTCCACTAGGCACAATGGCCACACCAACAGAACCATCGCTAAGTATCACCTTAGCTTTTAGAGTTGGATTACCCCGACTGTCTAATACCTCACTGGCTAAAATCTTGTAAATTTGCATGCATCTCCTTATTTAAAAGGGATATGTTAGCAAAAGATCAATAGCTTTTAACATGGCTATAGTAGAAACCTTAATTATTAGCTATACTCAAACTAGCAAAACAAAAGAATTTAAGAAAATTTTTAAAAATGATACACATAATTTAAGTAGGCTGCTACATTGCGCCTAAAATGAATAGTTGTTTTAGAAGCTCCAGCAACCCCCCAAGCAGCATTCTCTTTAGGACTAGAATAGGTGTATTGACATACTCCCCATAGCTAAAGCTAGGGGATTGACGGGATCATCAAGACCTGCCCGCTAGACGGGTCTTACAGCCTCTACTCCAAGAGTTGATGCCCCAACTCTATGGCGGACATTATAACACAAAAAACGCCTTAATCCGCTTAGCTAAAGCTATGACTTTACGGCGCAATTGGTAAGGATCATCAATTGTAGGGATATGCACACCTAATTCAATACCATTATGCCTAGATAACTGAGCCCTAAAGCCTAGGTCAAAAATAAATTGTACAAAGGTGGGTGAGAAATTGGCTGTAGTGCCTTTTATTTGTTGTTGGGCCAGTTGGCTATAATACGCATTCATCGTAGTACATGTACCTAAATAGCTAAATCTACACTGTCCAAACTGCCCACTTTTACCCATTAACCAGCTACTCCCTCCCACCATCGCGCCTATAAAGACTCCAAAACTATGCTCGTTTTTTTGATAAAGATTAAATAAAAAGTCCATGCCCACCCCATAAAAGAGATTAGCTGCAGGTTGTGTGTATCCAAGGGTACTGCTTTGGTTTTGCCAAATACTACCTCCCTGTCCGCTAAAAATAGCGTAATAGCGTAACCCCAAATGTTTTTTAGCCCCAAAAAAGTGTTTATAACCTAGCATAATATCTGCGCCATAAAGATCGCCATTAGATTTTTGCATGGTGGCTGTGCCCGGAACAAGGATAGGGGCTAAAGCGATGTTTTTAAGAGTCTCTGGTCCTCTGCTTTCTTTTTCTATACTTTCAAAATTAGAATAGATAAACCCCCCTTCTAAGAAAACACCGCTTTTTTCGGCATTTAAGGGAGTAAACAAGAGGGTATTAGATAAAACAAGAAAGGATTTATAAACGCTCTTTGAAATTGCCATCAATATTCCTTGAGAGCAAGGTAAAACAGGTTATAGCAAAAAATAAGGAATTTCTCAATAAGACATAGAGATGATCAACTTGGGGCTTTTATTCTCTCCGATACTAAAATAGCGCCTTTGGGTCTGTATTTAAGATTATAAAAAGGAAAAATTTTGCACAACTCTTGTTTTAAAACCTTTAAAACCTAGAAAGGGGAAAATCATGGGAAATGGGAAGTTTTATGGTGCTCTTGTGGCAGGATTTGTATTTATGGGTTGTGCACATGTGGAGAATCGCGCGCAGTTAGAGCAGTTTTCAAGTGCTTATTATTCTAAGCAACATGCACAGGCAGATAAAATGTCTAAAGATTTTATTAGTAGGGATAAAAAGAATAGAGACACGCCTTTATGGAATTTAGAAAATGGGGTGAATGCTTTCATGATGGGCAATTATCAGGCCTCTTTAAACACGCTAGATCTAGCTGATAAAACCTTTGATACCAATTATAAAAACATGGAAAAAGGGATAGCCAAAGCAGGAGCGGCTACTTACGGCTCAGCAGCTAATATACCCTATGAGGGGCATATGTATGAGTGGACTTTGACTAATTATTATAAGGCGCTTGATTATGCATTTTTAAATAAGAAGCAAGATGCTAGGGTGGAATTTAACCGCACCATTGAGCGGCAAAGACGCATCAAAGATGCCTATAGTAAAGAGATTGCCAGAGTTCAAGCACAGATAAGGAAAGCTAAAAGCAAAAATGGCAATAAATTTGCAAAGTTGCTAGCTGGGACTAATCAAATGGATGCGGAGTTGAAACAAACTTACTCTAATTTAGAAAAATTTAAAGCCTACGATGGGTTTATTAACCCTATGGTGAGCTATGTGAGTGGGCTATTTTTCTGTAGCAATAAAGATGCAAAAGGGCTAGATGATCTTAAAGAGGCTTATGGGGTGAGTCAAAACCCTGTTGTGGTACAAGATATTAAAAATTTTGTATACGGTTCTAAAGAAAAATTTACTTGGGTGATTGTAGAGGATGGCAAACAACCCACACTTAAAGAATACAAAATAGATGCTATCAATCTTGCCCTACCCCTTTTAGTACCCGGAGAAGATTTTCATAAAAGTTTCCAGCTTGTGGTAGAGAACAAGGTAGAAAATTTATCCGTACTCTCTAATTTTGGCGCGATCGTAGGTAAAGAATACCAAACAACCCTCCCTACTATTAAAGCCCGCGCGATCACCTCTGCTATTTTAAAAACAGGTACAGAGAAAGGATTAGAAGCAGCAGGTCAATACGCGGGGGGTTATGGAGGTCTTGCTGCAAGTTTAGGAGGAGCAGCCATGCATGCGGCTAACAAAGCTAGTACAGCAGCAGATACTAGAAGTAGCAATGTTTTCCCTAATATCGTTTATGTAGGGCGGATTAAAAATAGCGAAGCGAATAATTTTGCGCTCAATGTAGATAATAGCCCTAGCTTACATGCCACTTTTCATATGATTGCCTGCGATGCTGAGTATGGAGCTGATTTAGCACATGGTGCTAAAGATAATCAGGTGTGTGTTAACACTAATAATATTATTTTTGTTAGAAGTCTCCCTTCCTCACTTAATGTTAAAGTTCTCTCTTTGCGCTAGTCAAAAAGTCTTTTCCTTACTTTAAAATAAGGGATAGACGGCAGACCCTCTTTTGGAGGGGCGGCGATCTACCAGCCTCTACTCTTTAGATGAGCCCTTACTCTATAGCAGACATTAAACACAAAAACGCCTCCGCTTAGCAAAGCTTGCAGGCTTAGCGCGCAGTGGGTAAAATTATAGTGAGCAACCTCACCCGTAAGCTTCTAAAGCCCGCGTATCTCTAAATGTCAAAAGAGAAAGTGAGCACGCGTATAAACTCAAAAGTCCTTATTATTTTCTCACCATTACCCTTTAGTGCGGGAGTACATAAAATTTAAGATTGCTAGTAAGAAGTGTTTTGCAAAAAGCCCTCATCTCTCAAGACTGGTGAATAAAGTAAAAATCCAATACAAAAACTAATACAACACCCCCTCAAAGTAGGTTTTCCTACATGGTATTTTTCACATTTCTAGCTAAGAGTTTTAAAAAACTTTTCTATAGCTGTTTACTTGGAAAGAAAGATCAAGCACCAATAACAATTTGACTAGCTTTGATCATGGCTATTACTCTATCTCCAACTTGGAGGGCTAGATTTTTAATAGACTCATTAGTAACCATTGCGCTTAGTTTATCGCCCCCTATAGTTTTTATCATAACCTCAGTATTTGTCATGCCCTCTTTTATCCCTACAACTTCCCCTTTAAATTGGTTAGCAGCGCTTAGCTTTAATTGATCCTCACCCTTAGCAAGAATGATAGAGGAAGCCTTAAATAAATAGATCACCTTTTTACCCACTGCTAGTTCTAGGGCTTTTTGGCTATCTGCTGTTATGATAGCCTTTATGATCTCTTTACTTTGTAATTCTCCCACTATTAGCGAGTTGACTACACCCTCTTTGATTTCAATAATCTTAGCTTCTAGTTGGTTTCTTGCACTAAACATTGTATTTTCCTTTAATCTAGTTTGAGTCAATAGCATCTTGATCTAAAAAGTCTGTGTTTTTAATTATAACTAATTGTTTATTATGTTCTTGCTTTCCACCCATTACAGAGTGAAATTACAAGATTTAAAGATTAAAACCATGCCGGTTTAAAATCTGCGGCTTCTTCTAGGGGAGTGTAGCCTTTTACTAAAAGGTCTTTGATGTGGATTTTATCCAGATTGTGCGTAAACTTTGTCCTTTAGGGCTAAGATGTAAGCACTTGTTAATTTTAGTTGTACTAAAACCGTTTCGCCGTCAGGAAATGACCTTGTGGGCGTTAAACACAAAGCCTTTCGTATTAGTTGTCCGTTGGGACGCTTTAGTTAGAAAGCCACTCTTTCAGGGAAGGGTGTTTCACAAACTTCCTCGTTAAAAATGTTTTTCAATTACCTTTGCTCGTACAACCAGTCTAATTTCAACTAAGCTAGCATTTTTAGATAAAAGCCCCACAAGCCATGAGTTTTTGATAACGCAATTCTAAAAAGTCTGTATTCTTAATAATAGCTAATTGCTCTAAAAAGTAGTTTTTAATAGACTGGCTAGCTTGAATCTTATCGCGATGAGCCCCGCGCTGTGGCTCTAGGATAATATCATCAATTAAGTTAGCTTTTTTTAGATCGGTAGGGGTGATCTTCATGGCCTTAACAGCCACTTCAATCTTACTTGGATCGTTCCATAAAATGGCCGCACACCCCTCAGGGGAGATCACGCTAAAGATAGCATATTCCATCATGGCCAAACGATCGGCTATAGCAATGGCTAAAGCCCCCCCACTCCCTCCCTCTCCAATAATAATAGAGATTGTGGGTACTTTAAGGGCTGCAAATTCTTGCAAATTTTTAGCAATGGCCTCACTTTGCCCTCTCTCCTCTGCTCCAATACCCGGATAAGCCCCTGCTGTATCTACCAGCATTAAAATAGGCAAATTAAATTTCTCAGCAAATTTAGCGCTTTTTAAAGCCTTACGATAACCCTCTGGATGGGGCATGCCAAAATTACGCCTTAATTTATTCTTCGTGCCCCGCCCCTTTTCCTCAGCAATGACTACAACACTGACACCTTCAATTTTACCAATAAAACTTACAATGGCTTTATCATCGCTAAAGTGCCGGTCTCCAAAGATTTCATACCTATCTTTGAGAATTAGCTCAATATAATCCATCGCATAGGGTCTATCTGGGTGTCTGGCTAGCTGGAGTCTTTGGTAGTCTGTGAGATTGGAGTAAATAGATTCAGTTTCTTTAGCTAAACGCTTTTCTAAAATCTCTTTAGCGTCCACATCTCCTTTAATAGTGGCCATTTCAACATCTTCTTGGAGTCCCTTGATTCGATTCTCAAAATCTAAATAAACCGCCACTTTCCTATCTCAATCCTCAAATGGTTTTAAACACAACCACCCCATTAGTGCCACCAAATCCAAAGGAATTACTCATAACAGCTTCTAATTTAGCCTCCCTTGCTTGATTAGGAATATAATCCAAATCACAACCCGGATCGCGAACTTCCTGATTAATGGTAGGGGGCAATATCCCTTTTTGCATAGCCATAATAGATACCACAGCCTCAATCGCTCCTGCTGCTCCCAAGCAATGCCCTATCTGTCCTTTAGTAGAGCTTACAGGGGGCACACGATCTCTACCACCAAAGACATTTTTTAAAGCAATGGTTTCGTATAAATCATTATAACTTGTGCTAGTACCATGGGCATTGATATAACCTACCTTAGCCCCCACTTTAGCCGCCATATGTAAAGCTTGTTTCATGGCTCTATAAGCCCCCTCACCCTCAGGTGCTGGCGCGGTGATATGGCTAGCATCTGCGCTTTCACCATAGCCTACTAACTCGGCTACAATGTGTGCCCCTCTTTGTTTGGCTTGCTCATACTCCTCTAAGATCAAAGCCCCCGCACCCTCTCCCATCACAAAGCCATTACGCCCTTTATCAAAGGGTCTGGAAGCCTTTAGGGGTTCTTCATTGCGATTAGACAAGGCACGGATAGAAGCAAAGCCCCCAATGCCTACAGGGCAAATTGTTGATTCTGCACCCACTACTAACATGCGATCAGCCCCTTCTAATATGATAGTCTTATAGGCCTCTATAATAGCATGGGTACCAGCTGCGCAGGCAGTAACACTAGAGAGATTAGGTCCCTTAATGCCATACTCTATAGAAGTAAATCCACCAATCATATTTACAAGAGCGGAGGTGATGAAGAAAGGATTGACTTTTCTAGGACCTTTATCATAGCAATATATAGAGTTTGCCTCTATATTGCCTAAACCTCCAATCCCTGATGCAGAACTCACACCCATTCTCTCCGCCCATTCCCCTGGGCATTTGCCCTCTTGTAGGATCTGACTCTCAAACATGGCTTCTTTACTAGCTAATAAAGCTAGCTGGATAAAGCGCCCTGCTTTCTTAATATCTTTTAAATTCATAACAGAGGCGGGATCAAAATTTGTGATCTCAGCTGCAATTTGTACAGGAAAACCTGTAGCATCAAAACTAGTGATCTTTTTTACGCCACACTCCCCGCGCGCAATGGCTCCAAAAGCGCTTTCCTTATCCAGTCCCAGGGCATTCACCATTCCCATACCCGTTACCACAACTCTACGCAAAAAGAACTCCTTCTAGCCATGCGTGCATTTTCTAAAAATTTTCTTTATGCTAATTTGTTCTCTTCAATAAATTTAAGCGCATCGCCAACTGTTTTAATTTTCTCAGCTTGCTCATCAGGAATTTCAATCCCAAACTTTTCCTCTAGTGCCATAATCAGCTCCACCACATCTAAAGAGTCTGCATTCAAATCTTTAATAAAATCTGCCTCTTCAGTAACCTGCGACGCGCTCACATTCAACTGCTCTACAATCACCGCTTGTACATCTTCAAACAACGCCATAAAACCTCCTAAATGTAAAAACTTTAAATAAGTGAAAATTCTAGCTTAAAAACCTTTTTTAAACCCCAAACCATGCCTACTTGTGCTCTAAAATATCTGCAATGCGATACAAAAAGTAGATGATCACCAACAGCAAAATCACAACCAAATACGACATCACTTCTCCTTCTTTAGTTTTTTCTTATATAAGCTTTTTATCACATATATAAACCCCCATTTACCTTTAAAACCTCTCCTGTAATGTAGCTAGACAAATCACTAAGCAAAAATGCCACAGCCCCCGCTACTTCTTGGGGTTGTCCTAGCCGTGCTAGAGGAATCGTTTTTAAATAACTTTCCTTCACTTCTTCTTTAAGATTAGTCATGTCTGTATCAATAAAACCCGGAGTGATACAATTAAAGCGGATATTGCGCAAAGCCCCCTCGTAAGCAAAAGACTTACTCATGGAAACAACCCCCCCCTTACTGGCTGCATAGTTTACCTGCCCCATGTTGCCCCGCTCTGCAACCACTGAGGAAATATTAACCACACTCCCAAATCTTTGTTTCCCCATTACCTTTAAAGCTTCACGACACCCTACAAAAGTAGATTTTAAGTTAGTCTCTAGCACTTGCATGAACTCCTCAGTTTTCATGCGCACGGCTAATTTATCTAGTACAATCCCTGCATTATTGACTAAATAACTTAAGCCCCCATCAGCTTCTATAATAGTCTTAATCCCCTCTACAAAAGCCTCTTCTTGGCTGACATCAAATTTAATCACACCAGCCCTACCCCCTTGTTGCTCAATCTCTTTTTTCAGATCATCAGCATTCTCAGGGTTGTTACGATAATTAATCCACACCTTTAGGGGTTGCTTATCCTTATTTGTATAACTAGAGAGTAAAAGGGCAATCGCGCGCCCAATTCCCCTAGTTGCCCCCGTAACTAATACATTATGCCCGCTAAATTCCATAACTACCAACTACAGCTTTGACTCATAACGCCTAAGCATATACAAGCGTCTTAAGATTTTCTTTTTTGCATTGATTTTTTGTCTTTTACGCTTTTCAGTTTTAGATTCAAAGAAACGCCGTGCACGGCACTCAGTTACCACTAAGTTGCGATCAGTTTGTTTTTTAAAACGCCGGTAGGCTTCATCAAAACTATCTGTTTCCCTGACTTTAATCCCGGGCATGCCATCACCTACTTTCTGTACTCAAATATCCACGATACTAGCAAAATCTTTGTAAATTTAACCTAAAATTTACAATAATTTGGCTATAATGATCTTTTTTGGGTGCTCATAGCTCAGCTGAATAGAGCAACAGGTTGCGGTCCTGTAGGTCGGGGGTTTGAATCCCTCTGAGCACACCATTTTTAATATCCCTGTTCAATCATCGCATCGGCTACTTTTCTAAAGCCTGCAATATTAGCGCCCAAAACCAAGTTTGTCGGATCGTTAAATTCTTTAGCTGTGTGTGCGGTATTGTGGAAAATATCTTTCATGATAGTGTATAACTTTTGATCCACCACCTCAAAACTCCAAGGGTGCATGCTTGCATTTTGCGCCATTTCTAACCCGCTTACAGCCACTCCGCCCGCATTAGCAGCCTTACCCGGACCATAGCAAATTTTAGCCTCTAAAAATGCCTGTGTTGCTTTAGTGCTAGAGGGCATGTTAGCCCCCTCAATCACACACTTACACCCATTTTGTAAAAGAGTTTTAGCATCTAACTCGCTTAATTCATTTTGAGTAGCGCTGGGGAAGGCCGCAAAACAAGGTACACTCCAAACCCCATTTGTGCCCTTTTTATAATCTTTAGCATCGGTGTACACCGCACTCTTTTTTTGCTTAGCATATTCAGAAACACGCCCGGCCTTAACTTCCTTAATCTCTTTGAGTAATTCAAGATCAATTCCTTCTTTATCATAGATCATGCCATTAGAATCGCTAGCTGTAACAGGAATGGCCCCTACTTGGTAGAGTTTTTCAATGGTATAAATAGCCACATTGCCACTTCCAGAGACACTACATACCTTGCCCTCTAACCCTTCTTCGCGTTCTTTTAACATTTCTTGGGCAAAATACACACACCCATAGCCGGTAGCCTCTTTGCGTACTAAACTCCCGCCCCAGCTCAAACCTTTACCTGTAAGCACGCCATCAAAACAATTCATGATCTTTTTATAACGGCCAAACATATAGCCAATTTCGCGCGCTCCAACCCCAATATCTCCAGCGGGTACATCTACTAATGCGCCGATGTGGCGGTATAATTCGTCCATAAAGGCTTGGCAAAAGCGCATGATCTCTGCTTCACTCTTGCCTTTTGGATCAAAATCACTCCCCCCCTTAGCACCGCCCATGTTTAAAGTGGTGAGGGCGTTTTTAAAGATTTGTTCAAAACCTAAAAACTTAATAATGCTTTCATTGACGCTAGGGTGAAACCTCAAACCTCCCTTATAAGGTCCAATAGTTGCATTAAACTGGATACGACACCCTCTATTAACGCGCACTTTGCCCGCATCATCTACCCAAGTTACACGGAAAAAAACCTGGCGATCGGGTTCAACCAACCGTTCTAAAATGGCGTGTTTTTCATATTTTGGGTTTTTATTAAGCAAAGGGGCTAAAGAGTGGAGGATCTCTACTACAGCTTGGTTAAATTCTGGTTGGTGTGGATATGCGCTTTTAACTCGTTTTAAAACTTTTTCAATATACATGCAACTCCTTTTGTAGTGATTTGGTCTTTACAAAATGGGCAACTTGGGCGTATAATAAAACCAGAACACCAACGATACGGAAATACAATGGACATTTACCAGTATAGCGAATTGCTTAAGGGGCTACAAAACAAATGCCACAATATCGCCCAGATCATCAAACCAGAGAATCTAAAAACCCAATTAGAACAAATCACCCAAGAACAAGTTGATCCGGCCTTTTGGCAAGATAAAACACTAGCCGCGCAAAAAAACCAAGAGAAAATGCGCATAGAGCGGCTTTTACAAACTTATGAACACACTAAGCACACGCTAGAAGAAGCCCTAGAATTATTTGAATTAATCCAAGAGGACACCCAAGCACTTACTCAACTCTTTGAGGAAGCGCCTAAATTAGCCGCCCGTGTGCAAAGCATGGAAGTGAGTGTGATGTTAGCCAACGATCAAGATAGTATGGATGCGATCGTGAGTATCCAGCCCGGGGTAGGAGGGACAGAGAGTCAAGACTGGGCAAGCATGCTTTATAGAATGTATTTACGCTGGGCAGAACGCAAGGGTTTTAAAGTAGAGCTTTTAGACTACCAAGAGGGGGAGGAAGCGGGGATTAAGGGGGTGGCTTTTGTGATTCGTGGCGTAAATGTTTATGGTTACATGAAAAATGAAAATGGAATTCACCGCCTAGTGCGCATGTCGCCCTTTAATGCTAATGGCAAACGGCATACCAGTTTTGCTAGTGTACAGGTAAGCCCAGAAGTTGATGATGATATTAATATTGTAATTGAGGAGAAGGATATTCGCGTTGATACTTACCGCGCAAGTGGAGCAGGTGGGCAACATGTTAACAAGACTGAATCAGCAATCCGTATCACGCATTTTGCTACCGGTATTGTGGTGCAATGCCAAAACGATCGCAGCCAACATAAAAATAAAGCTATGGCCTTGAAAATGCTTAAATCTAAACTTTACGAGTTAGAGTTGTGCAAACAACGAGAAGCTAGCAATATGGAGGAGAAAAGCGATATTGGTTGGGGACACCAGATTAGAAGTTATGTATTAGCTCCCTACCAGCAGATTAAAGATGCCCGTAGTGAGATTGCTTATAGCAATGTAGGGGCTATTTTAGACGGGGATTTAGACACGCTTATGGAAGATGTTTTAGTTAGTAGAGCTAAGCCTAATACCTTTGTACCTATAGTTTAGCTATGCCTATCTTAGCCCATATTTTTAAGTTAGTTCATGTTAAAATGCGCGTTTATTTTATTTTGCTTGGAGAGTGGACATGTTAGAAGGTGAAATAAGGGGCGAGCTTAGCAAATCAGAGCGCAAGGCTGTAAGAAAGCAGGGAATGTTACTAGCTAATCTTTATGGTAGAGAAACCCCCAATGTATATGCAACATTTAAGATCAATGATTTTATCCGCTTTGTCAAACATAAACCTAATTTAGATTTCACGGTTAAAATTGGTCAAAACGCCTATAATGTGGTGATTCAATCCTATCAAAAAGATCCAATCAGCAATACGCTTATGCATGTAGATCTCATGGTTTTATACAAGGGGGTTAAATCCAAGTTTTATATTCCTGTTAAAACCCACGGGGTTGCTGTTGGCATTAAGAATAAGGGTATTTTAATGCTTTCTAAACACCGTATCCATGTAGAATGTACCCCAGAAAATCTAATTTCTGAAATTGATTTAGATGTTAGCAATTTAGATGTAGGGGACGCTATTTTGATGCGCGATCTAAAAATTCCTGCTAGTGTTAAAGTTTTAGAAAATCCCAATAACGCTGTTGTCGGGGTCATTAAGGCTAAGTAATGTTACTTGTGGGACTGGGTAATCCCACACCTACCTATGCCCACACCCGCCACAATGTGGGGTTTGACATCTTAGACTTGCTAGCACAAGATTTAGGGGTGCACTTCATACACAAGGTACAATATTGTGGCGATTATGCTAGGGTGGGTTTAACCCACCTACTCAAGCCCACTACTTATATGAATTTATCAGGTCAGGCTTTAAGAGCGTTTTTAAACCACCATAAACCCCGATCTATTTTAATTATCCATGATGATTTAGACCTGCCTTTAGGGACTTTGCGCTTTAAAGCCAAAGGAGGGCATGGAGGGCATAATGGGTTAAAATCTATCATGCAACACTGCTTACAACCTTTTTATAAAATGAAGATCGGGATTGGCCGCACGCAGCAAAACACACGCGATGCCACTATCTCTTATGTCTTGCAACGCTTTTTAGCACAAGAAGAGCCACTTAAACAAGAAATTTTTACCCACGCTAAACAAGCCCTTTTATTTTATATCAAGACTCAAGATTTTACAGCCATGCAAAACCAATTCACCCGCAACACATGAGATTGTGGGTATTTGTAGGGTCTTATTACGCTAAATACTGCCTAATTATCTTACTTGCTTTAGAATTTTTCTTTCTAGGCATTGATAGCCTCCAGTATGCTGAAAAATTCCCCAGCGCAGCTAATCTTATCTTGCTATTTTTTGTCTACGATGGGCTTTATGCGATCAATTATACTTTGCCCATTTCTTTACTCTTAGGTTTAGTGCTTTTCTACACCGCTTTTATCCGCTCTAACCAATACACCGCTTTACTCTCCATTGGCTATTCAATTAAGCAAATTTTAAAGCCCATGCTCTGGATTAATGCTCTATGTATCCTCATTTATGTAGGGCTAAATGCCACCCCCTTTGTTTATATGCAAGAAAAAGCACAATCTATTATTTATAAAGACAATACAAATAGCATTTCTGAAAATTTATTAGTAAAATATAACAACGATTATATTTACTTTGGCAAGATCAACCCCTTATTACAAAACGCGCAAAATGTTAAAATTTTCATGCTAAAGGATAACCAACTCAATACTTTTGCTCAGGCTCCAAGCGCTTCTTTTGAAGGGAAATTTTGGGTTTTACACAGCGTTACTCTCTCTACTTTACCCACCCCTTTACTTTTAGGTAAGAAAGGATTATCTGTACAAAAACTCCCCCTACTTAAAACCCTTAAGGGTTTTCGCCCTAAAGTGCTAGATACGATTTATCAAAATAAACCCGCTGTTTCTATTACAGATGCTTTTCGCTCTTTACATGTGCTTTATCGCCAAAAAGCAGACACTAAAAAAATTCGGGGGTTTTTATATGTCTCTATCTTTTTGCCATTTTTTGTACCCCTCACAGCTATTTTAATTGCCTACTATACGCCTAATCTAGCGCGTTATGAAAATCTCGCGCTTTTGAGCTTAAAATTTATCCTGCTTTCTCTTATTCTTTGGGGGCTTTTCTTTGCTATGGGAAAATTTAGTATCTCAGGTGTGTTTTTACCAGAAGTGGGGGTTTTAGCGCCATTTATCATTCTAGTGGGGGTTAGTTTTTACCACTACACTAGACTTAACAAACGGCTGTAAGCATGATCTTACTAAAGCGTTGTAGCTCTGTTAACATGCTTGAGGAATGTAGATGTTTTTCTATAATCTGCACCACAGCCGAGCCACAGATAACCCCATCTGCGCCTATAGCTAGCGCCTTTTGTAAGTGATCTGGCTTAGAAATCCCAAATCCTAATAAACAGGGTACATTGCTATATTGCTTTAAAGTACAAATCACTTCTCTAGCTTCTTCTCCTAAAACCTGTTTAGCCCCCGTAACCCCCGCACGAGCTAATACATAAATATAGGCATGACTAAGCGTAGCGATGCGTTTCAAATCTACTTTTTTAGTGTGTGGGGCGGCAATAAAGACCGGGCTAATCTGGTATTTATATGCCGCTTCTAAAAAAGTCTGACTCTCTATTAAGGGTATATCAGCAACAAGTACGCTATCTACCCCACTCTCAAAACAAGCGCGATAAAAGTTTTCAATCCCAAAATGATAAACTAAATTAGCATACACTAATAGACCAATAGGGATTTTAGAGTCATAATTACGGATTTGAGAAAGCCAATTAAAATTAGAGCGCATATCTACACCTGCTTTTAATGCTCGCAAATGGCTAGCTTGAATCACCACCCCATCAGCCATTGGATCAGAAAAAGCAAAACCTAACTCTAATGCATCAGCTCCCACATCTATTAAAGTTTTGACAATTTCAAAACTAAGAGCGTAACTAGGATCGCCTGACATCACAAAGGGCACAAAAATACCCCGTTTATTAAAAATTTCTGTATATCTCATTTTGTTAAGCCCTTAAGTCTCAATGATCTTAGGGACATTAAAATAACCTTCCTGAGATTGGGGGGCTTGTTTTAAAATGGCCTGTGAAACACTGCTATTATGCACAGCACAATCTTCTCTAAGAGGGGTGTTTTCTTGCTTAAGATCGCCCACTTCCTCCAAATCCATCGTGTTAAGATTTTGTACAAAATCTAACACTTCCTCTAAATGCGCTTTTAACTTATCTTGCTCAAAACTTTCTATCTCTAACATAGAAAGATCAGCTAACTTTTCTAAAAGAGTGTCATTAATTTCCATTACATTCCTTTTTATTAGGATTGTAACATATTCTAGGGTGTGTAAAGTATAACTGGGGGAGGCGGGTTAAAAAAGCGTTTTAAATCATAGATAAAACCTTGAGGCAAGAGAATAGAGGGGATTTTTATATTTCTAAAAACACCATGCCCTATTACTAAAATAATGGCATGGTAGGTGGGGGTTTTGGGGAGTTGCTCTAAAAGCGAAGTTTGATACAGCTCTTCAAGGGCTTTAGAATCAATGAGAGGATCAAAAAGGGCTACACAGCATCCAAAGGATTCTAATTCTTGTTTTAAAAGCAAACTTTGTGTGTTGCGCAAGTCATTACAGTTTTCTTTAAAACTCACCCCTAAGAGTAAAATTGAAGCCCCTTGTATGGGTAGTTTATGGGTATTGAGTAATTGGGTGATCTTAGAGGCAATAAAGCTTGGCATGGTGTTATTAATTTGTCTAGTTGTTTGGATTAAAACCGGATCATAATCTAGCTGTTTGGCTAGAAATGCTAAGTAATACGAATCAATACCAATACAATGCCCGCCCACAAAACCCGGGCTAAAGGGTAAAAAATTCCATTTTGTCTTACAGGCATCTAAAACTTCATAAAGAGGAATATTAAGCCGGGCTAATAACATCGCCATGTCATTTACAAAGGCGATGTTTAAATCTCTTTGTGTGTTTTCTAAAATCTTAGCACTCTCGGCTATTTCTATAGAGCTGGTAAGATAGGTGGGTGCGATGTGGCTATAAAGCCAATCTACATAGCGCGCGCTTTCTGGCGTACTCCCAGAGGTGAGTTTAACAATCGTATTAAAGGGTCTTTTTTCTCCAACATTGATTCGCTCAGGGGAATAGCCGATAAAAAAATCTTGGTTATATACAAGTTTACTCGCTTGTTCTAATAAGGGAGCGCAAAAATTTTGTGTACAGGTGGGGTAAGTCGTGGATTCATAAATAACAAGCCCAGATGGGCGCAAAAGAGAGCCTGCAAGTATAGAGGCGCTTTGGAGTTTAGATAAATCGGGCTGGTTATTTGCATCTATGGGCGTTGGCATGGCAATAATAAAAACATCTACCCCTTCTAAATCATAAGGATTATTTGTAAAATGCAAAAGGGGGGCTTTTGTAAAATCTATGGGGGCTATTTCTTGGTTGTAATCATGGTGGTTAGATAATTCGCAGATTCGCTTATAAGAAATATCATAGCCGATTGTTTTAAAATGCGCCCCAAAGGCTAAGGCTAAGGGTAATCCAACATAGCCCAAACCCAAAATGGCCAAAGTGGGGTTATTTTTAAACATGGGCGATGATTTGGACAACTTTTTCTAAATCTTGCATGCTTAAACTTGTATTTAGCGGTAGGCTTAAAATGTGTTTTGAAACCTTTAGGGCATTGGGGAAGGCTGAGGGGGGATAACCTAAGTGTTTGAGCGCTTCTTGGTGGTGGAGGGGTTTTGGGTAGTGGATAGCTACAGAAATTCCTGCTTGCTTGAGTTTTGTAACTAACTCATCTCGTTTAGGGTGCAAAATGGGGTATTGAGAATAGATATTTTGGCGGGTGTTGTGTTTTGTGTGGATTGTATCTAGGGGTAGTTGTAAATTTAAAGGGCTTAAAAGAGTGTGATAAATCTGAGCTAAGGCGCGCAGACGCTTTAGATGTGTGCTGTAATACTTAAGTTTAACCTTTAATACGCTAGCCTGCAGGGCATCTAATCTAGCATTAAGACCTAAATAAATGTGGTTATATTTTTGGCTTTGGCCATGTACGCGCAAAGCTTTAAGCTTAGTATATAAATTAACATCATTACAAAATATAGCCCCCCCATCGCCATAACACCCTAAAGGCTTAGTAGGAAAAAAGCTAGTGGTTAAAATATCCGGTGTATCATTAGTAGCGCTATGATAGGGGGCTAAAAAACTCTGGGCGCAGTCTTCAATCACCACTAAATTATGATCTTTTGCAAGCGCCTTTAAAGCATAGCGATCACTAGCTAGTCCAAAAAGACTTAAAGGGAGAATGGCTTTTGTCTTTGGGGTAATTGCCTTTTCTGTGGCTTTTAAATCTAAGTGATAAGTACGCAAATTAATATCTACTAAAACCGGTTTAGCCCCTATTAGGCATAACATTTCTGCAGCTGCAATAAAACCAAAAGCAGGGGTGATCACCTCATCTTTATAGCCAATGCCACAGGCTAAAATGGCCAAAAGTAAACTAGCACTCCCACTAGAAGTGCCTAGTACAAATTTAAACCCAGATTTATTAGCTAATTCTTGTTCTAGTTCCTCTACAACATTCCCTAAAATATAGCGCCCACTTCTAGCACACAGCAAAAGCGCGTTTTCAATTTCTATTGCATGTTCTTGGTGTAAGTCTGCTAGATTATACAGATCCATTAGAGTAAGCGTACTTGGTTATTTTCTAACACATAAATAGAGCCATCTAAGCTATCTATTGCCCGGTTATTTTTAAAAACTAAGGGGTTGAGTGCTTTATCTATAAAGCGAACAAAGCGCCCGGGGTTACCCTTAATCATTGCAAAATCCGGTACATCTCTAGTTACTACACTCCCGGCTGCTACAAAGGCATAAGCCCCAATACAAATCCCGCATAAAATTGTCGCATTAGCCCCGATACTACAACCTGTTTTTAGGCGTGTGCGTAAAAACTCTGAACGCTTAGTTTTAATAAAACTTCTAGGTTTTAAAACATTGGTAAAAACCACACTAGGCCCAATAAAAACAAAATCCTCACACTCCACCCCCTCATGCAAACTCACATTATTTTGGATTTTACAGCCCTGCCCGATACGCACTCTAGGTCCAATCACACAATTTTGCCCCACACTCACATTTTTACCCAGATAGCTTTCCTCTAGGAGGTGGCAAAAGTGCCAGATTTTAACCCCCTCTTGGATACAAACGCGCGCATCAATATAAGTAGAAGGGTGGATACTAGCGCTAGGGTGAATCAATCTAATACTTTATGGCAGAGTGGGTGGCAATCTGTATCTGGCTCTGAGGGTTGGGCATGGCGAATGCTATCTACTAGTTTAATTGCAGAGCGCAGATCGTCTAAAGTTAAACCCTCATTATTAATAATTTGCTGGTAATTTTTAGTGTGCAATTCCTCAAAGCCTGTACTAAAATCAATTTCCTCTCCCTCTAATACTAAGGTGCGGTGGGCGCGATCTTGTCGTAACCCTAAATTACCCGGACTAACAGAGAGAAACCAAGACACTTTAGCATGCTCTAAAGTTAATAACCCTCCCATACAATCAGCAGTGTGTACATGCACCACACTATCCACTACAGAGCCAAAAATATGTAATAGCATGTCAAAGAAATGGATACCAATATTAGCGGCTAATCCTCCACTGCGATCAATATTGCCTTTCCAAGAATTAAAATACCATTTCCCCCGTAAGATGAGGTAGGTAAGAGAAATATGATAAACCTTTGTAGGTTCATTTTGTAAAGTTGCCTGTATATTTTGCTTTAAATCTAACATATTAGGGTGGAGGCGCAATTGCATGATATTAAACACACGGCGGTTATATTTCTTCTCCAAATTCTTTATTTCGTCTAATTCATTTGGATCAAGTACCAATGGTTTTTCACAAATAGCATTGATCCCATGGCTTAGAGCAAATTCAATATGCTCAAAGTGCAAGTAATTAGGGGTACAAATGGATAGGAAATCTAAAAATTTTTCCTGATCTTTGCAGTTTAAAATATACTGGTGCAAATCCTCTAAAGAGGTGAAAAATTCACAGTCTAAATAATATTGATCCAAAACCCCCACGCTATCATGTACATCTACCGCACAATCTAATACATGCCCGGTTTCATAAATAGCTTTAATATGTCTAGGGGCTATAAATCCTCCAACACCAATGATTCCAAATAACATACATGCTCCTTGATAGCTTGTAAAATAAGTGAAGCGCTATTGCCCTCCCCGAAGGAATGCATACTAGCAAAACTAAGTTTAGGTTGTTCTTTAAGGCTTTGCATGGCTATCTGTACAATGCGCGCTTTCTCATGCCCAACTAATATCCCCGCTCCCTCCTCTATTAATGCTGGATACTCACTTTCCTCGCGTAAAATTAAAACCGGTGTTTTACAAAAATACGCCTCTTTTTGTAACCCCCCACTATCTGTTAATACAAGGCGCGCATATTTAAGCATATAAAGGGTTTCTAAGTAGCGTAGGGGTGGCAAAATATGGGTGTGTTTTAAAAAGAGATGGTATTTTTTTAAGGCTATAGCAGTTCTAGGGTGCAGAGCTAAAAATACCGGTATTTGCTGGGCTAATTCTTCTAAGGCGCTAATAATGGCGTGTAAACAATGTGGGTTATCAATATTGCTCGCTCTATGTAAAGTTGCAAAGAGAAAGTTTTTAGCGCTAAATCCTTGTGGAGGGCGGGCATGGTTTTGATAAAACAACACATTATCTAACATCACATCACCGCTAAAATAAACTTTTTGGTGTGGCTTTGGTTTAAAAGTGTGGTAGGCCTGTTTAGTGGGGCAAAAAAGCAGAGTACTTAATTTATCTGTACTAATACGGTTATATTCCTCTGGCATGTTAAAGTTATAACTTCTTAAACCCGCTTCAATGTGTATTAGCGCAATATTTAAAAAATGCGCGATCAAACTCCCCGCTAAAGTAGAATTAGTATCCCCATAAACTAAAATCAAATCTGGGCGCTCTTGGGTACAAATTGTTTTGAGTTTAGCAAACATAAATCCTACATGCTCTAAACGGCTCAGATGATTAGGCGCTTTTGGTAGGGTATGTGTAGGGCTATCTAAATGTAATTCTTTAAAAAAATCTGTGCTCATATTAGCTTGGCTATGCTGGTTAGTGTGGATATAAAACTCTTGGAGTTGGTAGGTGGTATTTGTGCTATGAATAAACGGGTTTTGTTTAAGCGCAGCGCTTAAAGCCCTAGCTTTGATAAACTGCGGGCGCGCCCCTAAAATGGTGTAGAGTTTTACAGGCCTAATACTGGTAGACAATTTCAAAACGCGCGTTAATCCTCATACAAAGTCCAGTTGATATACTTTGTGTTACTTAATTAGAAATATTATTAAATATAGCTTAATAAAACTAAACGGCATGTAAAGATATTGCTATAAATGGCAACTAAAAACATGAGTTAGGTAATAGTCGGTCTTTTTACCGGCTATTACCTAAAACCGCCAAGCAACCCCTAAATATTACTACTCAGAGAATTTTATAGTAGAATAAGCCCTTTATTGTGAAAAAGGTGAATTAATGAGAAAAATCAAGGTAGCTTTGCTTGTGGGTGAGTATTTTGGCGCATGTGGTACGGGCTATGGGGGCTATGGTTTCTTAGCCAGGCGTTTAGTGGCCAAATATCTACCAAGTATCCAAGTATCCAAGTATCCAAGTAGATGTTCTTTTTAGGATTAATAGAAAATATTGGGGATTGTTTGCACACAAGACAATTATTGATGGTACTCGCGTTTTTGAGATACCCTTAAACGATTATTGTGCCAAAAGATGGCTCTCTAAACAAAACTACGATTTGTATCTAAGCATAGAGGCGGCTTTTCCGTTTCCTTTCCTGCATGATTTAAAAACCCCCATTCTCTTTTGGATTCAAGACCCTAGACCTCTTGGTGATTGGGAGGAAATCGAGGGGGTAAGCTTGATGAGTGAACCGAATTATTTTGATGAGGGGCTCAATAACCTTATCCATGCTCTCTATAAACAAAAGCGTATCCAATTTATCAGCCAGGCTTTCTGTTTGAATAGCAAGGCTAAGGAACTTTATAAACTCGATGAGGAAGTGGAGATCACCTATGTACCCAATCCCATTGAAATTGAAGAAACTTTTGATCCTGCTACCCATCCCAAAAAAGATCACATCATTTTTCTAGGGCGAATTGATGTAATCAAACGGGGGTGGCTGTTTTGTGAAATCGCTAAGCAATGCCCCGAGTATGAATTTTTTATGCTAGGGCAGTCTAATGAACCACCAGGACAAACTATGAAAATCTTAAAAGATAGAGGCTATTTTAATGTCGCTAATTTGCATTTTGTAGGGCATGCAGATGGGGACATCAAAGCCACACACTTAAAAGATGCTAAAATCCTTATTAACACTTCTATCCACGAAGCCCTACCCATTTCCTTTTTAGAAGCACTCTCTTATGGCGTTTTACTGGTGAGCAATCAAAATCCTGATGGACTGAGTGAAAAATTTGGTTCCTTTGTAGGACCTGTACTAGGAGATGGCTTTGAGAGTGTTCCTAAGTTTGTAAGCGCTCTGCGCTCTTTAATGCAAGAGGAAGAAGTGCGCAAAAAACTTTCAATTGCGGCCTTTAATTACATTAAAGAGGTCCATAGCCTCCCAAGGTGGCTAGCAACCATGCAAAAAATTATAGAAAATATTCTAAAAAATCAGAGAATACATTGAATACAAACTGCAAACACAAATCTTACGCGTTCAAATAGCTTAATACTGGTAGACAATTTCAAAACGCGCGTTAAAGCCCGGTTCTGGTAAAGCCATGCGAATCTGGCCATTTCTAGCAAGCATATCACCGTGCGGCGCATCCGCACTAGCTTGCCAGACAGAGGTTTGGCTGACATACTGCTTATTTAAAATATTATTAAAGACGGCGGATAAACGCAAACCATTAAAGCGCTTATAAGGCGGTGTCCAGTTAACATAGATATTATGCACACCATACCCGGGTTTATGAATAGGGATTAATCCATAGCCCGGATAATAAATACTGTAGCCGTTATAATACATATTCGTAACAAAGCGGCTTAGCCAAGTGAGGCTTAAACCGGCATGTTTAAACACATAGTCAGCTTTCAGAATAAAAACATTGCCATAGGTGGCGGCTAAAGCATAGGTATCGGCTAATAAATAGTACTTGCCCTTAACATTAGCCGTAGGCCAAGATCTAGCGATGGAAAAAGTGCCTGTAAAGCCTTTGTATTTTACATTCCCACTTACTTCATACCCAAAAATAGCAATGGTTTGGGCCAGATTGCCGGTAAGATTTTTAGCTATAGCATTGCCCCCACCATTTTTAGAAACATCTTGCCCATAGGAATTAACAAAGTTATTAATCACTTGATAAAAGCTAGCGCCACGCACATTAAAATAAGGGCTATTATAATCCAGATTAAATTCTACATTCTGCCCGATAGCTGGTTTGAGATTTTTTTCATAGATCACGCTTGGATCGCGCATTAATACCCCATCACCGGGGAGTGCGCCCTTAGTAACATAGGCATAAGAGAGTTTTAAACCCAAGTTTTCAATGGGATTATATAAAATGGTAGCACTCGGGCTAAAGCCAGAGGTAAAATGATTATCCCCATCTTTATCTTTTAATAAATAAATATCATAGCGCGTACCCGCCCCTACAATGAGATTTTTTAAGAAATTGTAGTTAGCCTGCACATACCCCCCGATGATATTGCCCACCCCATAGGAATTTTGGGGCAAATCACGATAGGCCGGATTAGCCACGCTCATGTTTTGGTTATACGCATCATCAGGGTCCATGTAGTAGTGGCGATAGGGTAGTCCTGGACCGGTTGGATCATTAGGGTTAATATTGCCCGGATACAAACCATTTTTTTGAGCCAAACCGGAGAAGGCGGTGAGGTTTTGATAAATCGCGCCGTATTCAAAGACATTTTCATAATCAGGGCTAATGGGGTGTTGGACTTTAACATTGATCCCAGAGTTAATAAGGAAAATATCGCGTTGCAAAGTCCCTTCCGCATCAGCATTGCCTAAAGTCCAGTCATTAGGTTGTGGATTATTAGCATTAGGAGGAGTTAAGTCATAGGCTTTATATTTTGGCACCATTTGTTGCCCATTTGCACTAACACTAATATCATAACCCCCACCGGGTGCGGGGGTGATCGTTCCTTTTTCACAACTACTAGGATTAAGCGCGCACCATTGACTCACCTCTTGGACATAATAAGGGTTAGTGGGCTCATTTGAAGTAACTGCAAAAGGGTTATTTACCGGTTTATAATTACCATTGCGCACATTTAGAAAAGTTGTTGCGGTGATACGGGGTTTATTAAAATCACTTCCGCCTTCATGGTTATATTTAAAAGAAAGGTTGTGATTGACATTAATCAAATAAGCCAGCTCTTTACCAAAATCAATTAAAAAGGGGGCTGGCTGGGTACCCGGTTCATTAGCCTTACTCCAAGCACTGGTGGCATTAGGGCGCAATAAACGGGTAGAATCATAGCGCGTCATGTTATAACTCACAGCCAAACTATCCTTTTCATTAAAATAGCCATTGATTTTAAATAAGATATTATTTTGCTGGCTAGGGCTACCAATCACTTTATCGCTTGCAGCGGGATCATTAATATCATAGGTGGGGTGGAAGAGATTTTTCATGGCATTATTGCCATCGCGGTAGTAATAGATATTTTGATTTGTGTAATAACCTAAAATATCCCATTTGTTAGCACGGTAAGCCGCAACGGTAGTAACGCGGTAGCCAAAGTTAGTATAAAAACTCACCGCAGCACTGCTCCCATAATTTTGCCCCTTGCGCAAAAAATCATTAGCCCCGATGGTTTCCATCGCCATTTTTCCGGCAATAGCTCCCGGTCCAGCTGAGGCACTAGCCGCGCCTTTGATCACATCAATTTGTTTAAGCATTCCCGGATCAATAATAGTATTGCTATCATGGTGAAACATATTCCCATTTTGTGCCGCTCCATCAATGGTAACGCGCAATAAACGACTCTCCATGCCCCTAACATAGATTTTTTGTGCCATTAACCCTCCCCCAGAAACATTAATATCAGCCCTTGTTCTAAATAAATCATTGATCTGATTACTTTGTCGTTGTTGTAATTCTTTACGGCCAATTTTCATTTCATTATTATACTCAAAGGTGCGCTTGCCAAGAGTGGTTACCTTACCTAGCGTCCGTGATTCCTCAGCCAAAAGCACCCCAGCCCCCACCACCCCAAAAGCACAAATGGTGCGCCCCCATTTCTGTTTAATAGATAACATTTTATGTTTTTTTGAATGCATGCTAAATCCTACAAAATGAGCTATGTAGTAATAATTTTATAAATTTAAAGCTTATATTTTATTAAAAATTTATCAAAATTAATATAATATACCCGATATTTATCTCTGATTAATATTAAATGGGTTATAAAATTGTTTAAAAGTTTTTTAGAATGAGTGATTATTTATTATCAAAATCGGGTATAAATAATATTCAAGGAAAGTAGGGTTGTTGATGTTTCATAGTAAAAATTTAACTTTTAAGAGGGGTTGTAAACTAATCGGGTTCTTTTTGGGTGTTTGTCCCCTTAGTTTGCCGGCAGAAAATAGCGCGGTCTTTATTGGAGTGGGTTTAGAAGTGGGGCGGGCTAATAAAGAAGTTGTAGGGGAAAAAAATGGGCAATTATTCCAGGTCCCACAGGGTAGCGTTGTACTAAGTGCATCTAATCCAGATGCTAGCCAAGTTGGGGGGGATCAATGCGTACCGGGAAATTGTAAAGCGCTGTGGTCTAATAAGACTATGCTAAGTAGCAATGCTAATAATCCCGGGCGCAACCAACCCATGTTTGGGCTTAATGTTTTAGCGGGCTATAAACAATTTTTTGGCAAAAAGAAATGGTTTGGGTTGCGCTATTATGGTTTTTTTGACTATGGGCACAGTAATTTTTCTAATGCCACAGCTTCTAACCGCGTGAGTGTGTTCTATCTTAATGATGATAAAGTAGATATGTACACTTACGGGGCGGGAATAGACATGCTCTTTAATATTATTAATAAAGATAAATTTGTTTTTGGTCTTTTTATAGGATCACAATTTGCGGGCAATTCTTGGACAAGCAATAAGGTAAACTATTTTAATCAAGGCTATGTCATTGGCACTGTACCCGGGCAATGTGCTTATATCCCTGATAGTGATAATCCTTGTAATGGCTCTACCCCCACTACAGATATTGGCACGAGCGGAGAGATTAACCCCGCTTCTTTAAAAACCACAGGCCCCCTAAAACATAGCATTAATAATACGCATTTTCAATTTTTGGTTAATGTAGGTTTGCGTACCAATATCATCAAACACCACGGGGTAGAATTTGGGATAAAAATCCCCACTTTACCCAGTCTATACTATAAAGGAAGCGCTTGGAAGAACAATAACCTTTACACGCTACAAGAAACCTTTAGACGGCAATACTCTATGTACTTGCGCTATATTTATAGCTTTTAGTTAGACAAATACACAGTAAAAAGCACACCAGCGAGTGCAAAACTATAGCGGTTTTGGATAAAAATCTTGGATTTTTGCGATGCTTTCTTAAAAAGTTAGCTCTCTAAACTCTTTAAGGGGTTTTCCCATATTCTTTAAAATGTAAACCACACAAAGTACAGTAGTCAAAAATATTTTTAGCAGATAGGCGCTTTAAACTTATGCTAAAATGCGCGAGATTTTGATATTTTTATTTTTTCACAAGGGGGAGAACATGGACGCAGCGCAATTTCAGCCCATTGTCAATTTTATTTGGGACATCGCTAACTTACTCAGAGATCACTACAAAAGGGGTAAGTATAGAGATGTGATTTTGCCAATGACAGTTATTAGGCGTTTAGATGCAATCTTAGAACCTACAAAAGAAAAGGTACTAGCAAAACAAGAAGAATGTAAAGAGCAAAAGCTCTCAGAAGAACTTAGCGAGTCGCTTTTATGTGCAGCAAGTGGTTTTAGATTTTATAACCATTCTCAATTCACCTTAAAAACACTTTTAGACGATCCGGGAAATCTCAAGGTTAATTTTATAAATTACTTAAATAGCTTTAGCGCCACTATAAAAGACATCCTAAAGAAGTTTAATTTTGAAACGGAGTTAAACACCCTTGAGCAAGCAGGGATTTTATTTAAGCTTGTGGATAAATTTTGTAGCAATAAGGTTAATTTTTCTATAAAGTCTACTTCAGATAAACCCGGTTTGAGTAATTTAGGGATGGGTTATGTGTTTGAGGAGTTGATCCGCAGGTTTAATGAAGAGAATAATGAGGAAGCAGGGGAGCACTTCACCCCTAGGGATATTATTTCTTTAATGGCTACCCTCATTTTTAAACCAGTATCTGAACAAATTTTAAAAGGCGCTTATTTAATTTATGATAATGCTTGTGGGAGTGGCGGGATGCTCACCGAGTCTAAGGCCTTTATTAAGAATTTGCAACCAGCAGCTGAGATTTATTTATACGGACAAGAGATCAACCCCGAAACTTATGCAATTTGTAAGGCAGATATGCTAATTAAGGGGGAAAACCCAGAGAACATCAAATTTGGCTCAACTTTGAGTGATGATCAATTTAAAGATTTAAAATTTGATTTTATGTTGACAAATCCACCCTTTGGTAAGAGTTATGGGAATGAGCAAGAAAAATGTAAAAATGATTCGCGCTTTGCAGTGGGGCTTACAGGGGTTGGTGATGGGCAAATGATGTTTTTACTCAATATGATTAGTAAGATGAAAGATACCCCTTTAGGCTCGCGTATTGCTTCTATACACAATGGGAGCGCGCTATTTAACAGCAATAGCGGGCAGGTGAAAATTAGAAGCCATATTATCACAAAGGACTATTTAGAGGCTATCATTGCCCTACCTACTGATTTATTTTATAACACACAAATCCCTACTTTTATTTGGATTTTAAACAACCGCAAGCAAGCACATAAAAAAGCAAAAAGTCCAACTCATTGATGCAACTAGCTATTTTGAACCTATGGCAAAAAGCTTAGGGGAAAAGAGTAAGCGCCTTAGCCAAGAACACATCAATGCTATTTTTGAGCTTTTTTCTAAACAGATAAAAAGCCCGCAAGCGGTGGTGCTAGATTGTGAGGACTTGGGGTATACTAAATTTAATGTAATCTCTTTAAAATCAAGTCAGGAAGTTAAAGATGATTCTAAACTCATTAATAAAGAGGCTATTTTAAAAAGATTAGAGCAATTAGAAGCTAACCCGCCAAAGCTAGAGCCCATTTTTAAAGACAAAGAAACATTTTTAAATGCCCTTAATATCCCCATTCCTAAAAAAACAAACCCTAAGGGAAAAATCTCTAAGGATTTGAAAATTCTTTTAAATGAATCAAGAGAGAAAATCCCGCTTAAAGAGGATAAAGACACTTATTTTTTAGAGCTTTTAGAGCAAATCAGGCCACAGATAGGCTTTATTGAGGGCAAAAGCATTGAAGTAGGGTATGAAATCTTGTTTAACCAACACTTTTATCGCCCCACAGAAACTAAAAGCGCGGGTACTATCCAACAAGAAATTAGAGAGCTAGAGGGGGAAATCCAAGAACTTTTAGATGAGATTTTGGCATGAAGGGGTTTAAAAAGATTACAGGGTTAGGACAAGTCCCGGTGCATTCTAAAAAATTGGTGGATTTATTTAAAGTTAGAAATAGCTACACCCCCTCTACAAAGAGTCGCGCCCTTTGGTGTGGCTTAAAGAGGGGTTTAAAGTGAAATGGGTGAGATTGGGGGAAATTGGGGAGTTTGTGCGCGGGAATGGGCTTACTAAGGCTGATTTACACCCGGCTAATACTGATGGCACACTTGTAGGGGCTATCCATTATGGGCAAATCCACACCTATTACAACACCTACACCACCCAAACAAAAAGCTTTGTGAGCTCCGCTTTAGCCAAACGGCTTGAAAAGGCTAGATATGGCGATCTGATCATTGCGTGCGTTAGTGAAGATGTTGAGGGAGTTTGTAAGGCTGTGGCTTACTTGGGTAATGCGGATATTTGCATTGGCGGCGATACTCTTGCCTATAGGCATAAACAGAACCCTAAATTTATCGCTTATGTATTCCAAACAACTTATTTTGCAAGTCTCAAGGCTAAATATACAAGCGGAGTTAAAGTTATAAGAGTGAGACTCGAAAATTTAAAAACCCTCAAAATCCCCCTCCCCCCTTTAAAAGAACAACGCGTTATCGCTACTTTTTTAGATCATAAATGCGCTAAAATTGCAGCATGCATTACTAAAAAGACGCGCATGCTTGCTCTTTTAAAGGAATATAAACAGGCCTTAATCTCAAAAATAACCACTAAGGGGCTAAACCCACAAGAGCACTTCAAACCAAGCGCTGTAGCGTGGCTTGGGGATATTCCGGGGCATTGGGAGATTAAAAAAGGTAGACTACTTTTCAAAAATCAAGAAATCCCTAATTTTAATTTAGAGTGCCAAAATAGATTAGCATTAACCTTAGACGGCATGATTAGGAAAGACATAACCTGTGGTAGTGGATTAAATCCAGCGGATTTTAGGACATACCAAATTGTTAAACAAAACGACCTCATATTTAAACTAATAGATTTAGACAATGTCAAAACAAGCCGTGTTGGTTTGTGCCATGAAACAGGCATTGTAAGCTCCGCCTATATTCGGCTAACAAAAATTAATCCCGCTTTGTGTGTGAAATATTTCTATTATTACTATTACGATTTGTACCTTAAGCGAGTTTATAATGCTCTTGGTACAGGTGTCCGCTCAACATTAAGTAGCAAAGAATTGTTAGAAATTCCTTTACCAGTTCCCCCCTTGCAAGAACAACACGCTATAGCCGCCTTTTTAGATCACAGGCTAGCCAAGCTAGATACTTTGATGATTAAATTACAAACACAAATACAAGGCTTAAAAGATTATAAAAGCGCGCTTATTAGTGAGGCTGTTTTAGGCCAAATCCCTCTAAAGGCAAAGCATGCAAAGATATAATGAAAAATCCTTTGAAGACTTAATAGAGAAGCATTTACTCCAAAGCGCATATATTAAGCGCAACCCCAAAGACTACAATAAAGCGCTTTGTTTGGATACTAATTTATTATGGAAGTTTTTACAAACCACCCAACCTGAACAAATAGAGGATTTACAAAAACGAAGTAAGGATTTACAAAAAAGCTTTTTTGAGCGTTTAAAGAGCCAAATAGAAAAAGAGGGTTTGCTTGAGATATTAAAAAAGGGGGTGGAGGTTTTAGGCGTATCTTTTAAACTTGCCTATGACAAACCCCCTAACCAAAAAAATCCAGATAATTGGAAAAACTACCAAAGTAATCTTTTTTCTGTAGTGCGCCAGTTACACTATAGCACTAAAAATAACAACTCTTTAGACATGGTGATCTTTTTAAATGGTTTGCCACTCTTTAGCTTTGAACTTAAAAATAAATTAAGCGGGCAAAGCGTGGTGGATGCAATAGAGCAGTATAAAAAGAATCGCAGCCCGCATGAAATCCTATTTAAACACCACACCCTCGCGCATTTTGCCCTAGATAATGATTTAGTGTATATGAGCACTAAATTAGAGGGGGATAAGACACGCTTTACCCCCTTTAATAGAGGGCTAAATGATGGGAGTGGGGAACTTGATAGAGAATGTGGCGCGGGTAATCCAGCTACAAGTGGTATAAAAACGGCTTATTTATGGGAAGAAATCTTACAAAAAGATAGTTTATTACACTTAATCTTACAGATGATCAAACCGGGGGGTAAATCAGGGGCTGTGATCTTTGCTAGATACCACCAATTAGATGTGGTGAGGAAGTTATGCCAGATTGTGCAAAAAGAGGGTGTGGGAGGGCGCTACTTAATCCAGCATAGCGCAGGCAGTGGCAAGAGTAATTCTATTGCATGGCTAGCCTGTGCTTTGGTGGGTTTAAGTGAACAAGAAAAGGTGATTTTTGATAGTGTATTAGTGATCACCGATCGCATCATCTTAGATCGCCAATTACAAAACACGATTGAAGCCTTTTGCTCTATTAAAGGGGTTGTAGAGGCTATCACAAAAGGGAATAGACAACTTAAAGAGGCCATATCTGAGGGCAAGAAGATCATCATTAGCACGATTCAAAAATTCCCCTATATCTTAGAGGATATCCCTTCCATGCGTGATAAAAAATTTGCCATTATCATAGATGAGGCGCATTCCTCTCAAGGGGGTAAGTACGCCCAAGACCTTGCTAAGACCACAGGGAAAGACCAAGAGAACCAACAAGAAGACTTAGAGACATTTTTAAACAAGGCTATTCAAGCTAAGAAATTCCAACCAAACGCTTCTTATTTTGCCTTTAGCGCCACGCCTAAGCCTGAAACTTTAGAGCTTTTTGGCACACAAACAAGTCAAGGGAAGTTTATCCCCTTTCATCTATATTCTATGAAACAAGCCATTGAAGAGGGGTTTATTTTAGATGTACTTGCTTGCTACATCAGCTATAAAGATTTTGCTAAAGTTGTGTCTACAATCCTAAGTAATCCACACTATGAAAAAAACCTAGCTCTTAAAAAACTTAAGCGTTATATTAGAGATCACCCCAAAAGCATTCAGGCTAAAACAGAGGTGATGCTTAATCATTTTTATAGCTGTGTACATACCCAAATTAAGGGGCGGGCTAAGGCTATGGTGATTACAGATTCGCGCAAGAGTGCCCTTGAATATTTTAAAGCTTTTCAAGCACAACTAAAGCAAGAAGGATATCCGCATAAAGCCTTAGTGGCCTTTTCAGGGGAGATTAACTTAGAAGGAGAAACTTATAGCGAAGCTAGCCTAAATCACATGCCAGAAACACAGACACCTAAAGCCTTTGAAAGAGATGATTATCGCTTTTTGATTGTGGCAGATAAATACCAAACCGGTTTTGATCAACCCTTGTTACACACGATGTATGTAGATAAAGCCTTAAGCGCTGTGGCTTGCGTACAAACCCTCTCGCGTTTAAACCGCACACACCCAGATAAAACAAACACTTGTATTTTAGATTTTGTTAATAACGCTCAAGAGATTATTAAAGCCTTTGAACCTTACTACAAACAAAGCTCTTTAGAAGGACCTAGCGATCTTAATAAGCTTTTTGATCTCAAAACACATTTAAATAATTATGGGGTATACACCCAAGAAGAAGTAGAAAATTTTAATTTAGCCCTCTTTAAAGAAGCCCTCTTATCTCAAATCCATGCCATGTTAGATGTGATGATACGACGCTACAGCGCCTTAGAGCAAGACTTACAACAAGAGTTTTACAGCAAGGCAAAAGCCTATATCAAAGGATATAAATTTTGGGTACAAATTTTGCCCTTTACAGACATCTTTTTAGAAAAACTCTTTAGATTGCTTGTAACCCTCATTAAAAAACTACCAAGAGATAAAAATCCAGAGGACATCACTAAAGTAGTAGCGCTTGAAGAGTATCGTTTAGAAAAAGAACAAGAGGCTAAACTAACACTCACAGGCCAAGCAGAGCTAAAGCCCTTTCAAGCAGAGGGTAGAAAAGCGCCACAAACCCAGTTAGAAAAGCTTTCAGAAATTTTAGATGTTTTTCATAGAGAATATGGAATTACATTAAATGAGAATGAGATCCAAGCTAAAGCTAAAATCCTAAAAAACGCCCTAGATAATATATACTCTGATTTAACTTTCTTAGAAAACTTCAGACGCACTGATTTACAAAATAGACGGATTCTTTTTGAAAACAAGTTTGAAGAGCAACTCCCTTACTTGGCTGACATTGACCCACAGCTTTGTGAACGAATTCTAAATGATAAAAACTTTATCTCACAAGATCTCTTGAAAAACTTTGAAAAGGGATTAGAAAATTTGGGGGTTGATTAGGTTAAAGGCCTTATACCGTTTAGACAGCTAAATTTACAACTGAGGGTGTAAAATCAAGTTAACCCACTCCCTCACCGCCCCCTCTCCTCCATTTTTCTTTAAAACTACAATATGGGGTAAACTTTTTAGACTTTCTTGGGCGTTATTGGGGCAAGCTTTTAAGCCCACTTGCTTTAAAAGGGGCAAGTCATTAATATCATCGCCTATATAAGCCACTTGGGCTAATGAAATATTCTCTTGAGCACAAATAGCGCGCGCCGCTTCTAATTTGCCCTCAGGGCTACAACCTTGATAAAGATAATCTAGTTTAAGTTTTTTAGCGCGGTGCTCTACAATGGGTGTAACCTCGCCGGTTAAAATACCGGTTTTAATCCCAGCAGCTTTAAGCAATCCAAAACCCACCCCATCGGCTACACAGAATTTTTTAAATTCCCTTCCATCTTCTAAATAATACATACCCCCATCTGTGAGCGTCCCATCACAATCGCACAAAAAAACTTTAATATCTCTCATGTTAAAGCACCCTATCAGTTTGTCTCCAATGCTACCCTAAATTTAACCAAAATAACACAACTTCTAAGCGGCGGCTAGTCTTGTATTGGGCGGTTTATAAAGATACAATTTGTTAGCGCGGGGGGAAAGTAGGGTTTTGTATTTAAAACCTCCGCCTTATAAAATTCTTAGTACTTCTCACCACCTTTTTTAAACTTTAATATCCCACTCATAAAAACCTAGATCGCTCTCTTTGAGTTGGTGTTTTTGCTGGATAACTTTATAAAGTGTCTTCTTAATATCCTTAAGCCGCCACTCCTCCCCTTTAATAGCCCCCTCTAGCAGACAATCACACACAAACTTATGGCAGTTATAGCGCTCTAATCCAGCAGTTATACGATAATCTAATTTTTTACCCACAGATTCTAAAGCCCTCTTTGCAACATACTCTAGCCCGCCTATAATCTGTACATATTCCTCGCCTTTGCTATTTTTCTCCCCTGTTTTAGTACACCTACTTAAAACATAAATCCCCTTGTAAGAAGCCTTGTTTAAAAAACCTTGCGGGGTTGTTTGGCACACCTCCCCATTGCTACATAATTCCACAATGCCATATTGGCCTACATAAATCCCGGAATGCTCCATTAAATCTCCAAGTAAATCACAACAAAGAATATCCCCCACCCCCGGCTCTTTAACCACACCCTGCAAGCGCCTATAAGTTTTATAAAAATAATACGCTAATCCCGCCCCCATGCCTATTTTTTTAAGCACGATTGAGTTCTTTTTCTAGCTGCACAACTTGATTCCAAGTGTGAATTACAGAGTCCGGATTAAGAGAAAGCGAAGAAATCCCTTCTTTGACTAAAAACTTAGCCACCTCTATATAATCACTAGGCGCTTGCCCGCAAATGCCGCAGTATTTGCCATGCCTTTTACAAGCCTCAATTGCTCGCCTAAACATCTCAAGCATTGCTGGGTTGCGCTCATCAAATACATGGCTAACCAGTTGCCCATCTCGATCTACGCCTAAAGTTAGCTGGGTAAGATCATTTGAACCAATAGAAAAACCATCAAAGAGGCTTAAAAAGTCATCAGCCATGATCACATTAATAGGCAACTCGCACATAATATAAAGCTCTAAGCCGTTTTTACCAGACTCTAGTCCGTTTTTACGCAGAATTTCTAAAACCTTCTTAGCCTCTTCTATCGTGCGCAAAAATGGAATCATGATTTTCATATTAGTTAACCCCATTTGCTCGCGTACCATGCACAACGCCTCACACTCCCAAGAAAAGGCTTCTTTATACAAATCAGAATAATAGCGGCTTGCCCCGCGAAAACCTAGCATCGGGTTTTCCTCATGGGGTTCATAAACAGAGCCACAAAGCATGCGGGCATACTCATTAGATTTAAAATCACTTGTACGCACAATCACAGGTTTAGGATAAAAGGCCCCACTAATCATGCCCATTCCCTCAGCGATCTTTTTAATAAAAAAATCCTTAGGGCCTGCATAGCCTGCAATCAAAGCCTCTACTTTTTTATGTTCGTTAATGTTTTTATTGTGGTGCAAATCCACTAAAGCCAAAGGGTGGACTTTGATTTGATTAAGCATGATAAGTTCCATGCGCGCTAAACCTACGCCATGGTTTGGGATTTGGGAGAATTGAAAGGCCTTTTCAGGGTTGCCAATATTAAGATAAATCTTAGTTTTGGGTTCTTCTAAGTGATCTAGGGCTGTGCGCTCTATTTCAAAATCATGGAAACCCGCATAAATATAGCCCTCCTCCCCTTCTGCACAAGAAATAGTGATCTCCATACCCGTATAAAGCGACTCTGTTGCCCCCAAAGCCCCCACAATAGTAGGTACACCAATTTCACGCGCCACAATAGCCGCATGGCAAGTACGGCCCCCTCTATTTGTAACCACCGCACTAGCCTTTTTCATGAGAGGCTCCCAGTCTGGATCGGTGTTATCTGTAACTAAAATTTCTCCCTCTTTAAAAATATTCATGTGATCTAAACTATTAATCACGCGTACTTTGCCCGCTCCAATTTTATTCCCAATAGCCCTGCCTACGAGTAAGATTTCTCTTTTCTCCTCTGTTTTAAAGCGATACTTTTCATAAACCCGCTCTTGGCTCTTTTTTTGACTCTGCACAGTCTCAGGACGGGCTTGCACAATGAAAATATCCCCGCTATCTCCATCTTTAGCCCACTCAATATCCATAGGACGATACTGCCCGGCCTCTTTGCTGTAATGTTCCTCTATAATAATGGCATAGCGGGCTAAACTTAATAAATCTACATCGCTAAGAGAAAAACTACTTTTTTCCTTTTGGGTAGTGGGTATGGTTTTAGTGGGGTTTTCGCTCCCACGGCTAGCGTAGACAATTTTTTGGGCTTTGCTACCCAGTTGGCGTTTGATAATGGGCTGTTTGCCCAGTAAAAGCGTGGGTTTAAAAACATAAAATTCATCTGGATTAACAAGCCCCCCTACCACACTTTCGCCAAGCCCCCAGTTAGAAGTAACAAAGATCGCATCTTTAAACCCCGTTTCAGTGTCTAGTGAAAACATCACGCCCGCACTCCCCTTATCTGATCGCACCATTTTTTGCACCCCCACACTCAAAGCAACTTTAAGGTGATCAAAGCCTCTGGAGGCACGGTAACTAATAGCCCTATCGGTAAAAAGTGAGGCTAAACAAGCCTTAATGTAGTGGACTAATTCTGTTTTGCCCTTGATATTTAAATAAGTGTCTTGTTGCCCGGCAAAAGAAGCATCGGGTAAATCCTCTGCTGTAGCTGAACTGCGCACCGCCACATCTGCCTCGCGCATTTTATACTCATCACTTAACATCTTATAGGCTTGAAAGACTTCATCGCGCAAATCAGCCGGAAAAGGCGTACCAAAGATGAGCTCGCGGATTTGCTTAGATCTTTGTTTTAGCACATCTAATTCTGTGGCATCTACATTTTCTAAAAGCCTAATGATTTGCTCTTTAATGCCTCCATGTTCAAGTAAATACCAATAGGCTTGGCTAGTGATAGCAAAGCCATTAGGGACTTTAATCCCATTGGGCACTAGTTCTTGAAACATCTCCCCAATACTAGCATTCTTGCCCCCCACTAAAGCCACATCTTTATTATTTAACTCTTTATAAAAGCGGATATATTGCACGCGTACCCCTTGATTTAAAAATCCTTAATTATAACATGGGAGGGGTTGTAGGCTTTTAAAATAGTAGATTTACTCTAGCAAAATCAAGCAAGTATAGAAATTAAACCTATCTACGCGCCTTGTTTTCTTGTATTATAATCCTTGTGGGGGTGGTTTAGATTTATGATCAAGGATCAATGATGAATAAGATAAATAAAAATTTTGGCCATGAACATGAAATAGTATCTATTGCTAATCTTTGTAAGATGAGCCTTGAAATTCCAAAATACCAAAGACCCTATGAGTGGGGATTAGATGAATGTGAAAAACTACTAGAGGATATACAACAAGCTTTTGAAAATAACGATGTAAATGGTCATTTTTTAGGCTATGTTGTTGTTTATCCAAAAAATGAGAATGCAGATGTGTTTGAGGTTGTAGATGGGCAACAGCGCATCATCACTTTTAATTTGCTCTTCCGTGCTTTTTACGCACATTTTCAAGAACAAAGAGATACCAATAATGACTATGCTAAGGATTTTGGTAAATGTTTGTGGCACTATGAGAATAATAAAGGTTTTAAGTATGAACAACGCCATTTGAGAAATGTTGCGAGTATGGAGAAAAAAGAGAATAGGGAAGCGCTAGGAAAAATTTTAAGCAAAGAGGCCAATCTATCGTATTCAAAAGAGGTAAAAAATAAGTTGCTTTGTGTTAAAAATTACGAGTATTTCAAAGATAGGGTAAAAGAACTCTATGAAGAATTGAATGAAAAAGGTAAATGGGAGGATTTTTGTAAATTTCTTTTAAATGATCTGTATGTGTTTAAAGATAAGTGTAACAGCAAACAAGTGGCGCTGACTACTTTTGGAACTCTAAATACCCGTGGTAAGCCACTTACTGAATCGTATATTTTAAAATGGCATTTGCATGAGTTTTATAAGAACAAATCTTTAGATGCACTTGAGGATTTTGAGAAAGACTGGGAGGAAATTGGCGAAGGTTTTCATGCAGATTTTGATCTAGACTTTCTCTTTACACATTGGCACGCTTTTATGGCTGAGCAAAAAGATACCCAAATTATCCGCCTTCTACCATTTTTTGAGAAAGGTAAAGGGAAAGAATACTTTGATAACAAAGAGGAATTCATGTCCTTTATTAAAATTTTGGCTAAATTTTGGAGTACCCCGGAGAGTTATTTAAATGAACGGGCATTGTGCTATTGGCGTGTACTTAATGAATTCCCAAACAAACAATGGGAGCAATTTGTAAGTTGTTTGTTGTGGAAGAATAGAGATGTATTTAAAGATTCTCCTGAAGAAGAGGATTCTTCTGATCGTATTTTTAAGTTATTAGAGTTTGGGTTGTTCCGACCACTAAAAACCATGGTTTTATATACCCTCTCTTCTAATAAATCCACTGAGCTAAAAACTTTCTTTTTAAAGTTTAACCAAACCGTATTTCATAGCATACCCTCAGTGAGTATGCCTAAGTTTCCTTCTCTTGAGGATTTTTGTGAACGACTTGCCACACCCAAATCAAAACCTTTTTTACTTTTGTATGCCTATATCCACAATGGTTTTAAAGCTATCCCAGAAAAATATACCTACATTGATAAAAAGAGAAAAAAAGAGAGTCTGTTAGAAGTGGAGCATATCCGGCCTAAGTGTAAGCCGTGGGGAGGGCAATATGTGGAGCATATTGGCAATAAACTTTTATTACCCAAATGTTTAAATGCAAAAGCCAAAAATGGGAATTTTAGACAGAAGCAAGACACTTATAAAGAAGCGCCATCTTATCTAAGCGAAGTACTAGAATTAGGAAGAGATGAGCGCTATGAAGCAGAATGGAAAGAGCAATACATTCAAGAGCGCAATGCAAGAATTTATAAAGGTATTAGAAAGTTTCTTTATTACGATATGTATAAGTGATTTAAAAATATGTGCTGAGGTTGTATAACTAGATAATCTTAAAACCACCCTTAGCCCAGAGAGTAAAACAAGTGGATTAAGTTATAACCAATTTAAAGCAGAATTAGAAAATCAAGGATTATTACAAGAGGCTAGACCCCTTAACAGAGTAAGGCGGGTTACTCAAAAGCAAATCAAAACTACCCTGTTCATAGCTTTCTTTGTATTGAGAGTGGATAAAATCTAGGGCATCTTGAAAAATAATGTGGCTATTACTCTTAGGATTATGCAAAATACAGGCTAATTTAGCCACTTTAGAGAGATCTTTATTCTTTTCAATGCCATAAACTTCTGCGCTAGGGTTATAAGCCCCAATCTCTGTTAAAAAATGCCCCGCTCCACAAGCAAAATCAAGCACTTTAGGGTGCGAACTGATCTTTGGCAAAGAAGCAATCATGAAATTAGTAAGAGGCATAGGCGTGAAAAAACGCCCTTCTGTTTGGTGTACTGAGCGGTTTAAAAACCCTTCAAAGAGATCGCCTAAAAATTGGTTAGATTCGCTTTCACTCAAGTATAAATCTTGAATAAGCCCAGCAACTTGTACTAATACTTGGAAGTTTAAATCAAACTCCTTAGCGTTTTCTACTTCAATGAAGTTAAACTTTTTGATATTAAAGTATTTTTGTTGATCAAAAATACTATCTAGCTCTTTTTTAAACTTGCCCTCATAGCGTTTAGCGTCTTTAAATAATTGGCTAATCGCGCTTTTTTTCACATTCACTACTTTTTTGTTAAACAACTCTTCAACACCTATTTCATAAAGATTTAATAGCCGATCACAATAATCAAAAGGACTATCTGCAATCACACCTTTGTAGGTAAATTGTAAATCATCTGGGTTTTTAATCTCATCAATAACCTTACATAAAAACAAATCCACTAAAATATAAAAACTATTCTCGTAGTTACCAATAGAGTGGTGGCGCAAAATCGTAGCAAACTCGTGATAAATACTTGCAATTTGATCTTTAGAGACAACAGATAAATCGCTGGTTTTATATTTCTCCTTGCCAATTTGATAAGCCTGTATATCTGCTTCAAAAAGACCTTTAGTGGTGGAGACTGAAGAATAGGTTGACTGCCACACTTCAAAATAATCTTTAGCATTAGTGTTCTTGAGATCACCAAAACCGCGCTTTTTATCCTCCTCTTTAAGTGTAGCGTTAATGCGCTCTAGGTAGTCTAAATTATCTTGCATAAAAATCAGGCGCATTTCATACTTGTTTTCATTGTCAAAGGCTAGTAAACACAGATAGGGGGTGTTATTAACAGCATAGTAACTAAAGAGTTGCCCGCCGTTTTTAAGCATGTTATTCCACTCTTTTCTAAACTCGCCCCCATAGGTTTTATTCTCAATTAAAACTAAGTTTTTAAAGTTCTGATTAAGCACTAAAATATCGCCATAAACCTGTTGGTTATGCCCCACTCTAAAGCTAGGCTCTAAGATAATATGCTCTGGTTTATAACCTTTTTCTAAAAGTTTATGTACAACTATTAAACACACAAAGTTTTCATTAGATTTAAAATTAGTGGTTGTGTTTCTGTGAATTACAAAACCTCTACTAGGCTTATCTATACTTGGATATTCTCCCTCTTTAAAATTTGAATCAAGGGGTGTATATGTGATGTTTTTGTTTTTAAAATCCACCTCAATACTAGCCCCCACTTCATAGGATTTTTTCAGTACACTCTCCCCTTCAAACCCTAAAGCTAGAAGTACCTCTTTTAAATTCTTTGTAGTAATCATCAATTAGCCTTGCGTATCTTTTATCCTAGCTTGTGTTAGTTTCTCCAATCCATGCAGATACTCTATCGTGCCCTCTTTTTGGGAGTTGCAATTAGCTTTAAAGCGCTGATACACTTGGCTTTTAAGGCTGTAGTTACCATGCCTACTAAAAAGAGTTTTAATTTCCTCTAAATTTAATAAACCCTCATTGTTATAACTTAAAAAGATAAAGCGCGCGTTAGTATGCTTAATCACATATTCTAAGGCCTTGTAGGCGGCGTACTTTTTACACCATGCAGATTTTTGATAGATTCTAAGACCAGTTTTACCCTGTGGGATAAAATCATCATAAATGGCAATGCTGTTTAATACATGGTAATTAGCCCCATATTCGCGTTGGTTATAGGGGGGATCTAAATACAAAATGTCGGTTTTAATTTGTCTAATAAGTTTGCTAGCATCGGTATGGTAGGCATAGTGGGGATTTGTACTTAATTCTAAAGCAGCGGGAGATAAAAATAAATCTTGTTGTGCGCTTTTTTTAAGATGTTTTAAAAAAGCACCATAAATAGAGGCCGTGTTAGCCACTTTATCCGCACACTCTAAAAGCGAGGTGAGTAAAAAGTAAAATTCGGCTTGATTAATGGCTCGTGTCTCTTGCCACTGTGCAATCTGGGTACGCATGCTATCAATTTTCATCGCATTTGTATCGCTAAAATACTGCCGTTTCTCACCGCCCCCTAAAGCGTAGTGTTTATAAATTTTACCCTTAATAGGCCGGAGATGATTAAGGGCATTAATGAGTTCTCTAGCCCGTTTTAAAGGTTTGGTGTTTTCAATATAATGCTTGGCTAGCACAAAGCTATAAAACTCTTGATCGTTACTTAGCACTTGTTTCACATGGTTTTTAAACAGCCTTCCTACTGTTGCTGTTCCAGAAAAAAGGTCGGTAAAAACACAGTCTGCAAGCAAGACCCCATGGGATTTTAAAGTATCTTCAATACTACTGAGTAAAAAACTAGATAGTCTGCGTTTAGAGCCAATGTAGTTCACTACATGCCTTAACTAGGTTAAGATTTAAGGGTGCGTTGGCCATTGTGATTATGGGTATAACCTAAACGATCAAAATATTCTAAATAAGCAATACAGTATTTGCGCGAGAGAGATAGGTTTTCTTTAAGCAAATGGATATCTAAACTTCTATGCGTGTTTAATAAATCCCTCATTAAATGTACCATCTCTTCTAAGGCTTCTTTTTGGACAAACACATTATGGCATAACCGTATCACTTTGTGTTGTTGGCATAGAGTTTTTAAAGCTAAATCCCCAATTTTTCGATCCACATCTAAGAGATCGTAAAGATTATAGGGAGCTTGGGGGCTAAATTTAGCCTGTGCAATGAGTTGATAAAGTTTATCTTGGAGTTTGTCTTGTAAATTTTCTAAAACCAGACCTTTTAAAAACCACAGCCCTTTTTTCTCTTGTAATTGCCCTCTTTGTTCTAGGACTTTAAAAGCCAAAGTAGCCAAATAGGGGCTAATGTAGTTGTGCTTAGAGTTTAGGCTCTTAGCGCTTAAAAGCGCTTGGGGGTTGTTTTTATAAATATTTAAAAGAGTGTGAATCACATTTTTAAGAGTACTAGGGGCATAGAGTACACACTCTTGTGAGTCTACTAAGACATCAGGGAGAGTGTTAGCAATTTCTAGCGCTTTATGCGTTGTACAAGCAAAGCGCTGCATAGAAGAGAGCAATCCAAAGCCTTTTTTATGCGCTTTAGTTAAGATATTAAAACTTTGGGCTAAATCTTTACAAGATAGCGCCTTAAGTAAAGCTAATTTGATAGGTTTTTTGAGTAAATCAGTAATGGGGTTAAGTACTAAGGCTGCTCCCCAAACACGCTGGTTAATGCTAATGATGATGCAATCTAAATAACATGCAAAGATTTTTTGGCTACAGATTAAAGTCGCATAAGGGTATTGCAAGATCAACACCCTAGCTTGTAGTTTGAGTGTCCCAATTTGCAGGGTGATATTTTGATTATGCTTAAGCGCGGGGTTATCATAGGTGTATAATTCTACATCAATGCTATCAAACCCACGCAAATACCCCTTAAGGGTTAAAAGCATGCCCTCTTGTAATTCTGTAGCTTTTACATTCTGTAAGTGTAGCGCCACGCGTTCATGGATATGAGCCTGTTTAACTTCCTCCCCATGTTGGTGCAAGGTTTTAACGCTGACCTCTTTAGATAAGGGTGCAATGGTGATTTTATCCCCTTGTTTTATACAGCCTCCAAGCACCGTGCCACTTACAGCCACTCCGCGCCCTTGTATCATAAAAACACGATCAATATAAAGCCTAAAAAGATGGTTTAAATCTTGGTTGGTTTGGCGTTTGCTAAAGGGATATTGGAGTAAAAAGTCTTTAAGGGCTTGGATACTCTTAGGGTCATAAACACTACAGGCTAGTACGCCTAAAATACAAAGAGAATAGGGTTTGAGTGCTTTGATAATAGCTTGTTCTTGAGTCTTAATATTGGAGCATTTATCCGCTTTACTTAAAACAATTAAACAAGGAATTTGTAATAAAGAGAGTACTAAAGCATGTTCAAAACTTTGTTCTTTTAACCCCTCAAAGGCATCTACTACAAGCAAGGTTGCATCTAATCCAAAACTCCCTCCAATCATAGTAGAGACTAAATTTTTATGTCCGGGTACATCAATAAACCCTAAGGTTCGTTTAGAAGTTTTTAAACTTGTAAAACTTAAATCAATGGTAATACCACGCATGCGTTCATGTATACTAGTGTCTCCATCAAATCCTGTTAAAGCCTTAATTAAAGCACTTTTGCCATGATCAACATGCCCACAAGTGCCTAGTAGGAAATATTGCATATCAGCGCTTTATAGGTTCTAACCAAACTTTAATCCCACCCTTTAAAACTAAAGGGTTATTCACATCACTTACCCGTACAAAGCGTACCTTATCTGTAATATCTAGGCTAATTTTTTCTGTAGGGGTATCTGTAGCCGTGTAGTTTAACATGTGCAAAGTAGCATCAAAAACGCTAACTTGGGGTTGCCACTCTTTATCATTAGCCACTATAATTAATTTACCACTATCAGTCATATCAAGCCAATACACCCCGCTAATTTCTTTTAACTCTATTCCATCACTAACTGGGATAATTGTAGTGGCATGGGCTAGTTTGGGGGTGTTAACTTGGAAAGTATAACTCCAATCTTTAAGGCTATTGCGCTTTAAATCTAGCAGTATAAAGCCTTGTTTGGCAAAGAGTTTAGCAAGCAGGGTAGGATCGAGGGCATATTCTGTACTGAGGGCAAAAACAGCGCTACTTTGATCTTGATTATGTGTAACTTCTAGGATAGGGAAATAAGCATATCCCATAGAGGAAAGCACGCTTCGAATTGTTTTAAGCAAGAGAAGCGGGGAGGTTTTGGCCTCAAAACGCACGCGTAAGGAACTAGGTTTTTTAAATTTAAGGGGTAGTAGGCCATTTTCCTTAAGGGCGTTGATCACTTTTTGAATCTGTAAAGTCCCTTGTTCATAAAAGGCCTCTTTATGGCTAAAGACTCGCTGGATAAAATTCTTATTGGTTTGATAAAACGCACGATCCATTAAACTTTTGATCTTGCTATCTAGGGCATCAGCGCTTAAGTAAAAATAAAACGCTACGATAAGTAAAACCAACCTCACCGGCTACGCTCTTGGTAATGAACTAGACTAATGCGCCGTAACCCTCCTTTGGGGGTGTAGAGAAAACGCAAGGGGCGATCGCGTTTAAAATCTAAGAGTTTACCATTAGCCTTTATGGATAAATTCCCATGCCCAAAGGCTAAGAGCCACTTATGCCCCTGTGTGTTTAAAGTAAAAGGTTCTTTAAGAAATGTTTGTTTTTTATCCTTAGTGCGTAAGTCAATGCTTTCCATCCACACCTCTTCTTTAGGCGTGATCTCAATCATGGGATATTTTTCTGTCTCTTCTTTGGGGGGTTGCTCCTCTTTAGGGGGCGTATTAGGCGTATTAGAGGGTGGCGTATTTTCTGCACTTTTTAAACCGGAGGGGGCGGGGTTTGAATCTAAAGACTCTTGAGCGGGTTTGAGCTGTGCTTGGTTTTGCTCTGAGGGTTTAGTTTGTGTGCTTTGTTCTTGTGGAGTGGGGGTAGATTGTGTGCTAGTTATTTGGGGCTCAGAAGGAGGGGGTAAATCCGGGTTTTTTGTTTTAGGGGTATCTTCTGATATACTTTCTTGAGTGGTGTTAGTACTATAGTGCAGATACAAACCAAAAGCAAGGGCTAGCACGATAATAGGGGTGATAAAAACCCATTTAGAAGTTTTTCGTTCATAAGAGATTTTAGGGGGGGGTAAATCCCCTACACGCTTGGCGTCTAAAAAGGGTAGGGGTTTTTCTTGCTCTTGCTTTGGCTCTTGTTTTACTTTTTGCTCTTGTGGCGCTGGAGTGGTATTTACTTCTTTAGGGCTTTCTTTAGAGCCGGCAAAGGAATTTTTTTTATCATACTCCACTAGCCACTGGCTTAGATCAATCCGGTACTCTTTTTCTAAAATCTGTAAAAACCCTACCGCATGTACTCTTTGCAATGAATTAAAATCCTTTTCTAAAATTGCCTTGATTCGTGGGTTAGCAATCTTAGTGGTTTGTGCGATCTCTTTAATTCCCTTTTCTTGTAATAGTACCAGTGCCCGATCTAGCGCTTCTATTTTTTCTTGTTCATTCATCCTCTCACCCTATCCATTAAAATTGCCCCCGCTACACTCACATTTAAAGAATCCATTTTACCCTGCATTTTGATGTGTAAAAGTTGATCCATTTTATTTAAAATCCTAGAATTTAAGCCAATTCCCTCACTCCCTAAAAATAAAGCTAATGGGTGTGTAAACACGACATTTTTCACATCTTGCCCCCTAACATGCGCTCCATAGCAAAACACCCCCGCCTCTTTGAGTTCACAAATAACATCTAAAATATTTTGACACACACAAAAGGGTACATCATATAACGCCCCTAAACTAGAGCGCACCAACCCCTCATAGGGCATGTGCGAATCTAAAATCACCCCTTCAAAGCCTAAAGCGGCCACACTTCTAAACAAAGCCCCTACATTACCCACATCGCTTAGCCCACAGAGTACTAAAACTTTATCAAGAGTTTTAATATCCTTTAGTCTATCTTTTTGTGGGGGGTAAACTTTAGCTAAAAAACCTTGATGATTAGCCCCTTTGGCCATCGCTTGGGCTTTTTTAAAATCTAAATTAACAATTTGGCTTTGATACTCCCTTTGGTGTGCCCTAAATAAGTTAAAGGTTTTTTTATCCACCTCTTTAGCCAAGTACAGCACAGAGATCATATCCGGATAGTACATGAGCATGTGCAACACAACTTGCTTACCAAAGACAATCATGGATTTTTATAAGTACGCGTATATAACTCTTTAGGGCTTATCTGCATCAATTTAGCCAATAATTTAACCTTGATCTTGGGGGGTAAATCCATGCGCTCAATTTCTATAGCCGACAAACTAGGCTCTTGATTAACTTGGCTTTCTACCACCAATACCCATTCACCTTGTAAAGCCTTAGCACTAGCACCTCTAAGTTTGTCATAGAGAGTAGAGATCTCCTCTTTATAGTGTTGTTGGTTTAATTTAGTCATTTCCTTAATGGCAAACACTTTTGCATCTGAAAAGATCTCTTTGAGATCGGCTAGCATGTCCAAAAGACGCTTAGGGCTTTCATAAAAAACTAAGAGGGGAGCAACACCGCGTAATTTAGTAAGCATAGCACGCCGATTCAAACTCTTAGGGGGCAAAAAGCCTACAAAATAAAAAGAGGAAGATTGAAAACCACTAGCACTATAAGCATTAATACACGCGCTTGCCCCGGGTAAAACATCATAAGTAACTCCATGTTCTTGGGCAAATGCCACTAATTTAGCCCCCGGATCACTCACACAAGGACACCCCGCATCGCTGACAAATACTACATGCTGGCTAGTAAAAAAGGAAGGGTCAACTTGGTTTAAAAACGCCTCTTGGTTATGAGAGTGGAAGGGTAAAAAGCGCTTGGGTTGTGTGCTCTTTAATGGAGCTGTCCAATCTTGTTGTTTGAGCAAAAACACCAGCCGTTTGGTTATGCGCACATCTTCACACAAACAAACATCACAATTAGCCAAAGCCTCCAGCGCGCGCATAGTCATATCCTTAAGATTACCAATGGGAGTGGGTAATAAGGTGAGCAAAATTATTGCATTTTATATTTTTGTCTGAATTTTTCCACGCGTCCGGTGGTGTCGGCAATTTTATCACTACCTGTATAAAAAGGGTGGCAAAAGCTAGAAATATCAATCCTTAATTCGCTTTTAGTGCTCAGTACTTCAATTTCTTTGCCACTGGTTACACAAGTAACTTTGCATGGAATGTATGTAGGATGGATACCTTTTTTCATGAAAATTCTCCTAAAAAGTTTTTAAAATTATACCTAATCTTTGCTTAGCTGTGAGGCTAAGAACTTGCCAAATTAATAGTTTAATCTTATCTCTTGGGCATACCGGTTTGTTGGAGTGTTTGTAATAAATGCGCCACCCCACCCTTAGAACTCATTCTTTTAGCCAAATCTTTAACTTGATCAAAACGCTTTAAAATGCGATTAATCTCAGCCACTTCTAACCCACAACCTAAGGCGATGCGTTTTTTACGGCTTCCATTTAAGATACTTGGATCGTTTCTCTCCTTAGGGGTCATAGAAGAGACCATCGCTTTTATCTTTTTAATTTCTACTGAGTTTTCTAAATCCGTCCCCTTAAGCGCGCTAGCCACATTATTTAACCCGGGTATCATGGAAATTAAAGAGCTCAAAGAGCCTAATTTTTTAATCTTTTCAATTTGTTCTAAAAAATCATTGAAATTAAATTGCCCTTTTTTGAGTTTTTTAGACAGCGTTTTAGCATCGTTGCTATCAATCACGCTAGCCGTTTTCTCTGCTAAACTTGCAATATCCCCCGCTCCCATTAAACGATTAGCGATGCGATCTGGCATGAATATATCTAAATCTGGGATTTTCTCCCCATGCCCGATAAAACGCAAGGGGATTTGTAATTGGTGGGCAATACCTAGCGCAACGCCACCCTTGCTATCGCTATCAAACTTACTTAAAACCACCCCACTTAAACCTATTTCTGTATGGAAAGTTGCAGCCGAGCGCACCCCATCTTGCCCACTGAGCGCATCGGCTACATAAAAGGTTTCTGAAGGCTTAATTAAATCTTTTAAAGCCTTAAGCTCTTGCATTAAGTTTTGATCAATGGCCAAACGCCCCGCACTATCCACAATCACCACATCAAATTGCCCCTCTTTAGCACGATCTAGCGCCCCCTTAGCAATCTCTAAAATAGAACCCTCTTGGTAAAAAACCTCTACACCAATTTGTGTACCTAAAACTTGTAACTGTTCAACAGCAGCTAGGCGTTCTAAATCACAAGCCACTAATAAAACCTTTTTATGGCGGGTTTTAAGATAGTGTGCCAGCTTAGCACAGGTAGTCGTCTTACCCCCTCCTTGTAGTCCACACATCAAAACAATAGTGGGGGGCATAGGGGCATAAACAAACCCACTAGAACAACCCGGTACACTTAAAATTTCTAATAAACTCTCTTGCAGGGCATCAAAGAATTGTTGCTTGCCAATGCCCTTAGCCTTAGTTTTAGCCTCAATATTTTTAACCAGTTCTTTAACCACCTTATGGTGGACATCATTGCGCAAAAGAGCTTTTTTAAGTTCCTCTAAAGCCTTTTCTAAAGCTTTTGCATCGTCTTGGAAACGGATTTTAGCGAGGGCATTTTTAAAGGATTGGGTTAGCGTATCAAACATTTAATTATCCTTGTAATATTTTAAGTTCTTTTTCAATTTGAGTCTGTCTTTCTTGGATTTCTTGCAGACGCGTTTGTAGCGTTTGTAAAAGGGTTTTGGGTGCTTTAGCCAAAAAATTAGGGTTATCTAAATTAAGTTTGCTTTTTTCTTTGTGCAGTTTTTCTAATTGATTTTGTAAACGCGCAATGAGTGCACTCAGATCAACCCCCTCCAAACTCACATGTACGCGCCCTAACTCGCCTGTATCACTCAAACTCTTAGCAGGTTTACTATCCACTAACTCTAAATGTAAAACTTTACTTAGTTTGCTAATAAATTGTAAATCCTCTGTTTGTAAAGCTACTTTACTTTCTAAATACACCTTTTGAATTGGCGTGTTTAAAAGAATTTTTAGCCGCCTAATGGCTGTAATGGCCTCTTTAATGGCATTAAAACGCGTCTCTAGTGTGTAATCTAAATTCTCTTCTTTAGGATAGGGTTTTATCATAATAGAGGGGTCTTTTTCTAAAGAAGTTGTACTTAAATGGTGGTAGAGATATTCGCTAATAAAGGGCATGAAGGGGTGAAGTAGTAATAAAGCTTCTTTAAAAACAGAAATGAGCTCGCTAAAAACTTGGGGGGCTTCTTGGGTGTTTTTGCTAGCTTTAGAAAATTCTACCACCCAATCGCAAAATTCCCCCCAAAAAAAGCGATACAAAATTGTAGCCGCATCGTTAAAGCGATACAGTTCAAGCGCAAGGCGCACCTCTTTAGTGGTGGCATTTAAACGCGATTTGGCATACCGCCCTAGTGTGCTATAACACTTGATTAAATCTGTTTGCAAATTCCCCCCCGCCTCTATTAAACTTTTGTATAAAAACAAACTTGCATGGTAGAGTTTATGGGTGAAATGGCGCGCTTGGGTGATCACTTCTTTATTTAGGCGCAAATCTCGCCCCTGTACACAAAGCATAGCCAAAGCAAAGCGCAAACTATCACTCCCCTCTGTTTTAATGATCTCTAAGGGGTCAATAACATTTCCCTTAGATTTACTCATCTTTTCGCCCTTTTCATCGCGCACGAGGGCGTGTAAGTAGATATGCTTAAAGGGCAACTTGCCTAAAAAACTTTCTCCCGCCAAAAGCATGCGCGCCACCCAGAAAAATAAAATATCAAAACCAGTGATTAAAACGCTATTGGGGTAAAAATCTTTTAAATCATGAGAATCAAATAAAACCCCTTCTAAACCTAGATTTTCTTGAGCCCAGCCTAGAGTACTAAAGGGCCAAAGCCCTGAGCTAAACCAAGTATCTAGTACATCAGGGTCTTGTTCTAAATGGGTATTAGCACATTTAGGGCATACACTAGGTTTATCTAAACTGACAAATTGGTGGTGGTTAGCACAAGTAAAAATAGGAATGCGATGCCCCCACCAGAGTTGGCGGCTAATGCACCAATTACGCAGTTGCTCCATCCATGCGTTGTAATTATTGCGCCAATGGGAGGGGAAGAAGTGGGCTAAACCTTGTTTGATTTTTCTAATTGAATCTTGTGCCACCTCTTTTTTAACAAACCACTGCTTAGAAATATAAGGCTCAATAGAGCTATTACAGCGATAACACTTGCCCACTTGGTGGGTGTGATCCTCAATTTTTTCTATAAAGCCCTCCTCTTGCAAGGCTTGCACAATTAAATCTCTAGCCTCTAGGCGATCGTGATTGGCAAATACACCCGCATGGGCATTTAAAATACCTTTTTCATCAAAGATCACTAAAGAGTCTAATTGGTGGCGCTTGCCCACCTCATAATCATTAAAATCATGCGCGGGGGTTACTTTAACACAGCCACTCCCAAAACTAGGGTCTACATAAGAATCAGCAATAATAGGAACAACCCGCCCATTTAGGGGTAAAATAGCCTTTTGACCGATGAGGTGTTTATAGCGTGTATCTTCTGGGTGTACCATTAATGCTACATCGCCAAATAAAGTTTCAGGGCGCGTAGTGGCTACGATGACTAATCCGCCTTGCTCTAAAAAGTAGCGTAGATGATAAAGCTTGCCCTGCTCTTCTGCATATTCCACTTCAATATCTGCTAAAGCACCATCTTTACAACACCAATTGATCATGTAAGTTCCTTGCACGATCAGAGCTTGATCAAACCATGTTTTAAATGCTTGTTTAACCGCCCTTTCTAACCCTATATCCATAGTAAAGCGCAAGCGACTCCACGCACAAGAAATGCCTAGTTGTTGCATTTGCTCTACAATCTGATCTGTACAAGTTTCTTTCCATTCTAAAACCTTTTGGATAAAAGCTTCACGGCCAATATCCTCTTTTTTGATTCCTTGTTCTAATAGTTGCTTTTCTACGACATTTTGCGTAGCAATGCCGGCATGATCTAAACCGGGTTGGTAGAGTACGCGATAACCGTCCATGCGTTTAAAGCGCGCTAAAATATCTTGCAAACTAAAAGTAAGCGCATGCCCCATATGCAAGCGCCCGGTGATATTAGGCGGGGGCATCATGAGGGCAAAGGGGGGTTTACTTGTATCTTTATCTACTTCAAAATAGCCTCTGTCTTGGCAAATGCTGTAATAATGCTTTTCTAAGGCTAGATCAAAGGGAGGCAAATCCATAAAAATCCTTAGAATTTTTATTTTATTTTAACCTGAAGTGGCTTAAAAGAGTAAAAATTATCCTCTCCACCCCCAACCCCCAAACCAACTAAACCCCCCAAAGCTAGAGACTTTAAAACATCTAAACCCTAGCCGTAGCCAGAGCCATTTGAAAAAACCGCCAAATTATGGTGGGTTAAATCCCCAAGGGGGGTGCACAAAATGATCACACAAAGGCCAGTAGCCTTAACAAATTTAAAACAAAGGGAACATATGCGCGTATATACACGAAAAGATCAGCTTTATGCTGAATACTATACAGAAGATGGCAAGAGGGTACGCAAGAGCCTAAAGCTTAAAGATACAGAGAAAAACCGCGCTAGAGCGCTAGATCAGCTAGAGGACAGGGTGAAGGCGGCAAAGGCTAGAAAAAGATTTGTTGATCCACTAGAAGTGCCACTAGCTAGTATAATTCATGAGTACCTAGAAACCTTTGAAAGTTATACCTCTTGGTTAGTTTTGTGCTAGACTACAGTGTAGCAAACACAGGTTAATGCACTTAAAAAATGCTTATACATCTGCTTTAAAGAACAAAGCTTTACACGCTGCCTAAAATCTCTTTATTAACTCTTGCGCTGTCCTAGCATTTTTGTAGATACTCTGTAATAGCCATCTTGTGGATATGATTTAGTGCGCCCTCCAAATACCCAATACTAGTGGGATTATAATCTCTAAGCCCATTAGTGAGTTCTAACACTTCTAGTGGATTTTAATAGCTATGTATCCTCACTCCATAACATTAAGTGTTAGACGAGACAAACATGAGAGAAGAAGAGCTATAAAGAATGGAGGAGTAGGCTAGTCTTACTTGATACTAAGTACAAACACATTCCCATCTTTAACTTTGTTAAAATTTTAAGGCTTTTACCCAAAAACTCTCTTTATAGACTTTTTAGCTCAAAATTTAGGTAGTCTACTCTACAAAGAAACCATCTACCTAACCTGCTCTTTTTACGATAAAGCAAATTTGCTAACTTAAGAGTTTTTATCTAAATCAAATCCCCTATCTAAGCCCGTGCTTTGATTTTTTGGCTATAATGCCAGCAATGAAATCATACGCCCCTTTTTTCTGTATGTTGCTTTGCTCTCTTAGGGCTATGGATTTAACCCCCTATCACAAGCAATATATCCAGTTAGTAACTGAAGATGATGGTTATATCAACCCCTACATCGATCGTTACTACACGGCAGGTACGCGTATTGGCTGGGTGAGTAAAGAATATAACTATCACAAGCGCAAATCTGCCATGTCTTGGGCGCGCTTTGTAAGCTTACAGGGCAAAAAAGAGCGCATGACTCGCTTTAATATCTACCTCACCCAAGACATGTACACCCCCACTCTTGCCCACCGCTTACTCACAAATATAGTCAAAGGCGATCACCTCTATGGGGGTTGGTTACGGCTTAATTTTGGCATATTCCAAAGAAGCGCGCATGCTTTAGAGCACACTAGTTTTTCTATTGGCATGGTTGGTCCTGCCTCTTTGGCTGGACCAACACAAAATCTTATCCACACTTGGGGGCATGATCCTAAATTTTTAGGCTGGAATACCCAAATTAAAAACGAATTTATCTTTGAGTTTAACTACACTTGGATTCAAAAACTAGACTTTTATAAAAGCCGGTATTTTAGTATTGATATGTTGCCTGCGGCTAGTTTTAGTTTGGGTAATGCCTTGACTAATTTTAACTTAGGGGCTACTTTGCGCATGGGTTATAATTTAGAGGCTGATTTTGGGCCTAATGAAATCCATAGCGGTTTTCCTGGAGGCGAGCCTTATAGTAACCGCTTAGCTTTTTATGTTTTTGTGGGGGCTATGGGGCAATTCCAACCCTTAGATGTGTTTGTACAAGGCAATGACGCACAAACCAGAGGCATCACACAATTACCCTATTTTCTTTATAACGCGCAAGTGGGGGTGGCTTTGCTGTATAAGGGCATGCGTTTTTGCTTTAGTGCTATTGATCTAAGTAAAACCTTTAGAGATCAAAGCAGAAACCACAATATCGGTAGTATTGAATTGGATATTGCTTTTTAAATGTCTAAAAAGATCGTTATTATTTTACTAGGGGTGGGGGGGTTGTTAGCGGTTTTGCTATTTGGAGTGGGTTTAAAATTAAGCAGTGATATTAAACATAAATTAGAGGAAAGTTTAAACAATCTAGCCAAACATATACACGCGATGCCCTTTACTTGCAAGGGTTTTAAAAATATTGTCTGTGAGAGTGCGGGTATTCGTGGCCAAACAGGGGCGATCTCTGTAGCATTAGCTGAGGTTAAAACCAATGCCTTACAATTTAAATTAGACATTCCTAAGCTTTATGCTACTAAAACATGGATGCCAACAAGTGCGCTTTGTTTACTAGATTTAAGTTTGCAAGATACGCTAGTAGAGCACAACACCTGCCACTTAAAAGGACAACAAATTTCTTATAATCTGTTATTAGATGCCCGTTTAAAAAATGGGGATAAACCTTTAAATCTTAAAAATCTTTTAGGTTCTCAAGCCCAAACACAAAATGTAAAAATCCTTGTTGAAAAATTAGGGGTTAAAACCTATTCTAAAGATTTTCGCTCCATTCTCTACCCTCTTTTACAAAAAACAGGGGATATACACGCCTCTCATTTTGACGCGCGAAGCTACAACAAAGCCCTAGAGGAAGTTGTGCGCTCTTTTAAAGGCACTGTGCTAGTGGGGCTATTAGTAGCCGGTTTACAAGGTGAAGCGCAAGCAGCACAAGAACTTTCTAACCAGTTACTAGCCTTTGCACAAAACAAACGCGATCATGTAAGCTTTGAATTAGTGAATAAAAACGCTCCCTTTATACCTTTGCTAAATTTAATCCATGGGAAAAATTTATTAGATTATCTCCCGCATTTTTCTATTAAAGTGTTGCCATGAAGCGCCTTTTAAAGGCTTGGTTATACTCTAAAGACGGGTTGAAAGCTGCCTTTAGTGAAGAGCCTGCTTTTAGACAGGTGGTGTTTTTATGTGGGGTAAGTCTACTAGGGGCTTTTTTTTGCGCGCATTCTTTTATCCAGTTTGTACTCTTAATTTTGCCCGGGGTACTCTGTATTATCGTAGAACTTCTTAATAGCGCGATTGAAAACGCGGTGGATTTTACAGGTACGCAGCAACACCCCCTAGCCAAAAAGGCCAAAGACATGGGCTCAGCGGCGCAGTTTGTGTGTTTGGTGTTTTTAATCGGGGTTTGGGCGGGGTATTTTATTTTTTAGAGAGGTTGGCTATGGAAATTAAAGAAATTGTCATTGAAGAATCGTTAAAAGCGAGCTATTTAGATTACTCTATGAGCGTAATTGTAGGGCGTGCCCTGCCAGATGCACGCGATGGATTAAAGCCAGTACACCGGCGTATCCTTTATGCGATGCATGAATTAGGCTTAGGCTCACGCGTGCCTTATAAAAAAAGTGCGCGTATTGTGGGTGATGTGATTGGTAAATACCACCCCCATGGCGATAGCGCGGTCTATGAGGCTTTAGTGCGCATGGCACAAGATTTTTCTATGCGTCTGCCTTTAGTAGATGGACAGGGTAATTTTGGCTCTATTGATGGGGATAATGCGGCCGCAATGCGCTATACCGAGGCACGCATGGCAACTCCAAGCGAGGAACTTTTAAGAGATATTGATAAAGATACGGTAGATTTTAACGACAATTATGATAATACCCTTAAAGAACCAGATGTCCTGCCTAGCCGTTTGCCTAATTTGCTCATCAATGGTTCAAGCGGGATTGCTGTGGGTATGGCTACCTCTATCCCACCTCATCGCCTAGATGAAATTATAGAGGCTCTTATTTTTGTACTAGAAAACCCACAAGCTAGCTTGAGTGATATTTTAGATTTGATGCCCGGTCCAGATTTTCCTACAGGCGGGATTATCTATGGCAAACAGGGGATTTTAGAAGCTTATAGCAGTGGGCGGGGGCGTATCCGCGTACGGGCTAAAACCCGTTTGGAAAGAATAGAGGGGCGAGAGAGTATTATTATTGAGCAAGTCCCTTATCAAACTAATAAAGCTAAGCTTGTAGAACAAATTAGCGAACTAGCGCGCGATAAAGTTGTAGAGGGGATTTCTGAGGTACGCGATGAATCTGATCGAGAGGGGATTAGGGTTGTTATTGATCTAAAAAGAGAGGCCAACGCCCAGATCGTGCTTAACCAGTTGTATAAATCTAGTGGCATGGAGAGTACTTTTAGCATTATTTTACTGGCGATTCACAATAAAGAACCCCGTATTTTTAATTTGCTTGAGTTACTTAAACTCTTTTTAATGCACCGTAAAACCATTGTGATTCGCCGCACTATCCATGATTTAGAAAAAGCTAGGGCGCGCATCCATATTTTAGAAGGCTTATTAGTTGCCCTAAAAAATAGCGAGGCTATTATTGATCTAATTAAAAAAAGTAGCGATACAAATAGCGCTAAAGAGGCATTAATACAAGCCCACCAATTAAGTGAGGAACAAAGCAAGGCCATTTTAGAAATGCGCTTACAAAGACTTACCGGATTAGAGCAAGAGAAAATCTCTAAAGAATATGCTGAGCTTCAGGCGATCATTCAAGAATTGCAAGCCATTTTAGAGCATGCTGACAAACTTAATAACCTCATTAAAGAGGAATTATTAGAAATTAAAGAAAAATTTAGTAGCCCGCGTAAAACCCAGATTGAGGAGGATTATGAAACTCTAAGCGATGAGGATTTAATCGCCCGTGAGGATATGGTGGTTACACTAAGCCATAGGGGCTATGCTAAGCGCATGCCCTTAAAAATCTATGAACAACAAAAACGCGGGGGCAAGGGTAAGATTTCAGGAAACACCCATGAAGATGATTTTATAGAGTTTTTCTTTAGCGCTAACACCCATGACATCATTCTTTTTATCACAGATAAGGGGCAACTCTATTGGCTTAAAGTTTATAAAATCCCTGAAATGGGGCGCAATGCCATAGGTAAGGCCTTAGTTAATCTCATTGATATAGAGCCGGGGGAAAAAATTTGTGCCATTCTCTCCACCCCCGATTTTAGCCCGGATAAATTTTTAGTTTTCTTTACTAAAAAGGGCATGATCAAAAAAACACAGCTAAGCGCCTTTGGGCGGGTACGCATAGGGGTGCGATCTATTGAGTTAAAAGAGGGCGATGAGCTTGTAACTACGCAGATACTTGAGCATGAAGATCAAGAATTATTCATGGCCACAGCTAAGGGAATGTGTATCCGCTTTAAGGCTAGTGGGGTAAGAGATATGGGGCGAACAGCTATGGGGGTGATTGGTATGCGCTTAAAAGAGGGGGATTTTGTCATTGGGGCTAGCATAGCACTTAGCGATCAGCATAAACTTTTAACCATTAGCTCTAAGGGCATGGGCAAACAAACTTTAATAGGGGCTTATCGCTTGCAAAATAGGGGAGGTTTGGGGGTGATTGGGGCTAAACTCACGCCTAAAACGGGGAATTTAGTAGCCATTGTACATGTAGATGAAGGGCAGGATTTGATGCTTTTGACTAAAAATGGAAAGATGATTCGCATGCCAATGGATAGTATCCGTGAGACAGGGCGCCATGCAAGCGGGGTTAAGCTTGTAAGCGTGGAGGGCGATGGGGTGGTGTATGCTAATACCTGCCCTAAAGAGAATGAAGTGGAGTAAAGGGTAGGAAATCATGTTAGTATTTCTTCTCTAATCTATACAAGGAGTGTTGATGCAATCCCAAACCCAGTCCATAGAGCAATTTTTTAAGTACTGCTACAAGATTCCCCTTTACCAACGCGCTTATTCGTGGGAGAGAGAGCAGTGGGAACAATTCTTAGCAGACTTAGAGGAGGTAACTCGCGGGGGTAATAAATACTACTTTGGAAATGTACTTTTAGAATCGCTAGAAGATCAAAAACACATTGACATCATTGATGGACAACAACGCATCACCACTATTCTTATTTTTATCCGTGCCCTACACAATGTCTTAGCAGAGAGAGTCAAAAAAGGGGAAAAATTAGACCAAGATGAAAGTGAAGAAGATTTTTTGAGATATTTGGTAGAAGATTTTCTCATTGATCGCCGTGATCCTAAACTCCAAGTAGTGGAGTATGATAATTCCTATTTCAAAGAGATGATCATTACAGATGACAAGCTAAAGGATGAGAACCCTAGCACCCCTTCACAGGAGCGTATCAAGGAAGCTAAAAAATTCTTTGCTGGTCGCCTCAAAAGACATGAAACCCAGCATATTTTGAATCTGCTCAACAAAGTCAAAAACGCCATTGTATTGCGTACAGAATTTAAAAACAAAAAAGATTCTGTCTTGATGTTTGAGTTGCAAAACAACCGGGGCAAGACTTTAACACACATGGAGCGACTCAAAAGCTATTTGGCCTACCAAATCTACACCTATAGCCAAGATCAACAGAGCGCAGAAGAGCAGCTAAAACAGCTTGCTAGCATTTTTGAAAGGATCTACAGCATGATCAATGACATTGGGGTTTGGGATGAAGATACTATTTTGCGATTTTTTAATATCTCGTATTTCAAACTGGGCTATAACTACAATGAAAATGACGATAATGCTAACTATAAACGCGAGTTACACAACCCACCTGATAACACAAATCCAACCCCAGAAGACAAACTAACTTGGATTGAAAACTACACAAAAGAGCTTAAAAATGCTTTTGCAGATTCTAAAGAGTTTTGCCATGCAAAGAGTCCTTATAAAGATTCTCTCTTGGAACTAGATGTAGTCCATGTGTATCCCTTTATCTTTAAGGCTTACCGCATTTTTAAAAATTCCCCAGAAAAACAAACTTTTTTAGAGCAAGTCTTTAAAGCTTTGGAGGTCATCGCCTTTAGGCATAAGCTAATTAACACCCGCGCGGATTTGCCCACTAGACTACAGAGGGTCTTGCAAGACTTCACCAGTGCAGATTTTTTAACACAGAAAATTAAATATATCTGCAAAAACGATTACTGGAGAGATGTAAATATGCAAAATGCGCTTGCCCCTGAACGCTTTGATGAGCGTTATCGCAAGATTGTAACCATGATTTTGGCGCGCTATGAAAACCACCTGCAAGGGCAACACACCCGGTCTAAAGGCTATGCCTTTGAACTTAAGGATTTAAAAAAACCCCAAATTGAGCATATCGCTCCCCAAAAAGAAAATGACGAACGGCTTAAAAGCGGGTATTGTACTTACGATGATGATTTTTATCAAAAGTGTTATCTTAACTGCATTGGCAATCTTTTACTCATTAATGGATCGCACAATGCTTCTATTGGCAATAAGGCTTTTTCTGAAAAACTAGAGAGTTATCAAAATTCTTCATTATCCCAGCAAAAAGAAATAAAAAACTTTGTAGGGGTAGAGAAAAGATGGGATAAACAAGCCATCACAACGCGCTACCATAAAATTGTAGATTTTGTGCTAGCCACTTGGAGTTTGTAGAATGTGGAAAGTAAGGGCGTTTTTTGTGTCGCCTACATAAGACTTTTTTATTGGCCTTGGTAGGGCTTTTGCAAGCTGAAGAGTTTATGATCTCTTATGCCATGCAGGTGCAAAATGGAATTGCTACCCGTGCGAGTTTTGGTTTTAGCCGGGCTTTAAAAGAACATGTAAGTAAAAAGAGTTTTAGCTGTGAAATCCCTATTAAAGAACCCAAACTCTCAGCCAAACAAAAGCCCTTTTTACTAGATATTTTGCTACAAACTTACCAAGATCAGGTGGTGGATTGTCTGTATAAAGGAGAGGTACAAGTACAAAGTAGCGGGTTTAACACCCATTTTCAAAACCAAAATAACGCCACATTGCGCATTGTAGCGCCTGCTAATGTGCATTTAGAGGGGGCTTTGTTAATGCTTGAAGTTTATTTAAGGAGATAGCATGAAAATTGCCATCGTAGAAGATGATATTAACATGCGCAAGAGTTTAGAACTCTTTTTTAGCGATCAAGAGGATTTGGAGGTGGTGGCTTTTAAAGGACCTAAGGAGGCGCTTAAGGCTTTAGATGAAAGTTTTGAACTCATCATTACAGATATTAACATGCCCCAAATGGACGGACTAGAATTTTTGCGCCATTTAGAGGGGCGTTATGAGGCCATTGTGATTACAGGCAATGCCACCCTTAATAAAGCCATTGAATCTATCCGCTTGGGGGTAAAAGATTTTTTCCAAAAGCCCTTTAAGCCGGAACTACTCTTAGAATCTATTTATCGCAGTAAAAGAGTGTTAGAGTTTCATAAAAGCAAGCCCAAACAAAAGCCCTCTAAAGAATTTTTTATCGCTTCCTCTCAGGCTTTAAAGGCCGTGCAAAAACAGGCTTTAAAAGCGGCAGTTACAGATGCAAGCGTGTTTTTACAAGGCCCTAGCGGAGTGGGCAAAGAAGTTTTTGCCCGCTTTATCCACACAAATTCTAAACGATCTAAAGAGCCTTTTATGGCCATTAACATGGCTGCTATCCCCGAACACCTCTTAGAATCTGAGCTTTTTGGCTATGAAAAGGGGGCCTTTACTGATGCCACAGCGACAAAACCCGGTTTATTTGAAATGGCACATAAGGGGAGTGTGTTTTTAGATGAAATTAGCGAAATGCCTTTAAAACTACAAAGCAAACTTTTACGGGTGATTCAAGAAAAAGAACTCATGCGGCTTGGGAGCAATAAAACTATTAAGGTTGATTTACGCTTTATTGCAGCTACGAATACTAATATCCAAGAAAAGATCGCGGCTAAAGAATTTCGCGAGGATTTGTTTTTCCGCTTGCAAACTATTCCGCTAAATATCCCTCCGCTAAAAGAGCGCAAAGAGGAGATTTTGCCCTTAGCCGAGTGGAAACTTAAAGAAGTACTGCAGGTTTATAATTTGGGGCAAAAACATTTTTCTAAAGGCGCGCAGGAGTGTTTGCTTAATTACACTTGGCATGGCAATATCCGCGAGTTACTCTCAGTAGTAGAGAGGGCAGCCATTTTAAGCGAAGGGGAGAGTATTAGTGAAAAAGATTTATTTTTGGAGCGGAGTTAACTTTTTTGTGCTATAGGTAAACGCCTTTTATTTTTTAAGCAAGGAGATTAAGTGGAATTTGTAACTTTAAATAATGGAGTGCATGTCCCTATTTTAGGTTTTGGGGTGTTTCAAATCCCAGATGATGCATGTGAAAAGGCGGTTTTAGAAGCCATTGAGTGCGGGTATCGCTTGATTGATACCGCCCAAATGTATCAAAACGAAAGAGGGGTGGGCTCTGCAATTAAAAAAGCCAGTGTATCCCGCGAGGAACTTTTTATTACAACTAAAGTATGGTTTAGCAATGCCGGAGAGAAAAAGGCTAAGGCATCTGTAGAAGAATCATTAAGAAGAATGCAACTAGATTATTTGGATTTAGTGTTGATTCACCAACCCTTTAATGACTATTATGGGACTTACCGCGCTTTAGAAGATCTTTATAGAGAGGGTAAACTTAAATGCATTGGGGTGAGTAATTTTTACCCCGATCGCCTTGCAGATTTAGTTAGTTTTACCCAAATTGTCCCTGCTATTAATCAAGTTGAGATCAACCCTTTTAACCAGCAAGTTAAAGCCCAAGAGACCATGCAAAAATATAAAGTCCAGCCACAGGCTTGGGGACCCTTTGCAGAGGGGCGCAATAACATTTTTAGCCACCCCACCTTACAAGAGATTGCCAACAAGCACAATAAAAGCATCGCTCAGGTGGTCTTGCGCTGGCTAGTGCAAAGAGAAATTGTGGTTTTATTTAAGTCAGATAAAAAAGCAAGAATGATTGAAAATAGCCAGATTTTTGACTTTAGCCTGCCTTCTGAGGATATGCAAACCATCGCACAGCTCGATCAACAGCAAAGCGCCTTTTTTGATCACCGCGATCCAGGTGCGCTAGAGTTTTTAAAAACACTACCCACTCTATAAGGATTTTGCATGGTTTATCAAAATGCTTTAGAACTAATCGGCAATACGCCCATTTTAAAAACTAACCACCTCTTAGAAGCGGGTGCGGCTGATCTTTTTATCAAGTTGGAGAAATTTAACCCGGGGGGCAGTGTGAAAGATCGCGCGGCTTTAGGAATGATTGAGCAAGCAGAAAAAGATGGGCGGCTTAAAAAGGGAATGACTATTGTAGAACCAACTAGCGGTAATACCGGCATTGCCCTAGCTTTAATAGGTTTACTCAAGGGTTATAAGGTAACTATTGTGATGCCAGATACCATGAGTGTAGAGCGCCGCGAGCTTATTAGAGCTTATGGAGCAGAGTTAATTTTAACACCGGGGGCACAGGGCACTAAAGGAGCGATTGATAAAGCTTTGCAAATGGGACAACAAGAGGGCTATTTTATCCCACAGCAGTTTGAAAACCCCGCTAACCCCCAAAAACACTACAACACCACCGCAGAAGAGATTTTAAAAGATTTGCCTAAAGTAGATGCGCTGATCTTTGGTGTGGGCACAGGAGGCACGATTGCAGGGGTGGGGCGTAAATTTAAAGAGAAAAACCACCATGCTAAAATTATTGCAGTAGAGCCCGCACAATCGCCCATTTTAAGTGGGGGTACACACAGCCCTCATAAAATACAGGGTATTGGTGTGGGATTTGTACCGGCTAATTATGATAAAGCGGTAGTAGATAAAGTCATTGCTGTAGATGAGCGCGATGCGGCACATACGGCTAAGCTTTTTGGAGAAAAAGAGGGGATTTTAGTAGGAATCTCCTCAGGGGCGGCTATTTTTGCAGGAATACAGGTAGCGCGCCAACTTGGCAAGGGTAAATCCGTGCTTGCTCTCGCGCCCGATGGAGGGGAAAAATACATCTCAACCGGGCTTTATGATGCTAGATCTGAATTATAGCTTAGAGCGCGCTTTAGAGCAAGACCCGGCTGCTAGGAATAAATGGGAGGTTTTATTGCTTTATCCGGGTGTGCATGCGCTTTTAGCTCATCGCCTAGCCCATGCTCTTCATAAACGCCGATTTTACTTTTTAGCCCGTGCGCTCTCTCAATTTGCGCGCTTTTTAACCGGGATAGAAATCCACCCGGGGGCACAAATTGGGCGCGGGCTTTTTATTGATCATGGCATGGGTGTGGTGATTGGCGAAACCACACAAATTGGTAATGATGTTACAATTTATCATGGCGTTACTCTGGGAGGCACAGGCAAACATAAAGGCAAACGCCACCCCACTTTAGGCGATCGCGTGGTGGTGGGGGCGGGGGCTAAGGTTTTAGGGGCCGTGGTGATTGGCAATGATGTTAAGATTGGGGCTAATGCAGTGGTGCTCTCTGATTTACCCCATGGATCAACAGCAGTTGGTACAAAGGCTAAATTAATAGATAAAACAAATGCGGGCGATGAGGAGTGAATGGGTAAAGTGCAGACAGGGCTATAGATCTGAAAAAACCTTAGATTTATAGGGAATTGTTTTATAAGAAATATCCATTTTATTTTTTAAATATTAAATATCAAGTTTGGAGAAGCAAAGCGGTACTAGGTTGTTAAAAAGCTTTGCTGCTTAATTAAAAAACCCAAACATACCCTCAATATTAAAAAATCAAGGATTGTTACAAGGAATTTAGCAATGCCACTAAAGCCCTACTTAGAGAGATTGAGCAAGCACTACCAAGAAGTACACAATCTGAGGGATTAAGCACTAGTGGGGAATTAAAGCCTAATAGAGAAGTACAAAACACTACCCCTATTACAGAGAGTGGGGAGAGTGTAGGGAGTGCTAGCAGTGGAACAACTCAAGCAATAGAGACAAAAGCGCTAGAGAGTAGCAAAGTTAAGGGGGCAAGTGAAGCGGGTGTAAGTGAGGCAAGAGCTTTACAAAGTGAAGCGCCTGTAAATGCTAGAGGTTTACAGAGTGAAACGGCAGAACAGAATGTTAAGGCTTTAGAGAGTGAAGCAGATGTAAAGGCTTTAGAAAATCAAGAGTTTAAAGCAAAAGCCACAGAGCTTTACAACATAGCTAAAGCTCAAGAGGTGGAGTTTAAAGGGTTTTTAGAAAATCTTAAGAGTGCTAATAATTCTTTAGAATTAGGCCAAATCCTTAAAAGTGAAGCTAGTATTGAAAGTAAAATTGCACGCAAAGCCGGGGATATAAGCGCCATAAGCGATTATTTAAGAGCGGCTATTATTAGTAAGGATAAAACCCACTTAGATACGGAATTAGTAAGGCTAGAGGATAGTTTAGAATCAAGAGGGATCAAGCCTACAATAGAACTACACCACCGCGATTCAGGTTATAAAGGTGTGCATATACAATTTGAGTTTAACGGCGTGCCTTCTGAGATACAGCTACATACGGTTAAGAGTTGGCGGATCAAAAAAAGATTAGACCCACTTTATCACGAACTAAGAGAACATGAAATTAAAAACACACTAACGACAGAAGAAGTAAAAAATATCAAGGCAGCAAGCCGGCGACTTGGTCAAGATTCAGATTTAGATATTAAGGCTTTTACTTCATTTGCGGTTAAATCAGATAGCGCCTCCAATTCTGAAAAATCCGTATTAGTTAGAAAATCCGCAACAGACTTAAACCTAACCCAAGAACCTTTAGAAAAGTCAAACTCAAATGTGCCGCCCGTAGTGGATTTAGATGTAAAATCTATCGCATACAACCGCCCAGAATCCGTATTGAGTGAAAAATCTAATTTTTCAGGAGGTAAAGGGAATAAATCAGCCATTGAAAAACCTTTATTAAGTAGTACTGAGGCTATTAAAAACCCCCTTAAAAGTCAAGTTATCCCCCACAATAAAGCCTTTGGTACAAACTTTGAGCAGTTTTACCATGATCCAAAAGGCGCAATTGCTAAACTACTAGAGACTAAAGAGGGACAAGTAGCCGGGGCATTTTATAGAGAGGATTTAGGCGATATAGATTTGGTGTGGGGGGAAATTAGAGATCAAAAGGGTAATTTACAAGGTTATGGGCTAAGTAAAATTGTAGAAAAACACCTAAATGACTTTAGCCCATTTGAGGGGAATAATGCTTATGAGAAATTAGGCAATGGGTTAGAGGAAATAGTAAGTGGGGGGAGGTGGTTAAAAGGGTGGGCAGAGAAGACGCCTACAACATAACACATAAAGGCTTTATCGTAGGTATTAATAAAGGCTATGACAAACAAGGTAATAATTATTGGATAGTTACAGCTTTTGATAAGAACAAGCCTATACAAGAGAAAACCATTAGGACAGCACGCGTTAATGATTTAACAAAAGAGCCGAACAATCCCTCTTTAAACTCTACAGCCACTTCTACTAAACCCTCCCTTAAAAGTCAAGAGCCTAAACTACTCCCCTATAAACTCACATCAGAGATTTATAAAGAGGCTAAAGCTAGGGGTTTAAGTTATACAGAATTTAAAGCTTTAAGTAAACAAAACGATACAAGATACATTGAGTTTAAAAAGGCTGAGAGTCAAAACATTAAGGATTTATTAGACCCTAGTAAACCCTTAAGAATGCTTAGCCCAGAGCAAATTACAGATAGATTATTAGATCAAGTCAAAAAGCATAATGCTAAGGTGTGGGTGGGGGAGTTGAATAACCCTAAGATGATAGAAACCTTGGGGCTAAATTCTAATGAAAAGCTTAAGTTGGTTGTAGACGGAGACGCTCTAAAACACATTGAAACAAAACATGGGGCTAATTCTATAATGGCTAAAAATGGGCAACCACCTATCACAAACCAAGACATAGCCAACCTTAATCACTTAATTAACACCGCAGATCAATACATACTAAGCCCAACTAGAAAAGATACAAGAATTGTTGTGGGCAAACAAATTAACGGGTATGTTGTAGTTGTAGAAGTTGTGAGTAAAAAGAATAACCGCTTAATGCTAAAAAACATGTATAAAGAGCATGGAAAATTAGAAAATAGCAAAGAATTTAAAACGCCCATCAGTAACCACAATGTGGCGAACTCACGCCCAAGTGCTAGACCGGGTGAGGACTTAGATACTGCTATGGGCGGAGTGGATGATAAAGTTTTAGCGCTTAAAAGTCAAGAACGCCCTTACAGGGTTATTACAGATAAAGAGGCCTTTATTAAGAATTTAGATTTAAGCGCTACAGCTACACCCATACCTAAAGAACTAGATGTAAAAGGATTTTTAAAAAGACTACAAGGAGTACACAATAAAACAAGATTTATTGAACATTTACAAAGCAGAAATAACGCTAAACAGCGCTTAGAATATTTAAATCTTGTAGAACCGACACTAACCAAACCAGATATTCAACTAATTTTTAAAGAACCGCCTAAGCAAGAGTACATCAAGGCGTTTAAAACAGAAAACCAAAAAGACCTAACTTACCTATTAGTTACAATGGATAACGATAAAGTGCTAGTTACGGGAATTGTAGACGCGCCTACTAGATATTTAAAGCGTCAGATAAGAATTGCGGACATTATCCACGCGTTCATTCCGCCGAACAGGCTTGCAGACGCAAAGTGAATTAACACCGCGTGGCCTATGGGGTGAGTGTACACAAAAATACCTTAACTCATCATGAAAAGCTTTACAGCGCTAGCTTGTAGCCTCCTACTCACCGCATGCACCCCCCGCGTTATATATCAAAAGGTTTATATCCCCACTAAGTGTAATATTATCAAACCAGAAAGACCGCCCGCCCACTTAGATTATTTGAGCTATTTAAAAGAGTTGTTGATCTACACTGAAAGGCTTGAGAAAGATTTAGAATTTTGCACTAAAGAGATTGAGCCTACTAAAGCGCCTTAGCCAAACACCTTTAAAAATAAAGCCCAGCTAGATAAAAGCCCTACTTCAGACAAAAACACGATAAGCCCACAAACACAGCTAAAGCAAAAAAAGAGAGAAAGGGGACTAAAATAGGGGCTAGAATGCCCGCTACTACCTACAACCCGCTAACATAGGCGTTAAGCCACACTAAACCGCTAAAGCTAGCATACAAAACCGCTAAGCGCAATAAGAACACCACAAGCCCTCTAGAGTGGGCGCTAAAATATTGTGTTGTTGTGTTGCGCTCGATGAGTTTGGCGCTCCCATTCTCTAGGACTTGCAACTGATAGTTTGACAAATCCCCCTCCCCTAAAAACACCCCACCATAAACTAGAAAACTTTGATCCTCTTGACCCTCATAATCTTTGGTGTAATACCTTTTAGCTAAATGGGGCGGATTGGCATCTGTGTAAAGATAGGTTTAACATTGTGGGATAAGTTAGTCTCAATCAAGGTGGCGTACTCTAAAACCCCCTCTACAAGCAAGTAAGAACCCCCTTTAATCAGGGAAAACACAGCCGAAATCGCCAATATTAGCCCCCACATCTACCATAGAGAGTTTGCCGTATTTATCACGGATATGGGCAACAATTCCTCCTAAAATGCGCTCATAAAAAGGGCATTCTCTTAGGATAATGAATAAGGGGTGAGAGAGAGGCTTAGTGAGTGTGATGTCTTGAAATTTAGTGGTGATGGTAGGGTTTTTGTAGCGAATAAGTAGCGATTTTATTGAATCATAAAACTTAATCAAACGGCTATTAGGGCAATTAAGTATTTTATTATGAACAAAGTAACTCAGACGGATTAAAAACTTCTCTTTCCATTTAGAAAGCGGCATGGTTTTCCTTTAATAAAATGTTTGTTTATTCTAACCGGATAAAGATTTGTATAAAATTAAGGCAAATATGAGACAATAAGGCTTTCTAAGGAGATAAAGAAATGGAGGCATTAACCCAGTTTGTGCGTTGTGCGGGTTGAGCGGCTAAGGTAGGTCTGGCAGATCTCAAACAAATTACAGCCCCTCTTAAACAGCCCCGCGCTCCGGGTGTACTTTTAGATTTTAGTGATCATGATGATTGTGGCGCTTTGCAGGTTGGGGGGTCTTTGCTTGTACAAAGTGTAGATGTGATTCCACCAGTGGTAGATGATCCTTACTTATACGGGCAAATAGCCACAGCCAACGCTTTAAGCGATGTGTTTGCTAAGGGAGCGCGTGCTTTAAGTGCGCTCAGTATTTTAGCTTGGGATCAAGAACGGGTGAGTAAAGAGAGTGTGCAGGCAATTTTGCAGGGCTCTTTAGATAAATTAAATGAGTGTGGCTGTTCTCTTTTGGGGGGGCATAGTTTAAGTGATTTAGAGCAAAAATTTGGTTTGAGTGTTACGGGGGTGGTTTTAAAAGAGCTTTGGCATAACAATACGGCGCAAATAGACGATGTACTTATCTTAACCAAACCTCTAGGCAGTGGGATCATCACCACCGCCTTAAAAAGAAGGGTGATTGCTAACGCCCCTAAGACTCTTATTAGCATGGCAACTTTAAATGTTAAGGCGATGGAAGTTTTGCAAAAATTTAGTGTGCACGCTTGTACCGATGTAACCGGGTTTGGATTACTTGGGCATGTAAGCCAAATGTTAAACCCCTCTATCTCTATAGAAATAGAAAGCGCCTCTATTCCCCTTTTAGAGGGGGCGTTAGAATTAGCTAGGCAGGGGGTGTATCCGGGGGGCAGTGTAGCTAATCAAAAAGCTTTAAGTGATCAAGTTTTAAGCCACACTTCTTTACCCGAGATTCTTTTTTATGACGCCCAAACCTCTGGAGGGTTATTAGCCACTTTAGAAAAACACGAGGCTAAAGAATGTGTGCAGATTTTAAGAGATGAAGGGATAGAAGCACAGATAATAGGGCAATGTGTGCCCCGAAAAAGCCCCCCCCTTATACTTTTTTAACTCCAATCTGAGGGGCTTTTACCCTCTTTGATTTTTTGGATTTTGGCTTCATAACGGCGGATAGAAGTGAGGGTATTGTTATGGGTACGGCGAAATTTTTCAAAGGACTCACGGATAGATTGCATGCTAATTTTACAGCGCTTAGACACAAGTCTTAAACTCATGTAAACATCATTGAGGGGTTTATAAGCTTGGCAACGATTAACAAAAAATTGGTAGCGGGCTGAAATATCCTTACAGCCATAAAGCTGTTTCTTACTCTTTTTTAGATAAGTCGCATAAGTTGCTTCTTGTTGCAAATACTCAGCCTTCAGTTTGTTAAATTCCTGGTGCAAATCCAGATTCTTTTTTAGTTTCATGCTCATTCTCCGTTTATGTATATCTAGTAGCCTATTTTACGCTAATTTCTCTTAATTATTTTTTAAATATAAAAGATTGTGTGCTTTATCTATTTAAAAATAATACTAGATTGATCACTAATCGCCACTCTCTAGGGCAATTCTTTGTTGTACAATAGAAGTGTCTGCTAAAGGATTAATGAGTAATTCATTGCAAGCAGTCATCTCTAAGAGTTTTTCAATGGCATAACGGCGGTGGTTATAAGCAATGATTGTGATCACATCATCTTGCTTTAAAAAATTTTCTTGTCCAAAGGGCATGTAGGGGGTAGCGCCAATGGCTACTAGCATTTTAGAAGGGTAATTACAAGACCCTAACACCTCTTTAAGATTTTCTAAACTCCCCACATCTTCTTGCGTGTTAAGCATTTCTACAATCCAATTTAGAAGTTTTTCATAAAAATACTCGTATTTAGTGAGTTTGGAATTTTCGCCATACATATGGGTTTGCCCATCTCGGGTTAAAAAAGAGGCAATGGAGTAATCATTACACACCCCGCCATAAACAAAACGATCAATAGGCAATCTAGCCCCCACGCCCTTAGAAGCCCTAGAAAAATTCTTTTTAGCTGAAAGTCTGGTGGATTTGAGATTGCGGATTGAAGCGTCGTTAAAAGCCATGAAATAATGCGGGATAATTTTTTCTACCTCTTGCTCTTTACTATACACCACCTCACACTCTAGCGCGATTTCTGGCTCTGCTTGGGCATTTAGGCTTAAATCATCTGGTAAAATCACCCATTCATTATCCAAACAATAACGCCCTAAATACCCCTTTGCATGCGGGATATAAAAAGGGAAAAGCCCTTTAGGCGCGTCTTTTTCTACATGTTTCATGCGGATATTTGTAAAATTATCTGACTCGCCTGCTTGTTCTAAGTGCCCTGCAAAATTGCCCACCACCCCCAAACCAATAAAATCTTGCATCCATGCTCCTTTTAGTGTAAAAATAAATATTGTTGGGCTTTCTTGCGACTCAAAGGGGACACTTCAAAAGCCAGATCGCCTACTTGTACCTCATAAACCTGATTAGCTGTACTTTTGCCATAGCTTAGAACAATTTGGGCTGCTAAAATTTTTTCCTCTGTACTGGCACATTTTTCTATCAAACCAAGTGGCCCCTTGCAACTGCGTGCTTCTATTTTATCCATTAAAGGGTGTTGTGTGTCTAGTTTGCTATTTTCAATCTCATTTCTAGCCACCACCACCCGCGTATTGCCCACCACCATATAACGGCCTACCTTAACCAATACGCTATCTTGAACCACCATTTCTTGCTTAGTGGCTTGGCGGTGGGCTTGTAGGTCTTTAAGTTTTTGACTCACGCTTAAATCGGTGAGCAAACACCCCCCACCGGGCTTTTCATAGTATTTTAAGCCTAGTTCTTGCACTCTCTGAAGCTGGTATACACGGCTACGCCCCTGCACATCTAAAAGCTTATTGCGATCTACCCACCCTTGTTTTTCCATAAAACTAGGTTCTAAGAGTTTAGCACTCATGGGTCTTAAAAGCAGTTGATCTAAAAACTGGGGTTTATTTGTATTCTGGCCACTGCGATCAAGCAATGCATCAAAACAGCTTTGTTCTCCAAAGGCGCGCACTAGCTTTTTAACTTGATTCATTGCCTCTTTGCGCTGGCTTTTAGGTCTTTGCCCTAAAACCTCCCCACTGATCACAAAATCAGCCTTGAGTTCTAAAAGCTTATAAAAGGCCTGTTTAAACATGTTGGCATGGCAATCAATACAGGGGTTAAAATACTTCCCATAACCATATTGTGGGCTAAACAACACCTCGTTAAAAAACTGCTCACGGATATCACAAAGCAGCAATTCTACCCCAATCTGCTTAGTGGCATTTTGTAAATATTCTAATTTATCCTTATTGCCTCCAAAGCCAATATTAAAATGCAGCGCAATTACTTCTATTCCCTGTGAGGCAATTAGGTGCATAGAGAGTAAACTATCCAATCCTCCGCTAAAAAGGGCTAATGCTTTCATATCTGAACTAATTCTCCTTTATTAATCTGTTGTAATTTAGTCCGCCATTTTACTAGAATTTTTAACCTTTCTTGGGGGTTAAGCTCTTTGTTGAGGTAATTAGTCTCTTCAATCCTTCTTTGGCAATGGCGCTTGATAAATAAAAGAAGCTGGGCTTTAAAATCTTGCTCAAAATTTTCAGAAAGGGTAGGCAGGCGATTATCTAACTTGATATTTAAAATTTGTACACTCTCCTCCCCTAAGCAAAGGGTGTTAAATTCTTGCGCGCAGTGTTCAAAAGTTTCAGAATGGATATAATTTCTAGCTTGCTTTAAAAGCTCTGGATACAAGGCCATGTATTTAATTAAAATCTCTTCAAGTGGATTTTTAATAAGCCGTTCTGCTGCTTGCATCTGAGGTAGAGGGTTTTTCTTCAAAGTAAAGGCATTTCTTGGGAGTTTTAAAAGAGAGGCTGCCATAGGCCTATATTCCTCCTGCACTATCTGAGGCAAGCCATGTAAAAAGGTTTGTACTTCTTTAAAAGCCTTTTGTTTTTGCAAAGCATCGCTTAAAGAATAGGCTTGCACAAGACCCTTTAGAACAAATTCAATAAAGGGGATAGGTTTTTGCAAAAGCGCTTCAAGTTCTGCACTTTTACCCTGAGTGATCATGTCGGCTGGATCTAATGCATTGTTTAAAAGTACCACACCCCCCCTTTTAAGCTCCAAAGAGAGGATTTTACTTGCCCTTAAAGCCGCTGAATACCCCGCCTTATCGCCATCATAAAGCAAGATAATAGAAGGATCGCCCCGGTTTAAAATGGGGATATGTGTTTCTGTTAACGCCGTTCCTAAAGTGGCTACAGCTGTTTTAAAGCCAGCCTGCTGGAGTAAGATCACATCTAAATAGCCCTCTGTAAGGATAATTTGCTTGGTTTTAAAAATGGCCTCGCGGGCTTGGAAGTAACCATAAAGTAGCTTAGATTTATTAAACAGCACAGATTGAGAGGAATTGATATACTTAGCCGCGTTGGGGTTATTTTGTAAAATGCGCCCACCAAAGCCCACCATTTTACCATTAGGGTTGTGGATAGGAAAAGTTAGCCGCTGGTTAAAGCGCACAAAAACCTTATGATTCTCCTCCCCTAGTACCCCTAATTCAAGTAGGCTCTTGTGATCTATTCTTTCTTGAGTGATAAAATCTAAAACACTTTGGGAGGTACAAAACCCTAAATTAAAAGTCTTAATAGACTCCTTACTAAGCCCTCTTTGTTTTAAATAATCTAAAACTAAAGGGTGTTTTTTAAGTTGAGTCTGATAACACTGGGCGATTTTTTCTAATAAATCTGTGGAGGGTAGGGTTTGTTTTTGCTCTGTGGTGTATTCTAAAGGCAAATTAAACATATGGGCTAGCTTTTGTACTGCGCTTATAAAATCTAAATTTTCATATTCCATCACAAAGGTGATGGCATTACCCGCCTTAGAGCAACCATAACACCTAAAGGAATTGCGGGAGGGGTTGATCATAAAACTAGGGGTTTTTTCATCATGGAAGGGGCAGATAGCCCGGTAATTGCTACCCACTCTTTTTAAATCAATGTAACTTTGCACCACCTCTACAATGTCTGCTACTTGTTTGAGTTGTTCTAAAGACTCCTGAGTGATCATAATCTCAAATGTAGCACATAAAACTTTGATTTTAACTAATGGATCAAACAAAGTAGCTGTTATCAAAAAATTTATATTAAGTATCATATAAATCTTTAGTCTATACGGCTAAGATATATTTATAAAAATATTTTAGTTTGAGTAAAAGTCTTGACTTTTTGGCAATATTTAGTTAGAATCGTGGCACTTAAATTTTTTAAGTGCTAATTTTTGCAAAAAAGGAGTTTCCATGTTTAAGCCACTTGGCAAGAGAGTGCTAGTTGAAAGACTAGAAGAAGAAAAGAAAACGGCTTCTGGTATTATCATTCCTGATAACGCCAAAGAAAAGCCCCAAATGGGTGTAGTAAAAGCTGTAAGCCATGAAATTAGCGAGGAATGCAAATGCCTTAAAGAAGGCGATGTAGTGGCTTTTGGTAAATACAAAGGTACAGAGATCGTTTTAGACGAGAAAGAATTTATCGTTTTGGAGTTAGAAGATGTTTTAGGCGTAGTGGATTCTCATCGCCACGAACATGGACATAAGGGCAATAAGCACGAGGGCCATAGCCACCACAATTAGTTTTTTCTAGCACACCCTCAAGGGTGTTATCATATTAAAATTTTAAAAAGGACAAATCATGGCAACTAAAGAGATCAAGTTTTCAGACAGCGCACGCGGTAAACTTTTTGAAGGTGTTAAACAACTTAACGACGCGGTTAAAGTTACAATGGGACCTCGCGGGCGCAATGTGCTCATTCAAAAGAGTTATGGCGCGCCTAGCATCACTAAAGACGGCGTGAGTGTGGCTAAAGAGATTGAGCTATCCTGCCCAGTAGCCAATATGGGCGCACAACTAGTTAAAGAAGTGGCAAGTAAAACCGCTGATGCGGCTGGAGATGGTACAACTACGGCTACCGTGCTAGCTTATAGCATTTTTAAAGAGGGCTTGCGCAACATCACAGCGGGGGCTAATCCTATTGAAGTTAAACGAGGCATGGATAAAGCTAGCGAAGCTATCATTGCTGAACTTAAAAAGGCAAGCAAAAAAGTAGGCGGGAAAGAGGAAATCACCCAAGTAGCCACCATTTCGGCTAACTCTGATGAAAAAATTGGCAAGCTCATTGCCGATGCAATGGAAAAAGTGGGCAAAGATGGGGTTATTACGGTTGAGGAAGCTAAAGGAATTGAGGACGAATTAGATGTGGTAGAGGGCATGCAATTTGATCGTGGCTATCTCTCCCCTTATTTTGTAACCAATGCAGAAAAAATGACCACCCAACTAGAAAATGCCTACATTCTTTTAACCGATAAGAAAATTTCTAGCATGAAAGATATTTTGCCTCTGCTAGAGCGCACTATGAAAGAGGGCAAACCTTTATTAATTATCGCTGAAGATATTGAGGGCGAAGCGCTTACAACTTTGGTAGTGAATAAACTTAGGGGTGTGCTCAATGTAGCCGCTGTTAAAGCCCCCGGCTTTGGCGATCGCAGAAAAGAAATGCTTAAAGACATTGCGATTTTAACCGGCGGGGAAGTTATTTCTGAGGAACTGGGCAAAACTTTAGAAAATGCTAGCGTGGAAGATCTAGGCGTGGCGGCACGAATTGTTATTGATAAAGATAATACCACGATCGTAGATGGCAAAGGTAAAGCCCATGCGGTTAAAGATCGCATCGCTCAAATTAAAACCCAAATTGAGGCTACCACTAGCGATTATGATCGCGAAAAACTCCAAGAAAGGCTAGCTAAACTTAGCGGAGGCGTGGCCGTGATTAAAGTAGGCGCGGCTTCTGAAGTAGAGATGAAAGAGAAAAAAGATCGTGTAGATGATGCGCTTTCTGCGACTAAAGCCGCTGTTGAAGAGGGTATTGTCATTGGCGGGGGTGCGGCTTTAATCCGTGCAGCCCAAAAAGTGCATTTAGAATTGCATGAAGATGAAAAAGTGGGCTATGAAATCATTAAACGGGCAATTAAAGCGCCTTTAGCCCAAATTGCAGCCAATGCCGGTTATGATCGCGGGGTGGTGGTTAATGAGGTAGAAAAACATAAAGAAGCGCATTTTGGCTTTAATGCAAGCAGCGGCGAATATGTGGATATGTTTAAGGCCGGTATTATTGATCCGCTTAAAGTCGCCCGCATTGCTTTACAAAATGCGGTTTCTGTTTCTAGCTTACTTTTGACAACTGAGGCCACTGTGCATGAAGTTAAAGAGGAAAAACCGGCTACTCCAGCTATGCCTGATATGGGCGGCATGGGTGGTATGGGAGGCATGGGCGGCATGATGTAGCCCTAAGAGGGGGGAGGAGGGGGTCTTATAAATATACCTTTCATGAGTTATTATTTTTTCACAAACAATAAGCTCTTCTAACCCATAAAGAAAGGAACTTTAATGACAAAAATAAAATTATTTAGTCCTTGGAAAATTAAAGATTTAGAATTAAAAAACCGCGTGGTGATGCCCCCAATGGTACAATACATCGCTAAAGATGGTTATGTGAATGAGTGGCATACCCAGCATTATATTAGCCGTGCTATCGGACAGGTTGGGTTAATCATTGTGGAGGCATCAGCAATTGATGCCTCTGCTAGAATTTCTGAGGGTGATTTAGGGATTTATGAAGAAGGGCATATCAAAGGTTTAGCCCACATTGTAGAAAAATGCCACCAATATGGCTCTAAAATAGCCATACAACTTGCCCATGCGGGTAGAAAAGTGGAATTAAAAAATACAACCCTTTTAGCCCCCTCAGCTTTACGCTTTAATGAACACTTTCCCATGCCTAAAGAAATGAATAAACAAGACATTCAAAAGATCATTGAGGAATTTAAACGCGCGGCGCTAAGAGCTAAACAAATTGGTTTTGATGCTATAGAAGTACACGGCGCGCATGGTTATCTCATCAGTAGTTTTCTCTCTCCTTTAAGCAATAAACGCACCGATTCTTATGGCAGAAACCGCGCGCTTTTCTTACAAGAAATTTTAGAGGCCATTCGCGGCGCAGTTGATTTGCCTATTTTATTACGCGTTTCAGCTAAAGATTACCACAAAGAGGGCAATACACCCGAGAAAATAGCCACACTTCTTACACCTCTTGATCATCTCTACGATGCTTTAGATGTGAGCAGTGGGGGGGTAGTAGAAGCGCCTATTAAGGTGTATCCGGGTTATCAAATTGCAGCAGCAGAATTTCTTAAAGAGGCATTGGATAAACCTACAATCGGGGGTGGTTTGCTTGAAGAACCTAAAATGGTACAAAGAATTATTGGGAGTCAAACCACCGATGCGATCTATCTAGCCCGTGCGCTTTTAAAAAACCCGTTTTGGTGTTTTAATGCGGCCTTGCAATTAGGACAAGATATAGACATTCCTAAACCTTATGAGCGTATCAGGCATTTATAATTTTTAGCTGGAGGGGTGTATTTTTTAATCCATGCAAAAGGGCGCATTTTTAAAAAGTCTTTATTCACAAAAGCTACGGTATAAACGCTACACCAAAAGTCCCTTGCGCTATGGTGGGGGTAAGTCTTTAGCCGTTGGGTTAATCTTAGAGCATATGCCAGATGTCAAAAGAGTAATTAGCCCTTTTATGGGCGGGGGTAGTGTAGAAATTGCTTGTGCTATGGAGCTAGGCATAGAAGTACTTGCCTTTGATATTTTTGATATTTTAATTAATTTCTGGCAAGTGCTTTTAAAAGATAAAGAGCGCCTTTATAAGGCTTTGCTTGCCCTAGAACCCTGTTTAGAAGTTTATAACACCATTAAAGCCGAATTAAAAGCACATTATAAAAAAGAATGCGTACTAGACCCTCTGACTTTAGCTAGAGATTATTATTTTAATTTTAACTTAAGTTATGGACCCGGATTTTTAGGCTGGATGAGTAAGATTTATACGGATAAAAAACGCTATGAAAACGCATTACTCAAGCTTAAAAATTTCCATGCCCCCTCTTTGCGTGTAGAGTGTGCAGACTTTGCTAGAGTCTTATTAGCCTATCCTACAGATTTTGCTTATTTAGACCCGCCTTATTTTTTAGAGGGGGATTCAAAGATGTTTAAAGGGATTTATCCGATGCGCAATTTCCCTATCCATCATAATGGCTTTGCGCATGAAAAATTAGCTAAGTTACTTAAAGAACGCCCCGGTCCCTTTATCTTAAGTTATAACGATTGTTCCTTTGTGCGTGAGGCGTATAAGAATTTTAAAATTGTAGAACTTTCTTGGCAATACACGATGGGACAAGGAGAAACTAGAGTGGGTAAAAATCGCCTTGAAAGAGGCGATAGTGGGCATGTTAAAAAATCCCATGAACTTTTAATTATTAAGGAATAACATGTATATTTCAGAGGTCAAGACAGCTTTTAAGATCGCTGATGTGGAATGTGTACCCAGTAGCACAAAACTTAACTTCCACTATCTAAAAAAACTAAGAGATGAAAATAATAACCCCTTACCTCAAAGTATTTTAACTAAGAATGTCGCGCGGGTGTATTTGATTGTGGTGGAGGGGGTGGTTAAAAAAATTGGGGGTTCTCAAGCACAAGGAGGAATTAAAAAGACTTTAGAAATCTATAGAGATGGGGGTGTGAATGGGCGGCCTAGCATTAGAAGTTTTGGGATTTGGTATTTTCTCTACCATACTATTCTTACTGGTAAAAAAATAGAATTTTACATGATCTATCAAGATAATTTTAAGGCCTTTATTAAAGGATTATTAGGAGTGCATGAAGTGCCTGAGGCCTCTTTGAGCTATAAATTTTTAGAAGAGGCGTGC
>NZ_CABIKG010000004.1 GCF_902196125.1 Helicobacter suis
AACACGCAAACAAATAGGATTGAGAAAGCAAACACGGAAGAGCCTCCCGCGTTAGATTTAGGGATTGATGAAAGCGAGATTTTAGAATTATTAGATCAAGTGGCGGGGGTGTTGTAGTTGCGTTTTAAAATGGCTTGAATAGCTTTATTATCAAGCTTATACAGCGGGGTTATTTCCTTAATGTCTGAAACATATAGATCGTATCCCCAGCCACCCATGTCAATTACCAAGCTATCGCCCCCCTCATCACCACTACACACCGCAAAATCATAGCCCAAAAAAACCCCCTCAATAGTAGTGCCTTCATAGATAACTTGATCATTGATTAAAGTAACCCTAACAAACCACCCGCAATACCTCGTATAGTCCTTTAATTCAATCATGTTTGACCTCTAAAAATGGCACAATATGCAACCCCCTTTTATTGAAGTGCACCTTACTATAATTTGTCTTAACCGCTTCTTGAATACCTATTTTTTCATGCGGCAAAACGACACCTTCTAAGTTTGGGTGGTGAATGATTAATTTTTTATTCCATTTTTTTTGGGCATTTATCGCGCTAATTTCCGCGATCGCCTCCCTAACCTCCTCAATTGTAAGGGCTTTTGTGTAGTAACTCCGCCCTTGCTTATAATTTGGGCTATCTAGTACATGCAAATCCTGCCTATCATCTAAAGTTAATAAAAATAGCGCGCTTTTGATAGTAGCTAGTACTCTTTGGGTAAAGGGATAGGGCTTTTCGCTTGGGGCGCGTTTAGCTAACTCATCAAAGTCTAATTTTTGAATTGTAAAGCCCTCTTTCAATATAGGCGCTTCTGTAAAATGTTCTAAACCGGTTAATTCTGTGCCTTGAATTTCTAATTCATACCACCGCCCTAACTTTTGCCCCACTAGCTTTCTTGTATCTTTATGGGAGGCTAATAAAAGCGGAGAGTCTAACACCTCCCTAGCTAAGAAAAAATCAAAGAGATCATTAGCTGGGTTAGCTTTTAGCGTTTTAGCTTTTAGCTTAATTGGCATTGTCTCTAACACCCCAAAGCGCATATCACCCCCATTTTTAGAAAGCCTAATTAATTCCTTAAATCTTGCTTTTTTAGTGGCGATATTTTGTAAAATGCCTTTAAGTAAGCTTGTGGCTTTTGGGTTATTTGCGTAAATAGCTAGCTTGTTTTTGAATTTAGGTAGCGATAGCGGAATAGCTTCCATTTATGGCCTTTATGCGCTAGGTTTAGGCCGTATGTATTGCCAATCCATTAATGCAGATGAGGCTACAAACAAAGTTTTAGGCGCGCTAATTTTTCAAGCTATACAATACCAGTTAATGGCAAGCAATGCGCCTACAGACAATAAAGAGGCTCAAGAACAAGCTAGAAGGCGTGTTGAACAATTACAGGAGGCTTTTTCTGAGTTTTACCGCGATTTTAGCGATGATCTATACACCTTAGCCTGCAGATCACTATAATAATTACAAGAGCCTTTTATAGCTATCTTTATAGTGTTATGCTGCGTATTAGGGCGTTTTAACACACTTAAAAGTTCAAGATTTAGCCCACCTCATTTTTTACATTGTATTTAGAGTTTTTAGATTAACGCAGGTTTGATCCCAAATTAAACTACTTAAGTTTAAACCGCCCCTAAACTCTATCCCCTTAAAACCTCGCCAAAACCTATAACACTAAATGATCTTTAAGCTTTTAAAATGCCAAACCTCTAAAAAATACACTTCTAAAAGCGCTACGCCCCACTAATTCTATGTGTTTTTTCTCGTAGCTGCCCACAGGCTGCACTGATGTCTAAGCCCTTTGAGAGGCGCATGGTGCAGAGTAAACCTCTTTGGTTAAGAAAGTCTGCAAACTGCTTAACTTTTTCTAAGTCGGGGCGCTCAAACTTAGAATGAGGCGTGGGGTTATAGGGGATAAGGTTAATTTTAGATCGCAACCCATTTAGCAATCTAAGCAAAGCCTTTGCATGTTCTAGCCCGTCGTTATAATCTTTAATTACTAAATATTCAAACATCAACCGTTTACGCGCATTGATAGGAAAGCGCCTTGCGGCTTTTATTAACTCTTGGATATTGTAGGTTTTATTAATGGGCATGAGTTTAGAGCGCAGATCATCATTAACTGCGTGCAAAGAAATAGCTAGCTGTACCCCTAAATTAAGCGCCCCTAAAATGTCCATCATAGGCACAACGCCACTGGTTGAAAGGGTGATGCGTTTAGGAGAAATATTAAGCCCATGTGGGTGGCTTAAAATTTTAAGAGAGCGCACCACCTGCTCAAAATTATGCAAAGGTTCGCCCATGCCCATAAACACCAAATTAATCCCCTTAGTGGGTTCTAGCGCGTGCATGCGCTTTAAAGCCACCACCTGCTCTACAATTTCACCCGCTTTTAAATTGCGCACAAATCCCCCCTTAGCTGTGGCGCAAAACACACAACCTACCTTACAACCAATCTGTGAACTCAAACAAAAGGTGAGTTTTTCTTGTGCTAAAATCTGTCCCTTATCCCCTATTTGTTTTTCCCTCATCACCATAAACACGCTTTCAAAGCTATGTTGATCGTGGGTGGCAAATAAACATTTTTCGCTTTTATCTTGGCTACACTCTTTAACCAACAACTTTAAACTTTGGATACAAAAATCCCTCTGCAGGATTGTTTTTAAAGATTTGGGCAAATTATGCATTTGATCAAAAGAGGTAGCATAGCGCTGATAAAGCCAAGCAAAAATTTGTTTAGCCACAAAGGGTTGATAATGGTTATCAGTGGCGTAGGTTTGTAATTCTTCAAAAGTGAGGTTATAAAGTGATTGCATGCTAAGCCTTTTAGAATTGATATTTTAGCCCCAAAATGCTTAAATCGCTGTGCTATAATGGGGATTTTGGAGGTTTATATGGGTTTAAAGGCCGATACTTGGATCAAAAAGATGAGTTTAGAACATGCCATGATTAAACCCTTTTGTGAGAATCAAGTGAGCAAAGGTATCATCAGTTATGGCCTAAGCAGTTATGGCTATGATATCCGCGTGGGCACGCAGTTTATGCTCTTTGAGCAACAAGAGGGGGTGGTTGATCCTAAAAACTTTGATCCTAACTTAGTTAAGAATATCCACACCCAAACTTTTATCACTATCCCGCCTAATGCCTTTGTACTAGCCCATAGTATAGAGTATATCCGCATGCCAAAAGATGTACTCGCCATTTGTTTAGGTAAAAGTACTTATGCGCGCTGTGGGATTATTGTCAATGTTACGCCCTTTGAGCCGGAGTTTGAGGGGTATATCACCATTGAAATTTCTAACACCACTTCTTTACCGGCTAAAGTTTATGCCAATGAGGGCATCGCGCAGGTGATCTTTTTACAAGGCGATAGTATTTGTGCCACCAGCTATAAAGACAAACAGGGCAAATACCAAGGACAACAAGGCATCACTTTGCCTAAAATCAATCCATGACCTCCCTCTCTCAAAGACGGCTTAAAGCCTTTTGTGCTAATAAGCGGGCGTTTTATTCATTTATCATTTTTAGTTTGCTTTTTTTACTCTCTTGTAGTGCTGAGCTTTGGATCAATGATAAACCCCTTTTTATCTACAAAGATCATAAAAGCTACTTCCCCCTCTTTAAAGATTATCCTGAAACCACCTTTGGCGGGGATTTTTACACCACAGCCGACTACACAGACCCCTATGTCAAAGAACACCTGCTTAAAAATGCCTTTGTGATCTGGCCTTTAGTGCCCTACTCTTATAACACCATTATTATGGACCTTAAACAAAGCGCGCCCACCCCCCCTAGTCTTAAGCACCTTTTAGGCACTGATGATCAAGCCCGCGATGTTTTAGCGCGTTTGGTTTATGGTTACCGGGTTTCTATTTTATTTGGATTGATTTTAAGTGTGTGTAGCGTGTTTTTAGGCGTAGCTTTGGGGGCTTTTCAGGGTTATTATGGTGGTCTTATTGATTTATTTGGCCAGCGCTTTTTAGAGATTTGGAGCGCTGTACCCATGCTCTTTTTACTGATGATTCTCTCTAGCATGTTTACCCCTAGTTTTTGGTGGCTTTTATTACTCGTCTTAGCCTTTAGCTGGATGGGTTTAGCCCAAGTGGTGCGCACTGAATTTTTAAGGGGGCGTAATATGGATTATGTCAAAGCCTCTTATACGCTAGGAGTGAGTGATATGCGCGTAATTTTTTATCATATTTTGCCTAACGCCCTAGTGGCTACCATTACTTATATGCCCTTTGTCATGGCAGGGAGTATCACCACTTTAGTGAGTTTAGATTTTCTAGGTTTTGGCATGCCAGTTGGGAGCGCTTCTTTAGGCGAATTGCTCAATCAAGGCAAAAATAACCTTTATGCGCCCCATTTAGCCTTAGTTGGTTTTTTTGCGACTGCAACTTTACTTTCTTTATTAGTTTTTATCGGGGAGGGGGTGCGCGATGCCTTCAGTGGACAGTAAAACCCTACTTAGTATCCAAAATTTAGAAGCAAAGATCGGGCAAGATTTTTATTTAAAAGAGATTAATTTAGAGATATTGTCCGGGCAAAGGGTAGGTTTAGTCGGGGAGAGTGGGAGCGGGAAAAGCTCGCTAGCCCAATTAATCTTACGGCTTGTGCCCTTTATCCGCGCCACTCATGGAAAAATTATATTTGAGGGTGTGGATTTATTAAGCCTTAAAACTTCTGTATTAAGAATGATTAGAGGCGCACAAATTGGCTATATCGCACAAGAACCCCTTTTGGCTTTAAATCCCTTACATAAAATCCACAAACAAATTTTAGAAACGCTTCTCTTACACAATAAACTCTCTAAATCTAGCGCCCATGATCACCTTTTAGAAGTGATAAATCAAGTGGGGCTTTCTTTAGATTTACTAAATCGCTACCCTTATGAACTTAGTGGAGGGCAAAACCAACGCGTGGCTTTGGCTATGGCTTTAATTAACCGTCCTAAGCTTTTAATTTGTGATGAACCCACCACCGCCTTAGATGCACAGATTCAAAAGCAGATTTTAGATTTACTCTTGTACTTGAGTGTGCAAAACCAAATGGCTATTTTAATCATTAGCCATGATTTAGGGGCGATTAAACAGGTGGCTGAACATGTTTATGTCATGCAAAAGGGTAAAATCTGTGAGCATAGCACAACAGAAGAACTCTTTGAAAACCCCAAACACTCTTATACAAAACTTCTTTTAAATGCGCGCCACCTCACAGCTAAGAAAATGCAACCGGGAAAGCAAGAGGTTTTATTGCTTAAAGACTTTGGCGTGTACTATACAAAAAAGAGATTTTTAGGCAAAGATTTTATTTTCCAAGCTATTAGCGGGGTTAATTTAAGCCTACACACCCAAGAAACTTTAGGTGTGATGGGGGCATCTGGTAGTGGAAAAAGTTCGCTAGCACTAGGGATTTTAAAACTTGCTAAAGCTCAAGGAGAAATCTATTTATTAGATCAGCCTATCCATTCTCTTAACTCTAAAGACTTTAGACCCTTAAGAAAATCCCTACAAATAGTTTTTCAAAACCCTTATGCCTCTTTAAACCCCCGCTGGAGTGTACAAGATATTTTATTAGAAGGCTCAAACTCTTTAGACAAAAATCTAGCTATAAAGAGTTTAGAGGCGGTAGGGTTAGAAGCTAAGTATTTAAATTGTTATCCCTTTGAGTTAAGCGGAGGCCAGCGCCAAAGAGTAGCCATTGCACGGGCTATTATCAACCGCCCACAGGTGGTTTTAATGGACGAACCTACTTCGGCTTTAGATAAGAGTTTACAAAAGGTAGTACTTAATTTGCTTTTAGAGTTGCAAGAAAAGATGTGCCTTAGTTATATTTTTATTAGCCATGATTTAGATGTTATTGAAAACATGTGTGATCGGGTTCTTGTGGTAGAACAAGGGCAAGTTGTAGAGAGTGGATTAACTAAAAGTATTTTTAGTGCCCCCAAACACCCCTACACAAAGCAACTTTTAAAGACGCGCTTAACTTGACTTGTTGAATAAATGTTGCTAAAATAGGCGTTTTTATTGTGCGGGAATAGCTCAGTGGTAGAGCACGACCTTGCCAAGGTCGGGGCCGCGGGTTCGATCCCCGTTTCCCGCTCCAATTTTCATTTTAAGAGGTTTTAAATGTTAAATGCTTCTAAACTAGTGTGTGTGTGTGTGCCGGAGTATTAATTAGTGGCTGTGCTCAGCCTCTTCCAGTTGGCGGGCTTGCTACGATGGTAAAACTCCCGGTTTCTGGAAATGATATGCGATCTTCTAAAGAGGGGCATGCTAATTGTTTTAGTATTCTTGGCATTTTTGCTGCCGGTGATTGTTCTGTAGAAAAGGCGGCTAAAAATGGCGGTATCGTTCAGATTAATACGGTAGATCGCACGGTAGCCAATGTTTTAGGTATTGTTGGCATATACACGACAGTAGTTAGAGGCAATTAACTTTGATTTATGCTAGGCGGGCGCGCCTAGCCTTGCCCAGGTGGTGGAATAGGTAGACACAAGGGACTTAAAATCCCTCGGTAGCAATACCGTGCCGGTTCAAGTCCGGCTTTGGGCACCATGGCGACGTAGCCAAGTGGTAAGGCATGGGTCTGCAAAACCTTGATTCCCCGGTTCAAATCCGGGCGTCGCCTCCAAAAATTTAACTTTTTCTTAGCGGGAGATGGCTGAGCGGTTGAAAGCGGCGGTCTTGAAAACCGTTGAGGGTAACACCTCCGGGGGTTCAAATCCCTCTCTCCCGGCCACATTCTCTTAAGGAATTTCTTGGGACATTCTCCCTTAAGCCTACTTGTACCTCTTTTTGTAATTGCTATGGTGATTTTTACGCGCAGAGTAACCCTTGCGCTTTTTAGCGGCATGGTTTTAGGCGCTTTATTGCTCACAGATGGGCATCTCTCTAGTCTTGTGATCTATCTTTATACAAAAACTAGCGCCGTGTTTTATCACAAGCAACCACAAGGCCTAATCCCTAATTTAAATAGCCTATATGTCTTTGGCTTTTTGATTTTACTAGGGATTTTAAGCCAGATTATTGCTAGCAGCGGGGCGATTAACTCTTTTGTGCGTTGGGCTAAAAACCATGTTAAAAGCGCGCGCCAATCAGAGGGCATTGCACTTATAGCCGGGATTGTGATCTTTATTGATGATTATTTTAACGCTTTAATTGTAGGCCAAATTAGCAAATCTTTAAATGATGCGCATAAATCAAGCCGTGAACGCCTAGCTTATATTATTGATTCAACCTCAGCGCCTGTGTGTTTGCTTGTACCGCTTTCTAGCTGGGGGGCTTATATCGTGGGGGTGATGCAAAATGAGGGCTCGCCCTTGCTTAAAGAGGGGTTTGCTTTGCTACTTAAAAGTACGCTGAGTAATTATTACGCGTGGTTTGCACTCTTAGCTGTGTTTTTAACCATTCTTTGGCAAATTAATTTGCCGGCTATGCAAAAATACCAAAATGTAGGCGTGCAAGAGATAAAAATCCAACCCTTTAAAAAAGCCCCTCTTTCTATTTTACTCTTAAGCATTGCTATGCTTCTTGTGAGTACCACGATTTTAATGTTTTATACAGGCTATGTAGGGAGTGATCACAAAGATTTTTTAGATATTTTAGGCCATATTAATAGCGCGCTTTCTCTCTTTGTAGGGGGGATTATTTCTTTAATCTTTTGTCTTTTTTTAGCTTGGCGCTATTTACCACCAAATAGCCTTTTTTCTTTGATCTATCAGGGGTTTAAAAGCATGGCCTCTGCGATTGTAATTTTGATCTTGGCTTGGGCCATTGGGCCTATGATTAGAGATGATTTACAAACGGGGATATATTTAGCTAGTTTGATCGCGCATTTCCAGGGCGTGTTTTTACTCATGCCCTTATTATTATTTTTAATTTCAGGATTTATTGCCTTTAGCACCGGCACTAGTTGGGGGGCTTTTGCGATCATGCTTCCTATTGGCACGGGAATGCTTAGCGTGGTGGGGGGTGATATTGTACTAGTGGTTTCAGCGATTTTATCAGGGGCGGTTTATGGCGATCACGCCTCGCCTATTTCAGATACAACGATTTTATCAGCCACAGGGGCGGGTTGTTCGGTTCAAAGCCATTTTTTAACCCAACTACCCTATGCCACGCTTACGGCTGCTTGTGCGATGCTAGCCTTTCTTATTGCTAGCCTTACTCTTTCTAAGATAATAGGCTTTATCGGGGGTGCTTTATGTTTGGTGGTTTTGTTTTACTTTTTAAAGCGCATGTTTAAAAATAACTAAAACTAAGCTTTGGCCCATGAATGGAGGTGTTAATGGCAATTAGCTGGCTTCTAAGCGCGCGGTAATAGGTATTGGTTTCTTCAATGGCTTCATGCTTGGTTTCAAAGGTACGCACGCGGGTATAAGAATTAGAGATTTGTGAAACCAACATTTTTAAAGATTTTTCAGCTTGCATAGTGTCATGGCTATCTAAAGCTCTTTTCAAAACCACGATTTGGGATTCAAGTTGCTTAAAATGGGGGAGATCAAAAGAGAGCATGGGTACTTTTATAACGCCATATAAAATCTTATTAGTGAAAGCATACAAAGGAATGTTATACACGACTTGGTAGAGTTGCAAACAGGCAAGCACATCTGAAATGTGATTAATGGTGGTGTTGACTTGGGGGTTTTGATCTAGGGTGTATAAAATTCTTAAAATCACGGATAAATTCTGCTGATCATGGATAATTGCTTGTTCATGGCTAAAACAAGCATGGTGTGAGTAGCGACTCTTGAGTTTTTCTAGGCTATGATAAACATGTTCTAACTTATGGGTGATGTGGGGGGAATTATCAGCATTATCTACCATGAAAGTTTCTAAATAGCGTTCTAAACTATGGTTAGAGGGAGCTAAAAGGGTGTGATAAACATGCAAGATGTGGTTAGTATAAAGGGTTAAATCAGGTGTTTCTAACCAGATATTATCAAAGGGAGTATTAGATAAACTCTGGGCTATGGATTTGAGGGTATTAGCTAGCAAATAGGATCGAATCTTAGCATGGACAGATCCGCTATTTTGATTAATGCTATCTAAAAGAGATTGCAAGGCTTGTTTGAGATTAGGATCATTTGGGTGGGTTTGCATATGCTCTTGTACACTTTTAAATTTTTCAATCAGTGCTTTTGTTGCAAAGGGGAGGGGTGAGGGAAAGATAAGTTGGGTGGTGGCTACTTGCATGAATTGGGGTAAGAGTGTAGCTTTAAAAGCTAAAAATCTCTGTGTAAAAGCTCTATAAAGGGGTCTATCAAGCGCTCTTAAATGGGCACTGACGATTGTATAAATTTTGAGTGCAGATTGCATAGCCGTACTGGTTTGTACAACAGAGGTTACTCTTTGATCAAAACCTAGAGAATAAATTAAATGTCTAGTAGGTTTAAGTAAGTTTGTATCATGGACATTTAAAGGGAGTAAGGCCTCTAAAAAGGCTAAACCCTTTTGTTGTATGGGGGTGGTGTATACGCAGGCTTTGCATTTGTCTTTGAAATTTAAAATTAGAGTATTAATACTTGGGGCTTCTAGGTCTTCATGAAGAGTTTTTGAAAAGAAAGAAATATCAGGCGATGGTAATGGAGGGTTAGCAAAGAGAGCTGTAACAAGAATGGGAGGGATTAAAATTTCTTTATTCATGGGCGTACTCCAGATAAAAAAAATGATACATTCTATAAATTCATAATAAAATCAACCTTAAAAAATAATCGTATGAGAAACAGCACGGGTATGTAAGTGTAGCAAAGCAAACAAAAAGTAAATAAAATGTGTAATTAGCTTAGAATTAACGCTTTCTGTGTTTCTAAAATATGAGAAAAAGCACAGGGGCTTTTTTGCATTTCATGGAATTTACTACTACAAGCATGTAGAACAATGCTTAAGAATAAAAGAAAAGAAAATTTCATGAGTGTTCCTTAGAAGCGTTTTGAATCTGGATTTGGGCTGTTGAGAGGGTTTGTATACTAAAAGAGGGTTCTTGTTTTTCTTGTGTGCTGGTATGGGTGGTGTGCTTGGTGGTTATATCAGAGGATATAAAGGAGGTTAACAAACTTTGGGTGTGTTGGCGTACTAAATTTTTACTAGCTGTGCTAATGCTAGCTAGATTAGCTAACCAACCTTTAGTACCAAAAAGCCCATTGATAAAAATAGGGACTCTCTTGGTTAAAAAAAGCGTTAAAAGGGTGCTAGCAATTAAAATTAAATAGTTTTCTATGAGTGAAGGGGTGGGCGATTGCAGCGGAGTAGGTGGGATATTAATAATGAGGGTTTTAAGAATTTTAGCGTTATAAAAGGCTATAAGAATGATAAGGGGCTGATAAAAACTTAAAGCCAAACACTTTTTAAAATATAGCCCTAGTAGGCGCAAACCAAATAATCCAAGTGGCAAGATAAAAATAGCCAAAGCTAGCCATAAATACAGCTCAATAGAGATCATTACAGTTAAAGCTAGAATATAAATAAGAAGTATCCCTTGAGATATAACAAGGGTTAAAATTAGCATGACAGAAATAAGGGTTTCTAGGTTGATAGGCTTAATTTGGCTGATGAGTAAAACAAGGGTATGAAAACTTTGGTTAATGAGAAATTCTAAATCTAAATGGGTTTCTTCTAAATCAAGAGCAGATGCAGAGGCTTTTAAACTTGCATGGATAAGCTCTGTTAAAGTATTGGCCGGGTAGAAGATGAGGTGTTTAAGTTGTGTGTAAAAATCTTGGGGGTGGTGGATTGCATAATTAAAGAGAGTAAAAAAGAGAGCAAAAGAGGCGAGGCTAAAAAGGGTTTTCCATTTAAAAAAGTCTAAGGCGCGTACTCTTTGATAAGCCCATAACATCAAGGCTAAAACCATGCACAGATTACAAAATAAAGAAAATTGTGGCAACTCTAAAATCTGAGTCCCTAAATTAGAGAGAAGAGTTTGGGTTGGATCAAGAAAAAAATGCAAAACACTCTGGTAGAGTTGCAAAGACTGCAAATAATAACCTTAAGGGTTGGGTTTTAGCGATTATAGTGGGCGGGAGTTTAATACAGACTAAAATAAAGTTTAAATTGTAAAATCGCGCTTTTTTAGATAAAATGGCGGTTTTAACGCGAATAATTAGATAAGGGAAATGATGAACAAGTATTTTACAATGGGGGTTGTATCGTCTATTTTGAGTGTATGGCTGGTAGCCCATAGTTTAGAAGTGGCTCAGGTTACCCCCACGCATGCCAGAAGCTTTAAAAAAAATAACAAACCCACCACTGCCGAACGGCTCAATGCTTTAAAGAAATTTTCTAGCGTGGTGGAGGAAATTGAGCGCTACTATGTAGATGAGGTGAGCATTAATGATATTGTAGATAAGGCCATTGATGGGCTTTTAAGTAATTTAGATGCCCACTCCTCTTACTTAACGGCTAAGAAGTTTAGAGATTTTAGAGCCCAAACAGAGGGTGAGTTTGGAGGATTAGGTATTACGGTTGGAATTCGCGATGGCGCGCTTACAGTGATTGCCCCCCTAGATGATACACCCGCCTTTAAAGCTGGGATCAAAGCTGGAGATGTGATTTTAAAGATCAACCAAGAAAGCACGCTTAACATGAGTATTGATAATGCGGTTAATTTAATGCGAGGCAAGCCTAAAACCCCTATTGAACTTACTATCGTGCGCAAATCTGAACCTAAACCCATTGTGATTAAAATGATTCGCGACATCATTAAAATTAAATCCGTACACGCTAAAAAAATTGAGGGCACAAACTTTTTATATGTACGGGTTAATTCCTTTGATCGCAATGTGGTTAAAGGCGTACTTGGCGAACTTAACAAGGCTAAAAATTTACAAGGAATTGTACTAGATTTGCGCTCTAACCCGGGAGGATTACTCAACCAAGCCATCGATCTTTCCAATCTCTTTATCAAGCATGGCATCATTGTCTCGCAAAAAGGGCGCATTAAATCTGAAGACATTGAATACCGCGCCAATGGCAGAGCCCCTTATGCTAACTTGCCCATTGCCGTACTAGTCAATGCCGGTACAGCTAGTGCTAGCGAGATTGTCTCCGGTGCGCTCCAAGATCACAAAAGGGCAATTATCATTGGTGAGGACACCTTTGGTAAGGGTAGTGTACAAACAACTTTCCCTGTAGGCAGAGACGAGGCGATTAAAATCACCATTGCTCGCTATTATTTGCCCAGCGGGCGCACTATTCAAGCAGTAGGAATCAAACCAGATATTTTAATTTATCCGGGCAGTGTACCCCAAGATGGAAGCAAGTTTAGCTTGAAAGAAGCCGACTTAAAACACCATTTACAACAAGAACTCAAAGAGTTAAACACCAAAAAAGACAATAAAAAACCCACCCCGGGTAAAAAAGAGAATAAAGAGGAAAAGGCCATCACGCTTAAGGACATCAACGCAGATATCCAGCTTAAAGTTGCAATTGATACGCTTAAGGTGTGGGATATTCTTATGGCTGCTAAAAAAGAGAGCGCGCATAAGTAAAAAAATAGGGTTGGGGCATTTTATAGGCTATATTTTAGGGTTTTTACTTTTCTTATTAGGTTTATACGCAGAGGAAGAGCCTAAGGCTAAGGTTGTTTATCTTAAGGTGTTAAATTTACAAGAACTGAGTAGTAAACCTGTGTATGTGGGGCAAAGTGTTTCTGTACAATATAACCTTTTACTTTTCCCACAAGCCAAATTTTTAGGCGCTGAACTCTCTAAAATTCCAGATTCTAAACAACTCAAGCGCCTTAATTTCACACCCGCTTGGAAAGATTTAGGCAACGATACTTTTAGCGCAACCTATATTTATAAAGTAATGGGAACTCAGGCAGTAATTCCTGAACTTAAAGTGAGTGCCTTTGTTAAAGATCAAGGCTATGTAGATAGCTCTAGCGCGCCTAGTATTGCTTTACAAGTGCTTGATCTTTCTTTACACCCTAATTATGTGGGGGTGGTCGCGCGTAACTTAAAAGTTATAGGTTATAAGGTTAAAGAGTATGATAGCACCCATAATATTTTAGTCTTTGAGATACAAGCTAAGGGAGCGAATTTAGAGGATCTTAAAATTGCAGGGAGTATCAAACAGGGGTTTGAAAGCACGCATTTTGGGATAGATCATTCTAGCGGGCTCTATTACTGCATTTTGCCTAAAAATATGCAATCTCTTTCCTTTAATTACTTTTCCTTAGAGGAGGAGCAGTTTAAGGAATTGCATTTTTCTCTGATCCCCATTGATGAGAGTGTGAGTACACAAAGCAACCTCAAACCTAAGAATAATTTATTACTCTTTTCTAACTTGCTTTTAATCTTTTTATTACTGGTGATGCTAGCACTTTGCTTTCTTACCTCTTATAAAAAAACCACCCTCTCTTTTGCTGTGATTTTGCTAGGTGTGTTGTTGTTTAATATCTTTTCTACTTATCGCAATGGGCTTTTAAAGGCGCAAGCAGAAATTAAAATTTTACCCACAGAAAATTCCACTTTACTAGCCATTCCTAAGCAGGTTTTACATGTAAAAATCATCGGTTCGCATGCTAAGTATTATAAAATCATGACTAAAGATGAAAAAATAGGCTGGGTGAGAAAAGAAGATGTGGAGTAAGATACGCGGGATTTATGCGCTGTTGGTGGTCGGATTAGGGCTTGGCTTTATTATCCTGATGAATTTTCTTACCCGCAAACACAACAATTCGCGCCGGACTCGCAAATGGTGCCGTTCTTTCTTCTTTTTAATGGGCTCGCCCTTAGAAACAATAGGCGAATTTGATACTAGCGCTAGTTTAATTGTACTCAACCACCAAAGCATCATTGATATTATTTGTTTAGAGGCCTACCACCCTAGCAATATCTGCTGGATTGCTAAAAAAGAATTAGGCGACATTCCCTACTATGGCTATGCGCTTAAAACCCCTGAAATGATTTTAATTGATCGAGACGATAGAAGAGGTTTAGCCTCTTTAATTAAAATTGCTAAAGAAAAATTAGATCAAGGGCGTCCACTGGTGATCTTTCCAGAAGGCACGCGGGGCAGGGGCGAGGGAGCGTTTTTACCCTTTAAACCCGGGGCTAGGGTTTTAGCCGAAAAACTCCGACTTAAAATCCAGCCTATTTTATTACTCAATACCCGTAAAATTTTTAACACTAAGCCTTTAGAATCGCATGCCACACACCTGCGCATGGTGCTTTTAAAAGCCTTTGAGCCAGATTTAAGCAGCAATTGGTATCAAGAATTAGAGGCGTATATGCAAGCAGAATATAGCAAGCATTATCAAGAACTGCATGGTTAATTTATTGCTTTTTATGTTTGGGCATGTTAAAATAGGCAATTCTTGTTGGGGTGTTAGCTCAGTTTGGGAGAGCGCAACGCTGGCAGCGTTGAGGTCAGGGGTTCGAGCCCCCTACACTCCACCAACTGAGAGTCTTATAAATAGAAATCTTTACAGGGGGTTTTTATGTTTAGTTCTTCTCTGATCAAATGGGGGGGTATGGGATTAGTTGGCGCTTTTTTCATGTTAGGCTGTTCTAAGGTTGCTAGCATCAATCCAGGCCAGCCCACTACTGGACAGGTAAAACCCATTCATGGATACAGTTGTAATAAACAAAAAATGTGGCCTATTTGGCCCTATGGCAAAAAAGGGATAGAAAATCTCAAAAAAGAGGCCATGCAACAAGCACAAGATCAAGCTGATGCTTACGCTAAAAGCTTAGGCAAAAGTGAAGGGGAACTTATCAACACCACTGTAACCCTAGAAAGTTGGCCTTTACCCCGCTATTTGTTTTTCCTTGGGAGCAAATGCGTAAAAGTACAGGGTTATGCGCGCGCTAAAGATTAAAGGCTTGTTGCTCTAATTAAGTGCGTAAGTCAAGGCTTAAGGGTTTTGGTGTGTTGTTGTTTTTTACAAAGACGCCAACGGGGGATAGAGCGCTTTCTAGCAATAGCTAGAGCTGAGGCCTTGTTTTAAAGCAAACACCTAAGTTATTCTGCCTTTATAAAATTTTTAAGCTTTTTGCCCTTGTAATTTTTTATTTGTAAGCGACCCTCAAACGCTCTTGCCTAAAAAATCTTGAATCGCCTCCACCTTGTCTAATGCCTCCCAGCTAAAACCCTCCCGTCCAAAATGCCCGTAAGTGGCGGTTTTTCTATAAATGGGGCGCAATAGATTAAGACTTTGCATAATGCCCTTTGGTGTGAGTTTAAACAGGGCGCGCACGCATGATTCTAGCACCTCCGGGCTATAAGAGCTAGTATTATGGGTGTTGATATAAACTGAGATAGGATCAACAATGCCAATTGCATAAGCAAGTTGTACCGTAGCGCGCATACAAACCCCGCTAGCTACAAGATTTTTAGCGATATAACGCGCCATGTAAGCTGCGCTTCTATCCACCTTTGAGGGGTCCTTACCGCTAAAAGCCCCGCCTCCATGCGGGCAACTCCCGCCATAAGTATCTACAATGATTTTACGACCCGTCAAACCCGCATCGCCTTGTGGCCCGCCGATAACAAATTTACCTGTAGGGTTGATGTGGTACTTAATATCATCGTTGATAAATTCTTGAGGCAAAACCTTATACACAATCTCCTCAATGATAGCCTCTCTTAAGGATTTTTGATCGATCTCTGGGGAGTGCTGGGTGGAGATCACAATCGTATCAATCCCAATAGGTTTATGCCCCTCATAGCGCACGGTTACTTGTGCCTTGCCATCGGGTCTTAAAAAGGGTAAACAGCCGCTTTTTCTAGCCTGAGCTAGACCTGAGGTGATTGCGTGGGCAAGATGAATGGCTAGGGGCATAAAATTTTGTGTCTCGCTACAAGCATAGCCAAACATCAAGCCTTGATCACCTGCGCCCACTTCGCCATCAGCTCTATCCACCCCTTGGTTAATATCTGGGCTTTGCTCGCCTATACCATTGAGTACGGCCGCACTTCTATAATCAAATCCATAAAGCGCATCGGTATAGCCAATGTCTTTAATCACACCGCGGGCAATTTCTTGCATGGGGGCATAGACGCGGGTTTTAAGCTCGCCTGTGATCACACAAAACCCATTAGCTAATAAAGTTTCACACGCCACCCGCGCCCCTTCATCGCGCTCAATGATATAGTCTAAAATGGCATCGCTGATTTGATCGGCCATTTTATCTGGATGCCCCTCTGTAACCGACTCTGAGGTGAAAAGATAGCGCCCCATAAACTCTCCTTACTGCATTTGTGCGGCCACTTCAGCTGCAAAATCCTCGCTTTTTTTCTCAATCCCTTCGCCCACTTCAAAACGCACAAACTCCACAATTTCTATTTTGTCATGCATTTGCGCGCTCTTTTCCTCTAAAATCTGCTGGATAGTCTTTTTCTCATCCATCACAAAAAATTGCCCTAAAAGGCTGAGGCGTTGATCTAAAAGGGTGTTATCTGCAATGAAGCGCTCCATTTTACCCGGAATGATCTTTTCAAAAATCTTTTCTGGCTTTTTCTGGGCGCGTAGCTCCTCTTTAAACACCTCCTCTTGCGCGCTTAAAACCTCAGGGGTTAATTCCACACGGCTAACATAAGTAGGCATGGTTTTTAAAGGCTTGCCTAAGCGTTTAGCCTCCTCATTTTCCTTTTCTATCTCAGCTATCAAGGCAATCTTTTCTTTGGCTATAAACTCCGGACTAAAGGCTTTATAGCTCAGTACAACCGGCTTCATTGCAGCTGCGTGCATGGCAATTTGGCGGGCTAGTTCTTTGAGTTCTGGGGCATGTTTGGGGTTTTGGTGTACTATTTTAACCACCACCCCCACGCGGTGGTTAGCATGCAAATAGGCATTAATCACCTCATTAGATTTAGCCTGCATAGAGATCAAACGCCTCACCACAATATTTTCCCCAATCTTAGCAATAGCCGCGTGCAAATAATCCTGATAGCTTTGCCCATTTAAAGAGGCTTTTAAAAGCGCTTGCTCACTTGAGATATGTTGATCTTTTGCTAGTTTAAGGGTTTGTTGTACTAGCGCTTTAAAATGCTCGTTTTTAGCCACAAAGTCTGTTTCGCTATTAATCTCTAACATAATGGCCTGTTTATTATCCACATCTAAAGCAATCACCCCCTCGCTTGCCACGCGATCAGCCTTTTTAATGGCCTTACTTAAACCCTTTTCACGCAGATATGCCACCGATTTTTCTAAATCCCCGCCACATTCTACTAAAGCCTTTTTACAATCCATCATAGGCGCATCTGTCATTTCTCTAAGCTGTTTGACCTGCGCTGCACTTACACTACTCATGGCTTTCTCCTAATTCTTGCGCTTGCTCTTGCACTTCCTCTAAAATTTGCTCAGCCCCACTCACCGCTACCATTTCTTCTACCACTTCTTCTACCACTTCTTCTACCACTTCCTCGCTTTTGCCCACTAATTCGCGCCCTTCTGTAATGGCCTCTGCCATTTCTTTACAAAATAAAGCAATAGAGCGAATCGCATCATCATTACCCGGAATAGGGTAGTCAACCAAATCTGGATCGCAGTTAGTATCTAGGGGAGCGATAATAGGAATACCTAATCTTCTAGCCTCAGCAACGGCGATCTTTTCTTTGACTACATCAATAATAAACATCATATCTGGCATCTTTTTCATATGGCGCACGCCCCCTAAATACTTCTCTAGCTTTTCCTTTTTGCGCAAGATCATGAGTTTTTCTTTCTTGGTGAGTAGATCAATTTGGCCGCTATTTTCCATCTCTTCCATGATTTCTAACTTGCGTACAGATTTTCTAATCGTGCTAAAGTTAGTGAGCATGCCGCCTAACCAGCGATAATTAACATAGGGGACATTAACCTGAGTAGCATACTCTTTTAAAGTGTCGCTAGCTTGCTTTTTAGTGCCTACAAACATGATTGTTTTGCCCTCAGCGCTAGCGTCTCTAACGATGTTATAAGTGTAGCGAAAATAGCGCAGGGTTTTTTGTAAGTCTATGATGTGGATATTTTTACGCACACCAAAGATAAAGCGCGCGGTTTTAGGATTCCAACGCCTTGTTTGGTGGCCAAAATGTACGCCACATTCCAATAAATCTTTCATAGTAATCATCAATTCTCCTTAAAGTTTGCCTCCACGCCCCTTTAACACTTTAAGGCTGGGCGTGTGTGATTTTGCATAAAGCAAGTGGCGACTTTAGCACAGATAGCCTAAAAAACAACTAAGCTAAGCCACCTAAAGCTAATGTTTAGAATGATGGGGGTGGCCAGTATGTGGGTTGCCCTTGCCTCCGACATAAGAAAGATTGCCATGGGCATCTACATCATAAGCCTGACCAAACCCTTTTACAAAACGACCCTTGATAAATTCTAATTTGATCAAATGAAAATCTTGCATGTGGCGGATAGTTTCTAGCCCTCTTCCTTTGCCATGTTTATTTAAAAAGCTATCATAGACGCGATCAAACTCCGCCCCCCTGTCTATAAAGTGTAGGTGGGTTTTATAGCGCAAACGACGGCGTAAAATGGGGGATTTAGCGCTAGCTTCATCTTCTAAAAACATGATTTCTACATTGTCTGGGTGGGCTTTAAAGGCTTTAAAATGCTCGGCTACCTCGCTGACATAAATATAAAATTGAGGATGGCCCTCTAGCTCATCTACTAACAAAGCACTATAAGAACAAACCACTTGATTTTCTGGGCTAAGGCTAGCAATACACACACTGCTAAAGCCGGCACGGAAGTTTTCTAAATCTTGTTGCACGCCATGTAAATCGGTGGTTTGTGGGATAGAAGTACATAAACTAATAATGGCATCTTTAACCCCATTAAAATCGCTTACTTTAGAGGGGTAATCAATTTTTAAGCTATTTTGCTTACCCTCTGCGCTGTAGCCAATTTCAATATGCTCAAAGGTGGCTTCTTTTAAATGCACTTCTTGGGCATGTTTAACATTTCCAAACTTAGCTAGCAAGGCCTCCATGTCTTTAACATGGTTTTTATTCATGTGATCAAGGATAAATTGCTTATCCATACAAAGCTCCTTATGTTGGTTTAAAAGCACCATTCTAGCATGGGCAAAATTTATTTTCATTTTAGAAAAATGATTTACAACGCGATTTTAGTACCACTATGCTAGCATGTAATGAAGAGATTTTTAGAAAGGAGTCTTATGCAGGTGTTTGTCAATGGGCAGGCTAAAGAGTTTGTAGAAGTTTTAAATGTCCATGCGGTTATTAAACAACTAGGGATTGAAAAACATGTATGCGCAGTAGCCCTAAATGAAAAGGTAGTTAAAAAAGAGAATTGGGAAAATACAACGCTACAAGAAAACGATCGCTTAGAGTGCTTGCAGTTTATGGGCGGGGGGTGAGAGTAGCCCAGCCAGTCCTTGAAGGGGCTATTTTTGTATCTGATGTCCACCACCAAGAGGGTTTATCTCACTTCCCCAACCTTTTAGATCACCTTCTAGCTAATCCGCCCAGCCAGCTTTTTTTAATGGGGGATATTTTTCAGATTTTAGTAGGCAGTGTCAAAAGTAGTTATAAGCCTTATATCCGTATTTTAGAACAACTAGAATTACTTAGCCAAAAAAGTACCCTTTTTTATTTTGAGGGCAACCACGATTTTGGATTAGACCAACTTCCCTACTTAAAAAATATCCAAATTTATCCTAGAAAGATCCAGCCCATTCCCTTTATTTGCCAACATAAACTCTTTTTATTAGCCCATGGGGATTTATTTTTAAAATGGGGGTATGAAATTTATATTAGGCTTTTATCTAGCCGGTTTTCTATCAAGACTTTAGGATTTTTAGATCAAATAATCCCCCTTTATGCCCCCCTTACAGCCCCTATTTATCGTAAGAAAATTAGATCTCTAAGACCAAATCAAGAAGTCTTTAAAGACTTTAGTAAGCAACGCCTAGCTTGCTATAAACATTGGCGCAATAAGATCGCCCCTACGCTTGATTTAGGCGGTGTTATTGAGGGGCATTTTCACATCGGCCGTTTTTATAAGTCTAATCAAGATTTGTTGTATATAGCTTTGCCCTCTTTTTATCATAACCAAGAAATTTGCCAATACACAGGGATTAAAACAGGGTTACAAATCCGCTGTTTAAACTAATAGAAATTAGGGTAAAATCAAGCCATTAAACCACCCAATAGGAATAATTTTGACAGAGCAAAGTTTAGATACGGCGTTGAATTTAGGAGAAATTGAGTTGGTGGATTTTAGAATTTTTGGCTTGCAGGGGGATAAACCCTATGAGGGCATTTATGGAATCAATGTTTCTAAAGTACAAGAAATTATCATGATGCCTGAAATCTTTGAATTCCCCACCAATTTAAACTATATCTTAGGTGTTTTTGATCTGCGCTCTACAATCATTCCTCTAATTGATCTATCTACTTGGCTTGGGATTGTCCCTGATGAAAAGCGCGTTGTAGAAAAAGTGGTGGTGATCACTGAATTTAGCAATGTCAAAATGGGTTTTGTGGTGCATGAAGCCAAACGCATCCGCCGCATTGATTGGAGTGATGTAGAACCGGCTACTTTTAGCTCGCATAATACGGTAGATGGCAATAAGATCACAGGAATTACCAAAGTTGAGGGCGATAAGACTTTGCTTATTTTAGATTTAGAAAGTATTTTAGATGATTTAGAACTCCATGTGGCTGAACCTAAGAAAGAATCACAAAAACAGCAGATTAAAAAGTTTGAGGGGACTGTTTTATTTGTAGATGATAGCAGGACTGCTAGGAAAGCCATTAAACACGCTTTATTAAAACTAGGTTTTGATGTGGTGGAGGCTGTAGATGGTAAAGATGGGTTAGAGAAGTTAGAAAAACTCTATGAGCAGTATCAAGAGAATTTAACCAAACACCTTAAATTAATCGTGTCTGATGTGGAGATGCCTAAAATGGATGGGTATCATTTCTTTTCTAAAATCCAAGAGGACGCCCGCTTTGCTAATATCCCGGTGATTTTTAATTCTTCTATCTGTGATGATTATAGCGCGCAAAAGGCTTTAGATTTAGGGGCTAAGGGCTATTTGGTTAAATTTGATGCTAATCGCTTTATAGATGAGGTGAGCCGGGTTCTGGGTTAAGTGGGCAATTAAGTATAATACAACATCAAAAAATTAGAGGTGCTTAATGGATGATATGAAAGAAATCATGGAGGACTTCTTAGTAGAAGCCTTTGAAATGAATGAACAACTCGATCAGGATTTAGTGGAGTTAGAGCATAATCCTGAAGACCCAGATTTATTAAACCGCATTTTTAGGGTAGCACACACTATCAAAGGCTCTAGTTCCTTTCTTAATTTAGATACCCTAACCCATTTAACCCACAACATGGAAGATGTGCTTAATCGCGCGCGCAAAAACGAATTAAAGATCACGCCTGATGTGATGGATGTGGTGTTGCGCTCGGTAGATTTGATGAAAACTTTACTTGTAACTATCCGCAATACCGGTAGTGATGCTAATTCTGGGGTGGATATTTCAGATGTGGTTAAAAAATTACAAGCCATCGCACAAAGCCCGGAAGCAGGAGCGCAAGAAGCAGAGGCTCAACCAAGTGTACAAACTCCCCCACAAGAAACCCCCCCACAAGAGAGTACAGCTCAAGCACCTCAAGGAGCAGATAATCCTTTAGCAAATGAGCCAGAACCAGATCTAGCTAAGATGAGTCCAGAAGAGGTAGAAAAAGAGATCGCCCGCTTGTTGCAGTTGCGCCAAGAAGCAGATAAAGCCCGCCGTGCCCAGAAAAAAGAGCAAGCCGCTAAAAACCCCCCACCCCCTCCTCCACCCCCTAAAGCCCCTCCAAAAGCTGCCCCCGCTGCTAAAGGCACTAAAGAAAAATCTGTAGCTATTGGGGTGGAGCAAACGGTACGCGTAGATGTGGGGCGACTTGATCACCTCATGAATTTAATTGGGGAGTTAGTGTTAGGCAAAAACCGCTTGATTCGCATTTATGGAGATGTGGAGGAACGCTATGATGGGGAAAAATTCTTAGAAGAGCTTAACCAAGTGGTTTCTTCTATTTCAGCTGTAACTACAGATTTACAATTAGCGGTGATGAAAACTAGAATGCAACCCATTGGTAAGGTGTTTAATAAATTCCCGCGCATGGTACGCGATTTGAGTCGCGAACTAGGTAAAAGCATTGAACTAGCTATTGATGGGGAGGAAACAGAGTTAGATAAATCCATTGTAGAGGAAATTGGCGATCCGCTTATCCATATAATCCGTAATTCTTGCGACCATGGGATTGAAAAACCTGAAGATCGCAAAATGTTAGGCAAACCTGAAACTGGGCGCGTAGAACTAAGTGCTTATAATGAGGGCAATCATATCGTGATTAAAATCACTGATGATGGGGCAGGAATGGATCCGGAGAAGCTTAAGGCAAAGGCTATAGAAAAAGGCATTATTACTGAGCGCGATGCAGCCGCTATGACGGATAAAGAAGCGCTTAACATCGTTTTTAAACCGGGTTTTTCTACGGCTAAAGTGGTGAGTAATGTCTCTGGGCGGGGTGTGGGAATGGATGTGGTAAAAACCAATATTGAAAAACTCAATGGGATTATTGAGCTAGAATCACAAGTGGGTGTTGGCACAGTTGAAAAACTTAAAATTCCATTAACTTTAGCCATTATCCAAGCCTTGTTAGTGGGTGTGCAAGAAGAATACTACGCCATTCCACTTTCATCGGTGCTTGAAACCGTGCGTATTAGCCAAGATGAAATTTATAGCGTTGATGGAAAAAGTGTGTTGCGTTTGCGCGATGAAGTACTTTCTTTGGTGCGTTTAGCTGATATTTTTAAAGTGGATGCGATCTTAGAAGGCTCTAAAGAGGTGTATGTGGTGATCATCGGGCTAGCCGATCAAAAAATCGGGGTGATTGTGGATTATTTAATTGGCCAAGAGGAAGTGGTGATTAAATCTTTGGGCTATTATCTTAAAAGCACTAAAGGCATTGCAGGGGCGACGGTGCGTGGTGATGGCAAAATTACTTTAATTGTAGATGTGGGCACAATGATGGAAATGGCTAAAAATGTAAAGGTAAATGTCAATAGCCTTATTGATCAAGCCCAAAATTCTAATGCCAAAAACGCGCCTAGTGATTATATAGTCTTAGCCATTGATGATAGCAGTACCGACCGGGCGATGATGCGCAAATCTCTTAAACCTCTAGGGGTTACCGTGCTAGAAGCAACCAATGGATTAGAGGGGCTAGAAATGGTTAAAAATGCTGATAAAGTCCCAGATGCCGTACTAGTAGATATTGAAATGCCTAAGATGGACGGTTATACCTTTGCCTCTGAGGTGCGCAAATACAATAAATACAAAAACTTACCCCTCATTGCCGTAACTTCTAGGGTTACTAAAACCGATCGTATCCGTGGGGTAGAAAGTGGCATGACTGAATACATCACTAAGCCTTATAGCCCGGAATATCTAGCCAATGTGGTTAAACGAAGCATTAAATTAGAGGATTAAGGAGAATACATGCAGCAAGATACAATGGCATTAAAAGAGCTGTTTGAAAAGCAAAAGAAAGGGGATAAGGAGGAAAAGCCGGAGGAAAGCGAGGAAATATTACAATTCATCGGCTTTATTATTGGCAATGAGGAATATGCTATCCCCATTCTTAATATTTTAGAAATTGTTAAACCCATTGGTTATACACGCGTACCAGAAACGCCTAACTATGTTTTAGGCGTGTTTAATTTGCGGGGTAATGTTTTCCCCCTCATTAGTTTACGGATTAAATTTGGATTGCCCCCTGAAAAACTCAATAAAGACATGCGTTATTTAGTGGTGCGCCATAACGATCAAATCGCCGGGTTTTATATTGATCGCTTAACAGAGGCAATTCGCATTAAACAATCCGATATTGATCCGGTACCTGAAACCCTTTTAGAAAATAACCAGCTAATCTATGGCATTGGCAAGCGAGAGGATAAATTGGTTTCTATTTTAAAAGTAGAAGAAATCTTGAAAAAAGATTTCTAATACAGGGTAATTTAAATGAATGCACTGCTTTCTAAACTAAAGATTAGTACAAAAATCGTTGTGAGTGTGTGTTTTATTGTAGTGCTAGGGATTGCAATTTTAGGTTTTATTGTGAGTACTAAGGTGCGCAACACAACAAGGGTAAATACCATTGAAGTTTTGAGTTCTGAAATTGAAGAGGGCGCATCGCGTCTGCAGAGAAATATTAATAGAATGTTTGTTGCGCTTAAAAATTTAAATATGGATTTGGCCTCCCTTGATTTAGCCCATAATGAAAAAGAACGGGATAGATTAATGAAGCGGTTTTTAAACGACGAGCACCATGTTAAAGTGGTTAGTGTTTCTTCTTTTAATAGCCCTAATGATTTTTACATGGCACGCCGCATAGGAAAATCTATTGAAATTTCAAAAACTAATAACTCTTATAACCCAGATATTTATCACAAAGTACTACAAGATCATAGCCTGCATAAAGGTAACCCCCATTTTAGAAAGATTGATGGTGAAACGGTTTATGGTTTTGATTTTGGCATACCTTTAAAAAAGGTACAAAATGGTAGTGCTAAAGTAGTGGGTGTGATGATTGCCTTTGTGAGTATTGATAGTTTTAGTGATATGATCTTGCGCGAGAAAAAAGATACCTTTTTAATGCAAGAGAGTGGGTATTTATTGCTTATTTATAGTGAAAAACTTCAGGGTAAACTTTTAGACGAGGTTAATCCTGATCCTTCAGCAAAACAAGTTGTCAATTTAACACGAGAAGGGTATTCAGGGGCTATAGATTACCATGCCTTGCGTACTAATAAAGATAGCTTTTTATTTATTAAAAGCTTTGATATTTTTGACAAAGTGGATTCGGGTGGTTTTAAATTTAACTGGGCTTTGGCTAGATTTGTGAGTAGAGATGAAGTTTTTGCCGTCGCTTATGAATTACAGAAATTGATTTTAATTGCCGGTAGTGTTGTGGTGCTTATTTTAATCGTTGCTGTATATTTACTAGTGCGTTATTTAGTGGGTAACCGTATCGTGGTGGTTTCTACTACGCTAGATGGGTTTTTTAGATTGCTAAATGATCCTAAAAAGGGCGGTGATGTCCATATTGTTAAGACAAATGTACTTGATGAAATTGGGCGCATGCAACAATCCATTAATAAAAATGTTTTAAGAATCCATGAAAATACCAAAGCGGATAATACAACCATTGAGGATATGTTAAATGTGGTGCGCCACATTAAAGAGGGGGATTTTACCCAAAAGATTACAGCTATCCCTAATAGCCCAAGCTTACTCCAACTTAAAGAACTTTTTAATGATGTGATTATCTATCTGCAGCAACATATTGGCTCACACATGCAAGTGATCAACCAAGCCTTTGAGCGTTATAAGGTTTTAGACTTCACACAGGGCATTACTAACCCCTCTGGGGATATGGAAAAGGCTATTGATGATTTAGGGGCAGAAATTAAAAGAATGTTGCGCACTTCTTTAGACTTTGCTAGCGCGCTCACTCAAGAATCACAGGGGCTAAAAACCTGTGTAGATAATCTAACTAGTAGCGCTAACCAACAAAATAAGAACTTGCTACACACTTCTAAATCCATAGAGGCCATTACAGAAAGCATTGCTAGCATTAGCCAAAAAAGTGAGGGAATGATCGCACAAGGTCAGGATATTAGAAATATTGTAGAAATTATTAAAGATATTGCCGATCAAACTAATTTATTAGCCCTTAATGCGGCTATTGAGGCCGCACGCGCAGGCGAACATGGTAGAGGTTTTGCGGTGGTGGCTGATGAGGTGAGAAAACTTGCCGAGCGCACGCAAAAATCCTTAGGAGAAATTGAATCTAATATCAATGTTTTATTACAAAGTATTGCCGATGCTTCTGAATCTATTAAAATGCAAAGCCAGAGTGTGGAGGAAATCAACGCCTCTTTAGAAACTTTCAAACAAGACACACAGAATAATTTAAATATCGCTCACACTTCCCTAGAAGTGGGTAATAACATTGATCACATTTCTAAAGACATTTTAGAGGACGCCAATAAGAAGAAATTTTAATGCAAATTATTAAAAAAATCCTTTGGGTTTTATTTATTTTACCCGTTGTTTTGGGGGGAGTCTTTGGGGGGGTGTATTTGCTGTATTTGTGGATGCAGGCCTCTATTGATGTACAAAAGGTGGTGGATTATAAACCAAATGTGATCACTAAAATTGTAGATAGCAGAGGGCGGCTTATTGCTAATTTATACGATAAGGAATTTCGCATTTACGCGCCCTTTTCTGAGATTCCCCCTAGAATGGTAGAGGCTCTCTTAGCAGTAGAAGACACGCTATTTTTTGAACATGGCGGGGTGAATTTAGATGCGATTTTACGCGCTTTTTTAAAGAATCTACGCAACCAAAAATACGCCGAAGGGGGTAGCACACTCACCCAGCAACTGGTTAAAAACATGCTTTTAACGCGGACTAAAACTCTAGATCGCAAGATTAAAGAAATGATTTTATCTGTAAAACTAGAGCAAGTGTTGAGTAAAGAGCAAATTTTAGAGCGCTACTTTAACCAAACCTTCTTTGGGCATGGGTTTTATGGGATCAAAACGGCAAGTTTGGGCTATTTTAAAAAACCTCTAGCGCTTTTGACTTTAAAAGAAATGGCGATGTTAGTAGCCCTCCCACGCGCCCCCTCATTTTATGATCCAACTAAGCGGCTAGATTTCTCCCTAGCTAGGGCTAATAGCATCATTAAGCGCATGCATGATTTAGGTTGGATAACAGATAATGAGATGTACTTGGCATTAAATGAAGTGCCTAAGGTTTATAACACAACTCTAACCCAAAATGTTGCCCCCTATGTGGTAGATGAAGTGGTGCGTACTTTGGCTTTCTTGCCAGATTTAAAAACGGGTGGATACACCATTAAACTTTATATCAATTTAGATTATCAAAAAATGGCCCAAGATTCCTTGCGATTAGGCTATGAAAATGTCAGCCATAAACTCCATGAGAGTGCAGATAGTACGCTAAATGGGGCGATGGTGGTAACAGAGACTAAAAGCGGGCATATTTTAGCATTAGTAGGCGGAATAGATCACCAAAAAAGCGCCTTTAACCGCGCCACCCAAACCAAGCGGCAATTTGGTAGTGCAGTTAAGCCCTTTATTTATCAAATCGCCTTTAATAGTGGGCTATCTGGCGCGTCGCTAATCCCAGATGTAGCCCGCAGTTTTAATAACGCTAGCGCCACCTCCAAACAACGCCACTGGCGTCCTAAGAATGATAACCATAAATTTAATGGCCTTGTAACCCTTAAAAGCGCGCTCACCCATTCGCTTAATCTAGCCACCCTTAATTTAGTAGATTATGTGGGTTTTGATACGATTTATAGGGATTTAAGCGCCTTTGGATTTGAAAACCTACCTAAAAATATGTCCATTGCTTTGGGTAGTTTTGGAATTTCCCCATTAGAGGCTAGCATGCAATATTCGCTTTTTTCTAATTATGGAAATATCCTTGAACCTATTTTAATTGAGAGTATCACCGATGCTAAAGGGCATGACAAACCTCTTAAAATCCCAGCCCCTAAAACCGTTTTATCTAAAGCACAGGCCTTTCTTACCCTTTCTGTTCTTGAAAATGTTGTAGAAAATGGAACGGGCAAACAGGCCCAAGTTCCCGGGTTAGAAATAGCGGGTAAAACAGGGACTTCTAATAATTATGTAGATGCGTGGTTTTGTGGGTTTAGCCCTAGTTTACAGACCATTATTTGGTATGGGAGAGATGATAATACCAGCATTGGACATGGCATGGCAGGGGGGGCAGTGGCCGCTCCTGTTTTTGCTGACTTTATGAAAAAAGCCCTCCAACTTAACCCCGCGCTTAAACGGCATTTTGAAATCCCAGAAGATGTGATCAAACAAACAATCAATGGAGAGACTTATTACACCACCAAAGAATCCCAAGCGCCTACAATGCAAACCACCGCCCCCTTACTTTTTTAAGAGCTTGACAAACACTTTTAAAAAATGCTAGAATTGGCTTTTTGTGTGATCGACCCGTTAGCTCAGTAGGTAGAGCAATTCCCTTTTAAGGAATGGGCCGCTGGTTCGAATCCAGCACGGGTCACCAAGGCTCCTTCATCTAGTGGTTAGGATACCACCCTTTCACGGTGGTTACAGGGGTTCAAATCCCCTAGGAGTCACCACAAGGTCGCTTAGCTCAGTTGGTAGAGCGCCACCCTTACAAGGTGGATGTCATAAGTTCGAGTCTTATAGCGACCACCATTGGAGCGGTAGTTCAGCTGGTTAGAATACCTGCCTGTCACGCAGGGGGTCGCGGGTTCAAGTCCCGTCCGTTCCGCCACTCTTCCCCAGCTTTTTTATACTTAAGACCCCTTCATCTAGTGGCCAAGGATACCACTCTTTCAAGGTGGAAACGGAAGTTCAAATCTTTCAGGGGTCGCCACTATCTTGGGCATTCTAAAAAGAGATCAAAGCTTGCTTTATTGCGTAGTTCTCGCTTAAAATCTAAATTAATCATGACTTCTTTACTATGGCTAAAGGTATCAATGAGTTGTTTTCTAATTACAATGCGGCAATTTTGGGTGTCAAATTGGTAGGGGATTTTATCAATATCAATTTCAAACCGGGTAGGGGTTTTTTGTGTTAAAGCATAGCGCTGGTAAGCGGTGTTAATGCTATGGTTTTTTTGATCTTTCTGGGAATACTGATAAGTATTAAGACGGCCTTCAATATTGGTGATTTGTGTTGAGGCGTTATTGAGTGTAAAGGTTTGGGTTTGTTGTTTGGTTAAAAACACCTCCCCTTGCATGAATTTTTGTAGTTCTAAGGAATGGGTGGTTAAGAATAATTTACCATGTGATTCTTCTACCCCCACCTCGTTTTGCCTAAGAGGGTAGTAGTTTTCTTGGAGAAAAACCACCTTTTTTAGATCGTCCCCTTTAGCTTTGATGTGTTGTGTAACCTGTTGGCTAGATTGACGGGCTGTTTGCAGATGGTTGTGATTTACCGTATTAGTAATATCTTCCTTATAATTGAAATTGTAAATAGGTACTACATCACGGGGGTGTCCACAGCCTAAAAAAAGCCAGATAGCCATGAAATACACAAATAGCCCATATACACCCCGCACCCTAAACTTATCCATTAAAGACCCTTCTTTAAGTTTTAAAGCTTATAATTCAGGGCTTATAATAAATTAATATGTCTTAAATTTAGAGGGGGTTAGGTTGGTTGTGGTATCTTGTATCCAAAAACTAAAGGAGCTTACATGCTTAAAATTGCTATTTTGGGCAAGCCAAATGTAGGTAAAAGCTCTTTATTTAATTGCTTGCTTAAAAGCCGTAGCGCAATCACCTCTGATATTGCCGGTACAACCCGGGATATTAAAAAGCAAACCTTTTTACTAGCAGGCCATGGGGTGGAGCTTTGGGACACGGGCGGGTTTGATGCAGATAGTATTTTTGGAGCGCAGATTAAATCTTTTAATTTAGAAGCGATTAAAGCTAGCGATCTCATTCTCTATGTTGTAGATGGTAAAATCCCCCCACAAGATGAGGATAAACAGTACCTGCTTGAGATACAAAAACAAAAACGGGCATGTTTTTTACTTGTTAATAAATTAGATAACCAAGTAGAAGAATTAGCGGGTTATGAATTTGCTAGTTTGGGCATTAAAGAGATGTTTTTTATTTCTGTTAGCCATAATAAAGGTCTAAACACCCTTACAAATGCCATTTTAAAACATTTTCATCTAAAACCCTTAGAATCGCCAACCCATTTAAGTAGCAATCCTGCTATCCAAGTAGGAATTATCGGGCGGGTTAATGTGGGTAAAAGCTCTCTTTTAAATGCCTTGATAGAGCAAGAACGCGCCTTAGTCTCTGATATTCCGGGTACCACTATTGATCCGGTTGATCAAAGTATTTCTCATCATAATCAAGAAATTTGTTTTGTAGATACCGCGGGTTTGCGCCAAAGAAGTAAAGTGGAAGGCTTAGAAAAATTTGCCCTTGATCGCACGCGAAAAGTCCTTGAAAAATCCCATATTGCCCTCTTAGTTTTAGATGCTAGTACACCCTTTGTAGAATTAGATGAAAAAATTGCCTCTTTGGCCGGTGAGTATAATTTGGGGGTGATTGTGGTGTTTAATAAATGGGATATTAAACATGCTGGATTTGAAACAATTATAGAGGATTTTAAACATAAATTTAAATTTTTACAATATGCCCCGCTTCTTACAACAAGTGCTATCTCTAAGCGCCATATCCTCCAAATTAAAGATAAAATCCTAGAAGTTTATCGCTACTTCTCCATGCGCATTAGCACCAGTACGCTTAATCAAACCATTATAGAGGCCACAGAAAAACACCCACTCCCAAGCGATCATGGCAAAATTGTGCGGATTTATTACAGCACCCAATTTGCCTCTTGTCCGCCCCAAATTGCTTTGGTGATGAATCGCCCTAAGGCTTTGCATTTTAGCTATAAGCGTTATCTCACTAATACTTTGCGCGCTAAGTTTGGCTTTTTAGGTACGCCTATTTTGCTACTAGCCAGAGGCAAAGAAGAAACTTTGCAAACATGAGTACGGCCTACTTTTTAGATTTTATACAGACTCCAGATGTGGCGCGCGCACATATTTTTTATGCCCTTAAGTGCAGTGTTAAAGAGGCTAAAATTTTACAGTATCTAGGTAGCCAATATCTCAAAGGGCATAGTAATTTAGGGGTGATGCATATCCTAGAAATGCTTTTTGATGCCAAAGAGGAAAAAGCACTACCCCACCTTACTTCTGTTAAAAATCTCTTAGATTTAGGATGGGCAATTCAAGAAAAACACGCTAGAAGACAAGAATTATTACTCCTAGAATTGCTAGATAGCTCTTTAAGTTTAAGCCATGCCTTTTTTAAACTCACAGAAGATGGATACAGCAAACACCCCTTTTTAGAGATCACACCCTATATTGATCATTTAGACTACTTTAATGATTGGTTTTTAAAAATTGAGCTTTTAATCAAACTGCAAAGAGTGGGTTTACGGGGGCGTGCAAAAATCAAAGAGGAACTAGAACTCTTAGAGCATAAAATGAAGGCGCGTATAAAAAGTACAACACCTGCTCTTTCTGTGCAAAAATTTTTGAATAAACACAATCTAACGCCTAAGGAGAGACTTATTTTCTTTGCCCTGCTTAAAGATGTTTATAATAGCCGTGATTATGATAAAGAGGAAGAATCTTTAAACTATTATCAAAATTTATTGCATCTATTGAGTGCAGATGGGAGTGCTCCTGAACAAAATGCTACGCTTTTAAGCCCCACAAGTCCTTTAATCAAAAAAAAGATTGTAGAGTTTGAAGAATCACTTGATCCCTTTGATCAAGGGCTAGTGCGCCAATTCTTTTTACAAGAATCCATTTTAGAAACCATCACCTCCCCTAATAATGCGCGTACCCATGCCACTCTTAAGAATATCCTTAAAGATAGCGATATTTTTGAGGCTTTGGAGTCTAAAGTGGGTTTAGAGGAAGTGGTGTTAAGCCAAAAGACTAAAGAAACCCTAGAGATTTTACTCAAACAAATGAATCCACAAATGCAACAACGGTTAAGAGATTGGGGTTTAGCAAATAAAACTCATAAGGATTTTGAAGCAAAAATTATCTTTTATGGGCCTCCGGGTACGGGTAAAACCATGAGTGCGCTAGCTTTGGCTAAAAGTTTGAAAAAAGAAGTTTTGGGTTTTGATTGCTCTAAAATCCTTTCTATGTATGTGGGCGAATCAGAAAAAAATGTACGCAAAATCTTTGATGATTACCAAAAAATTGCTAAACAATGCAAAAATCCGCCCATTTTACTTTTAGATGAAGCCGATCAATTTTTAAGTACCCGTACTGCAGCTAGCGGTGGCGCGGATAAAATGCATAACCAAATGCAAAACATCTTTTTACACCAGATTGAAAAGTTTGAGGGGGTGTTAATTGCTACAACTAATTTATTAGAAACCTTAGACACCGCCTTTTCACGGCGTTTTAACCATAAAATTGAGTTTAGACTCCCTACTTTTGAACAGCGGGTGGAGTTGTGGAAAAAATATCTACCCAAAAATGCCCCCTACGCGCCCCCACACACTAGAGAAAGTCTAGCCCACAATCTAGCCCGCCATGCTCTCAGTGGGGGGCAAATTGCCTTAGTGGTTAAAAATACGGCCTATAAAATTGCTACCTATGAAAACCCTCTTTTTAGCTTAGAAGATTTGATAGCCGAAATCCATAAAGAAAAACAAGGTAATTTTGATAGCTCTAAAAATATTGGCTTTGGTTTACAAAAATTACAATAAAGGATTGATTTGCATTTAGTGATTGAAAAAACACGGCTAGAAGAGGCGCTTAAAAATCTCATTGCTTTCACCGATCGCAAGGATTTAACCAATATCACCTCCCATGTTTGTTTAGAGGCCAAAGGGGATTTGTTACGCCTAGAGGCTAATGATTTAGAAATGGGGCTGTGTTTGAATCTAAACGCATCGATCTTAGAGGAGGGGGGCGCAACTTTTAATGCCAGACACTTTTTAGACATCGCCTCTAAATTAGAACAAGGAGAACTCACTTTACAAACTAAAGAAAACTATGTGCATATTAGCTTTAAGCGTTCTAAATTTAAACTCCCCCTCTTTGATAGGGCAGATTTCCCCCCCTTCCCTAGCTTTGAAAACTTGCCCTTTGTGCATTTCAGCGATACGGCTTTAGGCGAATATTTTAAAAAACTAACCCATGTTATCAGTACCAATGCTTCTAAATACGAATTTGGGGGTGTACTTTTAGTGTTTAAAGATCGTTTAGAGTTAGTGGCCACAGATACAAGACGGCTTGCATTAGTTCAAATGGATCCGGATAATATGCCAGCGGCTGAAACAACTCAAGAATTTATCCTACCAAAGCGGGCGATGTTAGAAATTAGTAAGTTATTTGAAAGCAATTTTGATATGTTTTATGAAACCCATGATCAACCTAGCATGCTCTTTTTTAAAAACGCCTCTATGGTTTTATACTCTAAACTCATTAGTGGCAAATACCCCAATTATCAGGCCATTATCCCCTCTACATTTACCCACCAACTAGAATTAGACACCCAAAAGTTTAAAGAAGCCATTGAGATCACAAATGCTTTAAGCAGTACCACTAAGATTTGTTTTTATCCGGGTTATATTGAATTTGAATCCTCACAATATGAAAACCCTAGCTTTGCTAGTACTTCTATTGAAGCCCAAACCACTTTAGAGGGTTTTACCCTCCATGTCCATGCCCGCCATGTCCTAGATGCACTTAATGCCCTGCATACCCCTACTTTTACTCTCTTGCTTAATGAGAATACCCAACCTTTTTTAGTCCAAAATGAGGGGTTTAAAACCCTCATCATGCCCGTTATGATCTAAGATAACCACCACACTAGAAAAATGCGTGTAGCTTACATGGGCTTTACTTTTATTGGTGAATTTGACATGCTTTTTTTGGGTGTAATCAATGGGCACTTTTAAAGTTTGTTGGCTAGTGAGTTTGGGGTAGGTTAATTTAGCTAAAAGTTTACAGGCTTTTAATAAAACACTTGAGGAGGGGTTATTAGGGTGAGAAAAGATAAGCATGTGAGCGCTGGGTTTATCTTTAATATGTGCCCAAATATCTCTTGAGCGTGCACTTTTAAGCAAGGCGCGATTTTCTATCTCATTGCGCCCAAAACCCACCCGTATCCCTTCAATTTCAAGGCTTTCCCAAGTATTAGAGGATTTTTTAGAATTTTTAGGGGGGGTTAATATGTGCAATTCCTCTAAACTAGCCTTGTCTAAAAGAGTTATTTTAGAATCTAAAAACGCGCTTTTAGAGAGTAGATTTTCTTTTTGTAACCCGATATGGCTAGCCTTTTGTTGGCATTTTTTAGCTTCTTTAAAGAGTTTATCGGCTGCATCGCTAAAAGAACGCGCATTTTTAGGTAATTTAATTTGCTCTTGTTCTAAGATAAGTATATCTGTATAAAGGTCTTTGGGGTTTAAAGTGTGCAAATAACAAAGAATTAAACAAGCATGGTTGTGTTTTTCTTCAGCCTGCTTTTTAAGCTCTTCAGGGCTTTTTAACTGGGCTAAAAGGGATTGTAATGCCTCTTTCTTTTTAAGCCATGCGCGCTTAAGAGTCTCTTTTTTAGTTTGTAATTGTTTAGCGCTGTGGGCAATATGTAACTTTTCTAAAGAGTCTAAAAGTTCTTTTAATGCCATAGGTTTTAAAGGGGGGCGGCTAAAGAGAGGTTTTTTAAGAGGAGCTAGAGGCTTATTTTTAAGTACAGGGCGATAACTTGAGGATAACCCTACAAAATGCAACGCCTCTATCACAAACCCTTCACTATTTAGTAAAATTACATTGCTGTGCTTGCCTGTAAATTCTAGTTGTAAAGTGGTGTGGGTTTTTTTATAGGTTTCTTTGCCCTCTAAAGTGATTTTTAAAATGCGATCTTCATTTTCCAAACACACATCTACAATTTTAGCGTTGCTTGCATGCCTTTCTAAGGCTAAATTCAAAGGGGTTTTATGGATAAAAAGAGGGTTAGGGTCTATATAAACATAGCTATTACCCTTTTGCATGCAAGCTTTAAAAGCATAGGCTGGAGTATCTAGGCTAAAAATATTTTGGGCATGGCGGACAGTGATTCTAGCCTGTGCCTTGAGTAGATTAGCAAAATGATACAGTAAAGAGTAGGGAATCATTTAGGTTTTAACTTCATCTTGGCATAAGCAATGGCCTCTTGGCCTAAATTAGCATCTACCATGCGCGCAATTTCTAAAGTTTGCTCGTCTTTACTGAGTTGTTTAACCTGCGCGTGTGCGCCATTTGGATAAACCAAAAAATGCCGCTCTGCAAGAGAAGGGAGATGGGGGGCATGGGAGATAGCAATAACTTGGTAATGAGCACTTAGTTCTTTTAAAATCTCAGCCACACTTGTACTTTCGCGTCCGCTTAAATTCGCGTCTAATTCATCAACCAAAAGAATCTGATTAGCCCTTTGTGCATGCAATTTAGCCTTAAGAGCTAAAAGCGCTAAACGCAAACGATTAGACTCCCCTGCGCTAATGTGCTCTGTATTAGCATCGCCTAGACGGATTTGGAGTTGATCTAAACCATGTATACCTAGTGGTACTGATTTAAGCTCTAAGATGGGCTTTTTAAGCCATAACTTATCTGTGTAACTTTCTAAGAGTTCTTGCATGCTAGCAAGGTGTTTTTGGCGCTCTGCTTTAATTTGCAGGGCTAAATGCAAACATTCTTGTTCTAAATGGTTAACATTTTCTTGCAAGGTTTTAAGGTGGTGTTGGTGGTTGTTATACTGCTCATAATTAGCGATTAATTGCTCTTTATGGGCTCTAGCCTGCGCTTCACTGCCATGTTTTTTAACCACCGCACCTAATTGGCTGATTTTATCTAAAAGATCTTGGATATCTAAATTTTCTAATTCCTCTAGGCTAGATTGGGCGTTTAATAAAAAATCTTGGGCTTCTTCTAAGGCTTGGGCTAGGGTTAGAGATTGTGTACTAGGTAGTGCTTTTGTGATTTTATTTGTATGTTCTAGTGCTTTGAGGGCTTCTATAACCTCTATCCTGCGTTTTTCTTGCATTTGGTAGGTTCTTTTGCGCTCTAAAAGCTCTTCATACGCCCCATCGCTTAAATCTAGGCTTTGTAACTGCGCAAGCTCAAAACGCGCTAATTCGCTTAACATATCCAAATGGGGCTGTTTAGCTTGTGATTCTTGTAGGCTGTGTATTGCCTCTTGGTAGCGCTCATAGGTGTGTTTAAAAGAGTGTAGGATTTTCTCTTGTGTGGTGCTATCTAAAAGTTCTATGAGAAAATCTGCATGTAATTCTTGTACATGTTTATGGCTAGAGATGTGCAAGATTAAAGGGGAAAAGAACTCTTTTAAGGCTTTTTTAGAAGTGGGTTTATGGTTATGGGTGTAGGTGGTTTTTTTTCTCTTAAAAGCTTTAATAAGAGAATGCTCAGAGGTTTGCCAATGCATTTGAATAGAATGTGCAGGCATAGGCTTTAAACCCATACTAGCTAAGATACAATCCACTAATACACTTTTTCCACTCCCGCTAATCCCGCTAATCACATTTAAATGCGGGCTTAATTTCAAACGCGCATGTACAAACAACCCGCCTTTAATCTCTATCTCTTCTATCATTACATAACCTGTTGTTTTTTTCAGTCTAACATGGCGCCCTTTAAAGGCAAATTAGGGATGTGATGTCCCCCATGAAAACTTCTCTTTTAAGACTTTGAAATAATTATACTCTAGGGGCTGGATTAATTTAGCTTGCCGGATAGATTTATGGATTTGCAATCTTTGCTTAGATTTAAGGGTGTAGCGTACTTGTCCATCTATGACTACAGAACAGGATTGTTTAGGCACTATCTCTAAGTAGGCTTGATCGTTTAAGATGATAGGCCTTTGGTAAAGAGAGTGGGGGGCAATGGGCGTGATGAGGATATTTTGGCATAAGGGGTGGACAACACTCCCACCTACACTAATATTATAAGCCGTAGAACCTAGCGGAGTAGCAAAAATCAGGCCATCTACTTGGTAGGTGTTGGCTAAAACCCCATCAATGAAAAGTTGTAAGCCTAGCATGCCAGAATACTCTTTTTTACTCACCACAATATCATTAGCGCATAAAAAGTGTTGCTTGGCAATATGCCCCTCTAGCATTAAGTGTTCTTGGATTTGATAATGCCCCCGTGTGAGTGCTTCTAAAAAGTGGGAAGCACCTTCTAAATTAGTGGCCGTTAAAAACCCCAAATGCCCGACATGGATTCCAAAACATGGGCTATTAGAAGGGTGGCGCAGAGCCGCTAAAAGCGTGCCATCTCCTCCAAAACACAATAAAACTTCTTGGGGCAAAGAGATTTCAGGGGATTTAAAATCATAAGCAATTTTAGCCTTTTGTAATAAGTGCTCTAAAGCAAGCAAGAGATCAGAGGATAGGGCTGGCTTGTGTAAAATGTGTACGCGTAAAATGGGTTCTTGGCGTTTTAAAGAAATTCTTAACATCATCTAAGGAAAGTCTCTGGAAAAACTCCAGAGACTAAAAAGGAGGGGGATTTGAATGTTAGCACGCAAAAACTTAAACAGAGATTAAAAAGAATTGTAAAATAAGGTGAGGTAGCAAAAAGCTAAATTTCTCTAATATGGTAAAAATCTGTTTAAAAAGCATAGCGCATCCCGACATTGCCTGTAATATTAATATCTTGATAATCCAAACCAAAGCGTGCTCCAATACCAGCATTGATATAAAAGGAACGAAACAGACGAACCTCGCCCCCTGTGGTGAGACTAGCAAAGGTGTTATACAAGCCTGCATAACGGTAACTTAACATGTCATTACCAATAAAGCGTACCATTTTATCGCCCATAGAATGGACAAATAAATCCCGCCCCAAGCCGGCAATCACATAATAATAGGAGTTTTTCCTAAAATAGTGGCGGCTCTCTAGGGCTAAATTGATCGTCAAAACAGATTTATGCGCCGGATCGGCATTAGCTCTAAACTCGTTATAAATTGGATCATTCATCGTGCCTTGCAAACCTGAGAGGCCAATATAATAATAAGTGAGGCCAATTTGGGGTTTGAGAATAACATGCTTATTTTTAAAAAAGAAATCATAGCCATAGTTAGCGCCAATATTAGTCGTCCAAGTGCTATAGTGATACTGCTGGTTAAGAGGGGTGAGAATAGGATCAGTTGCATCAATGTAGGTTTTGTTATAGCCATAGGTTTCATTAACACTTCCTGTAATCTCATTTCTACCCTTGATAAAGGCGCGGCTATAAAACCCCACATTGACATTATTAGAATTAGCGCTATTGATATTGCCATAAAAACCGCTATAACCATAAGCCATATACCCCCCCACAATCACGCCCTTAATAAAGCGATCATACCCTACATTTAGCCCATAAAGCGTACCTGTACCCCCTGCTACAAAACTCGCCCCCCCTACACCGGTTATCCATAGGTTATTTTTTAATTTATCTCTTTGGGAGTAGGCGGTGATAATATCCATAGCATTAGGCACCGCGCTAGCAAATTTTTTACCCTTAAGACTGACTAAAAAGTCATGAAAATCTGGTAATGCATCGTTAGAAGCAAAGTTTGAAAGTTTAGCCAAACGGCTCATCTGTTTGGTGTGTACACTAATTTGTAATAATTTAGAACTAGTGGCTTTTAAACCAGAAGCGCCCATCCAATCAGTTGCATTTTGAATATCTTTCACAATTTTAAGTAGATCGCTTAAGGAGTGTTGTTCAAGGTAGTAGGGCGCAAAAAGCGGGGTGTTTTTTGTCTCAATTAAAAGTTTGCCAAACCAATTCATCACCCCCGACCCACCTGCATTTTCTAGCGCATTGACTACAGATTGCCCTTGTATTTGGGTGATATACTGCGTAATAGTGGGCGCGATAACATGCAAGCTTTGGCCTATGCCTATTTGTATCTTGTTATAATCAATAGAGGCGCTCACTTCCTGACCATTTGTACCTTGATAATTAACAAGCAAGCCTCGTTGTGAGATATTGACCGCTTGACCATTATAAGTAAGACCTGTACCTTGAGCGTTAAGCTGGAAAGCTGTCCCGTTGATTTTAAGGCTAGTGTAGAGTTCTAAATATTGTCTCCAGTTATTCGGATTAAAAGAGGTGGGGTTGTAATGAATCCAGCTATTAGTTTGAATGAGCGTATAAGCGCCATTTGGAGAAGTGATAGGAGAGGCTGCAGGGTTTGTACTATCCGGAGAAGCCCCACTAGCTGTAGGCGTTTGGCTAGAGGCTAGGGGGGTATTAGGGCTTAGGCTTAATGCAGTTGTAGAGGTTGTTGGGGTAGAACTAGTAGCGCTACTAGTTGTTGTTTGGGGTGAACTAGAACTTGTACTTGATCCTGTATTTGTACTTCCCGTATTACTTGCCTCTGTGTTAAAACTAATGATCGCACTCCCGCCTAAATTTAAATTCACAAGCCCGCCTACTTGGATAAGCGGAATTTGTGTACTAGGGGTGGGGTTAACCGGATTAGCATTAGACCCACTATTAGAGGAGGGGCTATTAGAGCTTGGGCTATTACTTGGGCTACTACTTACATCACCGCTAGAGGGAGCGCTAGATGAATTTGTAGAAGTGCTAGTATTAGCGGTGCTGGTGGAAGTGGTAGAACTTGTAGGCGTAGTGGTGCTAGCTAGAGTTAAAGCTGTGGTTGTTGTAGAACTTGTAGAAGCGCTAGAACTAGTAGAGTCTGAAGTACTAGGAGAGGAGCTAGAGCTATTAGAATTACTAGAACTTGTAGAGGAGCTAGAATCTGTGTTACTAGAACTTGAACTATCCGAGCTAGGGCCTGTAGTTTTAATCGTTGCGCCCGCTACATTAAAAGTTAAAGCCCCTGTACTGTTAAAAGCGCCCCCGATATTGACCCCAGCCCCTTGCGTACTAAAAGTACCATAGGAGTTAAAATTCCCGCTAATATTAAGTAGGTTTTGTGATTGGTTATTAAAGGCGCTTATTGTGGTTAAATTATTAGCCTTAAGGGTGCTATCCTCAGTGAGATTAAGCGTGCCTAAGACGGCTAAACCCGTTACACCGGATAAATCCACAGCTCCATCTGCTTGCACCGTGCCTAAAAAGTCAAAGTTGCCTGCTTGCACGCTAAAACTCTCGTATTGATTAAGGGTGATATTGCCTTTTTGGACATAAAGATTATTAAAGGGGGCATCAATGGTTAAACCGTCAGTGGCATTAAGAGTAGTTAGATCAATATTAGACACATCATTACTTAAAAACTCTAGTGTACCTTGATTGTTGCTAAAATTAATGGTGTTTTGCCCTGCAAAAATAATAGACTTACCGGCTATAAAACTTAAAGTCCCGCCGGAGGCATTACTAAAGGTGCTATTGCTCACTAAAATATCATCATTAGCTAGGAAGTTAAAATAACCTTTTTGCCAGAAATTGCCTAAAGCCTTAGGCGCGAGCAAAGAACCCAAGCCCATACTTTTTAATTGATCTTGCAGTTTATTAGATAAAATACTTTGAAGCCCCTTGCTATAAACCTCTCCTAGACCTTTAGCCTGCATTAAGCCATCAATAACTTGTTTGACATCAGGGTTAGAATTTTCCATTTGTTCTACTGCCTTTTTTTCTGAGCCAAAGACATTATTAAGAATATTATCAAGGATATTTTTTTCAGCAGCGGTAAGCTGGCTTGTAGGGTTGAGTAGATCATCAATGGCGGTTTTAAGCATTTCATCTAAAATTTGTGGGCCTAACCAAGCAATGGTTTTATTAAGTAGGTTTTGATTAGAAAGCAGTTCTTCTAAAACTTGCCCAAAGGTGGTGTTATTTAAAAAATTTTGTACCTGACTTTGCCCACTGCTAGTATTTGGCATGTTTAAAATATTGTCCACATCTTTACCCGTCATAGGAGAGAGGGAGTTAATGAGGCTTAAAAGGGTGTGGTTACCATAAACCCCGTTGGCAATAGAAGCAATGGCCTTTCCCCCAGAAAAATGTAACTCTTTATCAATAGCGCCATAGATTTTATCTTGCTCAGATGGGCTAAGACTAGAAATAAGCCCATTACTTCCTAATACAGAACTCACAGTCTTAGTACTTAAAATATTTTTGATCACATTATCCATACCGGGCATATTTAAAAGCGCACTCACATCTGAGGCGTTTAGTACCTCGCTAAGTTTAATTTTACTAATCTGTCCGCCTAAATCTTTAGCTAGAGGCTGGATAGAACTCGGAATGCTACTAGTTGGATCAAGATTAATACTAGAGCCGTTGGCTAGATCGTAAATGTAATTGCCTAGCATTTGGGCTAACCCTTTTTGGCCTAAGATTTTTTCTATTCCGCCCTCTCCAAGCATATTAAAAATTTGATCTGTACCTTCTGCATCAATGGTGGCTTGATTGAGGGTTAAATTAGTCGCGCTATTAAAGGTTACATCAGCACTCCCACCTATTCCCCAAGCATTCCCACTGCCTACAGTGCCGGTGATATAAATATCTTTAGCTTTAAAATTAGCCTCAATATAGCCTAGTGCAGCAGAAGTTGATCCTAAAAGCTGACCTAAATAAGTGCCTCTTAAATCCTGACACCCTTTTTCAGTTTGTGCAGCCGTACAAGCCGTAGTATAACCATTACCCCCAAACCACACCACGCTACTACTTCCGGTTTGTCCTGCCTGAGGCGAACCCACTACAAGCGTACCATTATTAAAAGTTTGGTTGATATTGCTTGATAACCCGTCTATAAAACTTAAAAGTTCTTTGCTTTGCTGGCTAGTTAATTTAATCCCTGAGTTTTCTAGGTCTTGGATAATATTACTTGGATCGCTTAAATCTTGTAGAATTTGGGGTAAAAGTGTTTTTAAATGAGGCCAAATACTTTGTACAATGCCTACTAAATTATCAAGGGTGGTTGCATTAAACAAACCATTATTAGAAATGTAAAGACCTTGTAAGGGTTGGCCTTGAGCGTTATAAGTACCCGGAATAACCGGTGTTGAGGAAGTTGTACTACCTGAAGTATTAGCCTTTGGATAATACACCCCTTTTAAATTACCGTCTAAAAAGAAAGTCCCGCTTTCATTGCTAGAATAATCATAACTGCTAATATCTGCACTTGCTGAGTCTGTGCTAGGTAGATTTTGTGCGGATTGTTTGTAAAAAAAGAGTTCGGGGGCGATGTTGTGATAATCTGTAGCTACAAAGTGATCGCTATTGCTAATGGTGATAGTGAGTTTACCATTTTGTATTTTTTCAGTAATGGTTTGTGCGCCATCTAAAGGGTTTGTAAAACTCCAGCTTTGGGTATTATTAGTATCAGAATAGGTAGCGTCATTAATTTTAATGCCGTAGTACTCAATTTTTTGATAACCATTAGCCCCACTCATGCCTGTAATGTTACTAGCATTTACAATATTATAGGTGGCAGAGGTAGCGTTATTAGTTTGGCTAGAGAGAGGCGCAGAGAGATCAATATTAGAGATATTAAGAATACCATTTAAATCAAATGTCCCCCCTCCCGTGCTACTAGAACCATTATTAGAAACAGAAATAAGAGGCTGGGCGTTAGCTGCGCTTTGGGTTGTACCTGTAGTTGTAGGCCCAAGTAAAAGGCCATCTAAGTTTAAAGTACCGTTTAAATTAAAGCTTGAGCTAGTGATGAGTGAACGATTTAATGAATTGACCCCAGAATTAATATTAATAGAATCACCAGTCCCCACACTCACCGCCCCTGCTTTAATCTGGCTATTTTGCATGTAAAAATTACCGCCATTTAAATTAAGCGTACCTGCATTAAAGAGGCTATTTTGCATATTGATATTAACAGAATTAGCAAAGGTGGTTTGGCTACTTTGAATATCTGCGTTATTTAAAAGCATGGAGGCATAGTTATTAAACACGAGGTTATTAAACTGCGCGCTATAGTTTTGGTTACTACTTGATCCCCCCCCGCTAATTGTGCCGTTACTGTTTGTGCTGGGGATAAAATCTGTAAAACTCCCATTGATATTTAAAAACGAGTTATCATTAAAAGTTGTAATATCTTGGGTACTTGTTGTAGTGGGCATAAATGTAGCCTTAGCACCACTGTTAAGAGTGATTCCAGAGCTATTATTAAAAGTACTATTGCCTTGAAAGTTAGCTTGAGCGGAGTTGATTAAATTAAAATTAGCGTTATCATTTAGCGTCGTGGTGCTATTCATTGTAATCTTGCTATTGTGATCAAGATTAATTGTAGTGCTACCACTTAGGCTAGCTGAACCATAAAAAGTTGCTTGACTGCCTAAGTTTAAAAAGGAAGTGGTGTTATCTAGGGTGGTGTTGCCATGCAAATACAAGTTAGAGTTTTGGTTGAGGTTGATTGTAGAGTTGTTAATAGTGTTTGTGCTAGATGAATAGCCACTATTACCATTAGCTGTAATTACATTACCAAAAGTAAGCGTTGTATTGTTGCCCACAAAAAAGGCGGAATTATTTAGGGTGGTATTTGCGGAGTTAAGGGTAATACTACTTGCACTACCTATCACGGTGCTATTTGTAAAATTAATGCTGTTTTTACCGGTAAAGTCTAAAGACCCACTAGTATCATCTTCAAAAGAGGAATTAAGCGCGCTAAAACTATTTTGTGCAATAAAGCTACCGTGGCTATGCTGGCTAATAGCAGAGCCAAAGGGAGGGATAGCGGTAGCATCTTGGTGGTAGGTGAGGCCATCAGCGGTAATATTATTATTAGCATTAAAAGTTAGAGTTGCACCCGCCCCACTTAATGAACTGTCCCCAACTTCTATGGTGTTAGTTAGAAAAATATTTCCGGCGTTAAAAACATCGGTGATATAACCTACTGAGCCCACTGCGCCAAATTCTATTTTACCCCCGCTAGCGGCTTGTAAGGTGTTATTACCCAAAACTAAAGTACCATCATTAACCCATTGGCCATTTTGCATCTCCCCAACATTATAAATACCGCCATTGCCAAATTTTGTATAAGTTTGGAGTGTATGGGTGGAAGCGTTATAGCCATCGTGGCTTTGTGGGTTTAAAGGGTTGATATAGGCAATCCCGTCTGCACCCACGCTTTCATTATAAGTTTTAAAACCTGTATGGAAAAGCCCATAAGTACAATTATGCGCAAAAACATTATACGCACAACCGGGAGTCATGGTATATACATCTGACCAAATATCTTTAGCTTGGCTAATAACTTTAAAACTAAGCTCATTGTTGGCAAAGGTTTCTTGTATCTTAATGGGCATGCCATTTATACCAAAGACCACATCCCAAACCTGCGTACCGTTGCTATCACTCATTTCTGTTTCTGAGTTAATAGTAGTCCCGCTGATTTTAATAAGTTGCCAAAGTGCTGAGGCGTATTGTGTATCGCTACTGTAATTAATATTAGCCCCACTTCCGCCTAAGATGTTATAAGTTGTACCAATTTGTAAAGAACTTAAAATATTATTAAGATTAAAAGTGGCGCCACTATTAAAATTAATTGTCCCGCCTAAATTAGCAAAGGGGCTACTGCTGGTATTAATTGTGGTGGTACCGCCAAATATAGTTGTGTGGTTGCCGCCGTTATTTTCAGGTGCAAAGCTGTAGCTGCCATTATTAAATGTATCATTTGTCAGAGTTAATTGGTTAGTTTGAAAAGAGCTGTTATTAGCATTAAAAATTGTGTTACTAAAACTAGCTTGATTAGCGATTACATTAAGCTGTTTAGCTGTGATTTGGCTATTACCTTGATTATCGCTATCTTGTAAAATACCCTTATTTGCTCCCAATGTCAAAGTAGCATTTGGGGTATTAAAACTTGTATTGGTAAGGGTTAGGTTTTGGGTACTTGTAAGGTTAATTTTTCCGCTATTACCACTAATAGTAGTGCTATTAAAGTTTTCATTTTGGGCATTAAACTCAAAGCTACCCCCAGAGGCATCGCTAAAGCTAGAATTGCTAACGCTAATATCTCCACTATTTGCGCTAAAAGTTGCATGCGAATTTTGCGTACCGGCCTTGAGATTTTGGTAATTGAGGCTATTTATTGTGATACCACCAGTAGTAGCGGTGTAATTAAGAGTAGCGCCCCCACCTGTTGCCCAAGCATTGCCCGTTTGGATATTGCCAGTCATATAAATCTTGCCCGCACTAAAAGAGCCAGTGATATAACCTACAAGCCCACTATTCCACCCAGTGCCCCCAAAACGAATCGTACCACTTGTATTAACACTCTCTGTATTATTGCCTAAAATTAAAGTTCCTTGATTATTTAAAGAGGCGCTAAAACTCCTATCATAACCACTCCAAGTATTAAGCGTACCACTATTAGGATCAATATAACCCACCCCGCTACCCACATTGTAGCTTTTATTCTGGAGGTTATAAACCCCATTCCAGATATTTTGAGGCGGGGCAATAAAAGAAAATAATTGCATGGAAATAGAGTTATTATTAAAGGTTTCCCCAAAAATATATTCCGTGCCATTGATCATATAATCCACATAGTAAGTACCATTACCCGAAGTTGGATTAGTCCCATTGCCTGTATATAAATTCCCACTTTGACCTTGATAGTGAATGAGTTGCCATAACTTATTGGTATAGCTATCATAATTAATAGTTCCGCTAGTGTTAATAAGGGTATCTTTGGTGTATTGCCCGTTAACTTGTTGGCTAAGATCTTGGGTGATATTTAAAATTGTGCCACTGCTGATATTAACATTGCCATTAACATGATCTAAAAGCGAACCTTGTTTAAAAGTCTCAGTGCCAGCCAAAGTAAGCGCACCTGTGATAGTCCCGCTAGTGTTGCTATCATTAAAAGTAACATTGTTAAAGGTGATATTTTTACTATTTAAATTGATCTGCCCTTGACCTTCAAAGGTGGAGTTTGTAAAGCTCTCATGAGAATCATCGCTGATTGTTAAAACCCCGTTACTTTGATCGGTGTTAAAAGTGGCGTTATTAGCGGTCGTACCATGATTGCCATGTGTGGTAATATGATTTTGCCCTACTCTTAATTCCCCGCTAAAGTTTATACTCTGGGCATTCCATGTATCTGTAAATGAATGGCCTTGATAGCTATCCATGTTGACATTATAAATATTAAGCGTGCCCTGCGAGTTATTACCATTAATCTGTAGATTAAGCTGACCGCCCTCAAAGTTAAAAAAACTATTACCGGTATAACCAAAGGTATAAGAAGTTTGCGAGCCTACTAAAGTATCGCTTCCATTACACGAGGAATTAGTACATGAATAAATAATATTGCTATAACTCCATGTGCTCCAACTCCATTCTTTTTTATCGTATAAATTTCCCTTAATATAATCATTAATATTAGTGGTGTTCATATTCATCTGACCAGCTAGCACAGGGCTAGCCATAGCCCCTAGAATCAAAGTCCCCTGTGTGAGCAATTTAGGTGCGCTTAATTCAGAACGCTTAGGTTGGGGGAGTTGTTTTTTAAAGACATAAGTACCTACACGCCTAGCTTGGTTAGCTTTAATGCGCCGTGCTAGAGCGTGGCCAAATTTCAATGTGAGAGAATTAAACTTTTTCATAAAGAAAACTCTAGCATAAAATCAGTAATTAAGAAACTAATCAACTAGTTTTAATTAAGGCATGGTTTAACAAACGCCTAACACCTAAAACTTTAGCTAAACTCTCTAGTTAGCCTAAACTTATAGGTTTTTAGCGCTAGGGTTTTAGTGGTTTGTATAAAAACTTTAAGATGAAAACAAAAAAGTAGGATAAAAAGATGGTGTCAAAGGGGGGACTTGAACCCCCGACCTCCGGCTTATGAGACCAGCGCTCTAAACCAGCTGAGCTACCTTGACAGAAAGCTCCCATTATAGGGGCAGTTGGCTTAAATTTTCTTGATTAAAGCATCACATCTAAAGCTTGGTAGGCTTGATCGTAGGCGTTCTTGTAACGATTGACAAAGTTTTGATCCAAGCCTAGCGCTTTTTTAAGTTGGGTTTCTTGCAAAGCCTTTAACCCATCTATCTTTTGCTCCACTTGTTTATCTTGCTGGATTTGGCCGCTATAAAAACTTGTCAGGCTATAAAGCGACTGAGCCGCTAGGCGTTTTTCATTTTCATTCATTCCAGCGGTGGCGCGTAAAAAGGCTTGATACTCATTATCACTCATCAATTCTAAAACCAAAAATCCATAAGTTTCGCGCTTAAGCCCATTTGGTTCGCGCTCCACTTTAGAAACCTCAACAGCTACTTCCGGGTGTTTTTCTTCCTTAGCAGTTGCTGGGGCTTGCCCTCTTTCTAAATGCGAGGCATTTAACAAGGCATATAGGTTAGGTTGGTTATGCGTGTCCTTAATTTCCATGAAAGCCATCCTAAATAAAGAATACCTCTTAGAAAGCAAAAATCAGTCCACTTTAATAACTAATTACGCCATAAAGGGTACAAGCTTAAGCTATAAGAATAAAGAACGCGTGTTAAAGGTTTTGTGTTGCAATATCAATCCTTAAGAGCGCGAGAAGTTGTCAAGCCCTTTCGTGCTATAATCTTTTACATGCAAGATTTAACAGCCCCTTTTTTTCCTCTCAAACCTCCCCCTCGCTTTTTTGCCTCCACCCACGCCCCAATTTCTTTTTACTTTAAAAAGTGCTCTAAAGATTTTAGTGTGCAAGAAGAGCCGCTTTATCCTTTCAGCGGGCAGGGCGATCACGCCATACTTAAGGTACGCAAAAAAGATTTAAGTACCCTAGAAATGCTTTCTTTGCTTGCAGGGGTGAGTGGGGCTAAAATTAAAGAATTTGGCTATGCCGGACTTAAAGATAAACAGGCAATGAGTACACAATATATTTCTTTACCTAGAAGCTATGCCTGTATTTTAGAAAAACATGCCCCTACCCTGCTAGAGCGAGGGGTTAAAATTTTAGACATCACAGCCCATAAGCATAAAATCCGTTTAGGCCATCTTAAGGGTAATTTCTTTTCCATGCGCCTTAAAAAACTCAGTCCCCTAGATGCCAAAAAAATAGAGCAAGTACTCCCCTTTTTAAAAACTTATGGTTTCCCTAATTATTTTGGTACGCAGCGTTTTGGCAAAAGTGGGGATAACTTCAAAAACCACGCCGTGCGTTCTAAAAAGTTACAAGCCTTTTTTCTCTCTAGCTATCAAAGCCACCTTTTTAACCATTGGTTAAGCGCGCGCATGCATCTTAATACCCTTTTGCGCTACTTTGATCCCAAAGAAATACAGGCTAAGTTTGATTTTCTAAGCCTAGAGCAATTAAAGAGTTTAGCTAATCAAGAGCACTATTTTAAATTATTACCGGGTGATATTTTATGCCATTATCCTTTTGGCAAATATTTCACACATGACGATCTAGTTAACTCTAAGCGCCTGCTTGCTAAGCAAGTTGTCCCTACAGGTTTACTTACAGGGCAAAAAGTGCCCCATGCCCAAGAATTAGCCCATGTCCTAGAACAACCCTATATCCACACGCTTAAAGCAAAGGGCGATCGCCGTTTTGCCTTAGTTTTTCCGGACGCGCTGGAATTTGTGTATTTGCCTAAAGAGGCGCAAGCTCAGCTTTGTTTTTTCTTACCAAAGGGGGCGTATGCTACGATCTTTTTAGAAGAAATTGCCGGCCAAACTCTTTTTGGGGCTTGAGTGTTCATGTGTGGTATTTTAATAAGAGGGAAATTTAATATTTGATACAAGATTTATGGAATTTATTATGCGCGCGTATTGGCGAAGATCCCCAAAGAGAGGGGCTGAAAAACACCCCACAGCGGGTTAAACTTTTATGGGAATTTTTAACCTCTGGTTATAAAAGTAACCCTGAGCAAATTTTACAAAGTGCTTTTGAAATTGGGAGTACCGACGGGATTGTTTTACTCCAAAATATTGAATTTTATAGTCTATGTGAACACCATTTATTACCCTTTTTTGGGCATATTAGTATAGGGTATATCCCTAATGATAAGGTGGTGGGGCTAAGCGCTTTAGCTAGATTTGTAGAGAGTTTTAGCAGACGGCTTCAGATTCAAGAGCGCTTAACCACACAGATTGCCCAAACCCTTAAGCGCGTGTTGCAGCCTAAGGGAGTGGGGGTAATTTGCACGGCTAAACATCTATGCATGGCCATGCAAGGCATTCAAAAACAAGATAGCGTGGTTAAAACGAGCGTTTTAGAGGGACTTTTTAAGGAAAATGCGCGCACAAGGTCTGAGTTTATGCAAATGCTTAGCGGGCTTGTTTAGAAAGGCTAAGCACAAGTCCTAAGGCTAAAGAATTGGCCAGTAAAGAACTCCCCCCATAACTTAAAAAGGGAACGGCGATTCCTTTAATGGGGATAATCCCACTCACCCCAAAGGCATTAATAATAAAGGAAAAACCAATGAGTAAAGCCACCCCTAGACAAAAAAGCATGTGTTTGGGATTATCTAGGCGGTTGGTGATTTTAAACATGGCATGTAAAATAATTAAAGTTAGCCCTACACATGTCAAAATAGAGATAAAGCCTAATTCCTCTGCCATACCTGCTAAAACCATATCTGTATGTACCTCGCTTAAAAAACCCAGTTTAATCACCCCCTCTCCAAGCCCCTGCCCTAATATTGCGCCATGTTTAATGGCATTGCTGGCGTGATAAATCTGGTAGGGTTCGGGTAGGTGTTCAATTTTTAGGCTGCTAGCAATTTTAGAGGGCAAAATGGAAAGAATGGAATTTTGTAAATTAGACCACCATAATTTCATGCGCAAAATGCGATGCTCACTAGTTGTAATGGCTATCACTCCAATTACAACCGCAATGCTTAAAAACACTCTAAAGAGTTTAAAACTCCCGCCAGAAAAGATGAGTAAAAACCCTAATACCATTGCTAATAAAATCACCTGCCCTAAGTCATTTTGTAAAACACCAATGAGAAAAGCCGCCACTAAAAATAAAACAAGATAGGGGATCAAAATTGCCATTTCCTCTTTGACACTAGATTTTTTTTGGTTAAAAAAGGTACGCGAAAGACTCCAAGATAAAAAAAAGATAAAGCCCACTTTGAAAAACTCAGTAGGGGCTAGTGAAAAGAAAGGCAGGCGAATCCAGCGCTTAGCCCCCCCTGCGCTACTAGATAAACTCTCGGGTAAGAAATTCATGATAAACATCAAAAGAAAAGACCCTAAAAAGAGAGTAAAACCTAATTTACTAAACCATTTATTTGGATCAAGCCATGAAATCCCCCACATCAGAATAATGCCTATGATCGTGGCAACTAGTTGGCGTAGAAAGAAATGGAATTCTTGATAATGATAAATTAAAGTTGTATAAGTTGAAAGCGAATAACTCAAAAGTACGCTTAAAATCATTAAAATACTAGCGCAGGTAAACAAATGCCGGTATGCCATAAAAACCACCAAATAAGATTGAAATGTGTTATAATTATACAAGAATTTGTTTGCCTAGTTTTTCGTTTGTAAGGCTTGCTGTGGAATGCTCCTTGCTTACACTAGATAGAGGAGTTTATGTATGAACTTGTCAAAGGCTTATCCGTTAGTTTATGAGGCGATGGATTATCGCTCTTTGCGCCAAGATTTGATCGCAAGCAATATTGCCAATGTGGACACTCCCTTTTATCGCCCTAGAGATGTGGATTTTGAGACTATGTTAGCCCACAAAAAAGCGGAGGTTTTTGATCATAAGAAGGATCAGATTTTAGAGTTAGCTAAAACAAATAAAAGGCATTTAAGTCCGGGATTACCTGAAAGCCAAAAAGCCACGCTTTTTTTTAGAGATGGGCACTTGGCAAAAAATGATGGCAATAGTGTAGATTTAGATATTGAAACCTCTGAAATGGGCAAAAATAGCACCATGTATTTAGCGCTAACAACAGCCCTTAAAAAACATAGAGGGATTGTTAACTACGCTATTGATTCGGCAAAAAACATTTAAGGAGCGCGCATGTTTTTATCTAGTTTTGATATTAGCGGGTATGGGTTATCCGCCCAAAGGGTGCGTGCTAATCTAATCTCTTCTAATATTGCCAATGCTAACACAACCCGCACAGATGAAGGGGGTCCTTATCGCCGTCAGGAAGCTGTTTTTAAATCTTTTGATTTTAATAAAGTCTTGAATGAAAAATTGGCAGAAAATAATAATTTAATGGAATATGAAGATCCACTTGATGAAAGCGATGAAATTGAAAAACCAAATCCCCCTATTATGGGTGTTTACATTGAGAAAATCGTGCGCGATGATAGAGCGCCGCTTTTAAAATACGATCCTAGCCATCCAGATGCTGATGCTAATGGGTATGTTTCCTACCCTAATGTTAATCCCGTTGTAGAAATGGCAGATCTCATTGAGGCCACGCGCGCTTATCAAGCCAATGTAGCGGCTTTCCAGAGTACAAAAAATATGGCGGCTAATGCTATTGGCATGCTACAAGCGTAAAAACTAAAAGAAAGGGGTATTTTTTGGGTATTTGAATATTATCCAGAAGAGACGATGTAGGTGATATAGGATGCAAGGAGTTCAAATGAAGACTTTATACACAGATATAGGGTTAAATAAAGCAGGTACTCCTTTAGATTCAAAGGTGCATGAGAATCTAGTGGAGAGAGGAGAGTTCTCTCAGATGCTCAAGCAGTCTATTGACGAACTCAACAATACCCAGATGCAATCAGATAAAGCCCTAGCAGATATGGCAACAGGTCAAGTTAAAGATTTGCACCAAGCAGCCATTGCCATTGGTAAGGCTGAGACGAGCATGAAATTAATGCTAGAAGTGCGCAATAAAGCTATCAGCGCTTATAAAGAATTACTAAGAACGCAAATTTAGGTTTATTGGTGTACCCTCCCTTTTGTAGGAAGTTTCTATGCGGGGAGGTTTATGCAAGAGTTTGCGTCTAAATCTCTTGATTCAAACAAAGACCCCTCCCACCTAAAATCCGACTTAGAACACGGACGCACCGAGCGTTTACTCATGATTTTTGCAGTTGTGGGGGGGTGTTTTATTCTTTTTGTAGTGGTGATGTTGTTTAAAGCCTTGTTGCCTAGGAAAATGCCGGCTTTAATCATCACCAAAACAGACATCGCCACTAGAGGGCGGATTTTTAGCCAAGATGGTTTTAGCCTAGCTAGTAGCCAAAAACTTTTCAAGGTGAGTTTTAACACCCTCTCTATTGATCCAAATAAAAAAGATTTCTTTATTGATTTATTATCAATCTATACCAATATCCCTAGAAACATCATTGCAGGTAAGTTTTCTCAAAATGGATTTGTTACTCTCTCTTATAATGTCAGTGCTAATACCGCTGCTAGTTTAAGACAACTAAATGCTAAATTTCTAACTTATAATGTTTTCCAAGAATATGAAGATCAAAATAGGAAAATCATGCCTAAAATTGGCCTTAGCATTGAGGTAAGCGGGATTGCGCGCAATTATCTTTACAAAGATAACTTTGAACCCTTAGTGGGGTATGTTAAAAAGGTTGATGTTTCTAACATCACTTCTATACAGGGGGTAAAAGGGATTGAGAAGTTTAAAAATGGTGTGTTGGCCTCTAAACATGACGGCAAGGATACGGGTAAACGCGATTTAGGGTTTAATCTTATTGAAGATAAGACTTTTAAAAGTATACCCCGCATGGACGGATCGGATCTAATTTTAAGCATTCCTTTAAAAATCCAAAGAGAGTTAGAAAAAATTTTAGATGCCGCTAAGGCGCGTTATAAGTCCCACCAAATCATCGCCGGGATTTATCTCCCCCAAAATGGCGAGATACTCACCCTAGCCACTACAAATCGTTTTAACCCTAACAATATCCAAAAAAATGATTACCCCTTTTTAAATGTAGATGCGGTGGAATTATCCTTTGAGCCGGGCAGTACCATTAAGCCTATTGTCTACTCGCTTTTAATTGATAAAAAGCGCATTGATACTAGCCAGCCAATTGATCTTAACCACGGGTCTTATAAGCTAGGTAAGTATACAGTTAAAGATGATATTGTCCCTCCTAAACACACCACGATTGAAGATGTTTTGATTCGCTCAAGCAATGTAGGCATGATCAAACTTTCCAAGCGCCTTAGTGGTCAAGAACTCCATGCAGGTCTTAAGAGTTTTGGCCTTTCAGAGTCTACAGGCATTGATTTGCCCTATGAAAAAACAGGGCTTATTCCTAGTATCCGTCTCCTCAATACCGAAGTTTATAAAGGCAGCGCCTCTTATGGTTATGGTTTGCGCACTACATTTTTACAATTAATCCGCGCATACGGGGTTTTTGCTAATGCAGGGGTGATCACCACCCCGCATTTGATCAAACAAGTACGCGCCATTAATGGAGATATTTATATCCCAAACCCTCCTATTAAACGGCAGGTTATTAGCCCTGAGAGTGCGTTAAAAATGCAAAAATTACTCATTAAAGTTGTCAGAGAAGGAACGGGTAAAAGCGCTCAAGTTGAGGGGCTAATTATTGGTGGTAAAACCGGTACAGCTAGAACAGCTAGCAAGGGTAAATATACAGAGGCTTATAACAGTTCTTTTTTTGGATTTGCTAAAGATAAGGAAAATACCTATGTTATTGGGGTGGTGGTTTTTGGATCATTAGGGAGTGAGGAATATTACAGCAGCCAAACAGCAGCCCCTATTTTTAAACAAATTGTACAGATGCTAGTAGCCCACCAGTATCTAAACCCTGCTAAGATTTTAAACACGCCCCACATGCCACAGCTACACACTCCCAACCCTGCCCACACAAAACGCATACCTCACGCAATGTTAAAGAATATTAAGAAAAACTAGGTATAAGCTTTGAGCAGATCTTTTTAAGGATAAAAATGGTTACGCAGGATACGGTTTTAAATGTGTTAAAGACGGTGATTTACCCCAATTTTGAAAAAGACATTGTTAGCTTTGGGTTTGTAAAAAACATCACTCTCCATGAAAAAAAAGTCGCCCTTTTGCTAGATATTCCCTCTAGTTCTATAGAGGTTGCGCAGGCTTTAAGAACAGATATTATGGCAAAGATGCAAGAATTAGACTTGACTTGTCAGATTGATATTAAAACCCCTCCCAAAAGAGAAAGACAAAGCCAACAAGAACAAACAACTAAAAATCTAGCCCCCAATATTAAACATGTTGTGATGATTAGCTCAGGAAAGGGAGGGGTTGGCAAGAGTACTACAAGTGTTAATTTAGCCATCGCACTTGCAGGGCAAGATAAAAAGGTAGGTTTATTAGATGCTGATGTTTATGGCCCTAATGTACCCAGAATGTTAGGCTTAATGACAACTAACCCAACCACCGATCCAAGTGGCAAAAAATTAATCCCCTTAGAGGCTTATGGCATACGGGTAATGAGTATGGGGCTTTTATATGAAGAGGGGCAAAGTTTGATTTGGCGCGGTCCTATGCTTATGCGTGCTATTGAGCAGATGTTAACAGATATTATCTGGGGCGAATTAGATGTTTTGGTTGTAGACATGCCACCGGGTACAGGAGATGCACAACTTACCCTAGCCCAAGCCGTGCCCATTAGTGCGGGTATTACTGTAACAACGCCTCAAACTGTAAGTTTAGACGATGCAAGCCGGAGTTTAGATATGTTTATGCGTTTAAATATCCCCATTGCCGGTATTGTAGAAAACATGAGTGGTTTTATCTGCCCACACTGTGCCCATGAGAGTAATATTTTTGGTAAGGATACTTTACAATCTCTATGCAAGCAGTATAAAACCCAAGTGTTAGCACAAATCCCTATTGAGTTACAAGTTAGAGAAGGAGGGGATAAGGGTACGCCTATTAGCATTCTTACCCCTCATTCTACTATTAGCCAAGCCTACACACAGGCTGCAAGCAAGCTCTTAGAGTTTCTCCACAAAGTCAAAGTAGAGAATCTGGCGGATAATAAGAGTATCCAACCCACCATACATTAGATTAACTAAAACGATGGAAATTTTTAACCGCCTCAAACGCGCGGTTCATCTTTATGATCCGGGCTATTTTAGTTTAATCTATGCTCTTAGAACCACCCTAACAACCTTTTTATGCGCCGGTTTAGGGGCTTTTTTCTTTGGCTATTCTATTACAATTTGGGCGGGTTTTCAGGCCGTTTTTTTATATTTCTCAAGCCTACTTATTAGCGATAAAGAGCATGAAGTTTATTATCTACTAGTCTTTATTGGAGTGAGTTGTTTTAATGCCTTGATCTTTTATCCTATAGCCCATTTTGGGGCATGGCTATGTGTGCCTATTTCAATCACCACCTTTTTAGTGGGCATGGCTATGGCTTATAGCTTAGATTTATATAAAGTATGCAATGCCGCCCTTTCTAATGGTCTAGTTACTTGCCTTTATGTAGATGCTAATGCCCCCCTTGATCTCACACAAACCTTACTTATGATTTCTCTATTAGGTTGTTTAAGTCTTGTAATACAACACTTTATCGTTACCAAATACGGCTACTTTGTCAAAAAGCGTTTTTCTACTCTACTCTCTAGTATGGAATTGATGCTCCAATACATCAATAGCCCCACAGAATACACCCACATTAAAACACAAGTATTAAGCCAAATCCATAACACAAAGGTGATCTTAACCTCGCGCTCAAGCCGCATTAAAAACCCACACACCATCCAAAATCTCCAACGCGCCCTTTTCCAATTACACGCCTTAGAAGAAATTTATCACTCTATCCACTCTATTGGTGGCTATTTAGGCACTTTAGAACCTGTATGCCAAGAAATTATTTTAAATTTACAAACTTTATCCGGGATTTTTACAAAACAGCACATAGAAATACAAAAAACAGCGCTTAACAACCTTAGCCCCCAATTAGATAAAGTGGTGCGCCACTCCATTGCCATTATTTATAATAAAATGGAAATCTTTTTACTAGGAGGAGAGGAACAAGTAGCCCCTATCAATCCTGAATACAAATCCACTTTTAAAAATGTATTCAAAGCCTTTAATATTAAAAATGCCATTTTTCAATACGCTTCTAAATACGCCCTTGCTATGGGTATTGCCGTTTTCATTGCCCGCTATTTTGGGTTTAACCATGGCATGTGGATTGCTATGGCAACTTTATTGATTTCTCGCTCTAGTTTAGGGAGCATTAGAGAAGCCCAATTAGAATTTGTGATGGGTTCTTGTATTGGATTAGTGTTTGGCTTATTGGTGGTGGAATTATTTGATGGCAGTGTTATTTTTTATGTCTTTTTAGTTATAGGTGTCTTTTTATTCATTTATTTAAAAGTCTACTCTTATGCCACTTGGTCAGCAGCTTTAATGTTTGCTTTCATTCTTTGCTTCTCACTTTTAACCCATGATTTTATGGGCATGGTGATCTCTCGTGTTGTGGATTTATTAATTGGTATTGGAATTGTTTATGTGATTTTTTTATTTATATGGCCTAAATACGACAAAGATGAATTTATCCAACACACACGCCATTTAGTAACCACTTTGCGTTGCCTTTTAGAGGCATATAGCGATGCAACACAAGTTTTACATCTCCAAAACACTTTCTTAAGACAGCTAGATGCCTTTAGGCTTTGTTTGAAAAATGCCCGTACAGAAACTTCTGAGCCCAACACTTTAAAATCTCTTTTTAGAGGATTAAAAGCTGTGGATATTTTAGATACCTGTAGCTATCGCCTGTATGATTATTGTCTAAATATCAAGCTTTCCAAAGACAAACAACTTTTACTAGATAACAACGCCCAAATTCTACTAGGACGCTATTTACAGATGTTAAATTATCTTAACAATAAGCCCCACTACTTCAAAGCTAAAGAGGGTAACCGCTTACTTAAAATTGATAGCGAATTAGACGCGCTTTTTAAAACCATGTTTCTTGCCCAAAATAAACTTTTTAGAGAAATTATGTATGTCTTTAAATATTAAGGTTATGGAAATAGGTTTATCCGCGTAGGCTTGGAATAAAATTTTGCGGGGGTGTAAAATTTTCTGAGAGGTAAGCTTAGTAAGCTTTTTAGGCTATTAGGCTAATTAAATTGACAAAGCCCAGTAAGGCAATGTAGCACCATTAAACTTATAAGGGCTTAGGTAGCGATATAAAAACGCTTGAGGCTTGTTTGAAGTAGCTAAAGATTTTAGGCTTGTTTAGCTGGTGTTGGTTGTAAGAAGAGTTGGTTTTACGCTGAGGTGGGGATTTTACTAAAGTTTGAACTCTAATGTATTTTCTTGCAGTCTCACACTTATGTATCCCACCGCTAAAAGAGTGGGATTTTTGCAAGGTGATTAAAGAATTTGGCTAAAGATTTTAGAAAACTTTTAATAAGCCAGTGAGGCTTTTAGAATTTGGCTAAAGCTAAAGCCCTACTGAGCACCCGCTAAAGCTGTGGGGGCTAAGCTTTGCCCACCTAACCCCCTATCATTAATTCTTATTCCACCTCCGCATCAATTACATCGTCCTCTTTTTTCTTAGAGGATTGCGCACCTTGATCTTTTTGCATCATCGCCTCAGTGAGTTTATGTGAAGCTTCAGCAAGGGCTTTCATGCGTGTTTCAACAACCTCCTTACTCGCATTCTCATCTTTAAGGCTAGCCTCCAATTCGCCTAAAGCTTTCTCTATTTTTTCCACCTCGCTAGCCTCTAATTTAGCTTTGTGCTCTTCTAGGCTTTTTTTGGTTTGGTGCGCTAAACTCTCAGCTTGGTTTTTAACCTCCACTACAGCTTTACGGCGGCTATCCTCTTCTTTGTGTAACTCCGCATCTTTGACCATTTTTTCAATTTCACTATCGCTAAGCCCGCTTGAACCGGTGATCTTAATTTCTTGAGACTTACCGGTATTTTTATCTTTGGCTGAGACGGTTAAAATTCCATTCGCATCAATATCAAAAGTTACCTCAATTTGGGGTACCCCTCTTGGAGCGGGCGCAATACCGGTTAAATCAAATTTGCCTAAAGATTTATTATCCTTAGCAAATTCGCGCTCGCCTTGTAAAACCAAAATAGACACCGCTGGTTGGTTATCCTCTGCTGTAGAGAAAACCTGCGCTTTTTTAGCTGGAATAGTCGTACCTTTTTCAATGATCTTACTCATCACCCCGCCTAAGGTTTCAATGCCTAAGCTAAGCGGTGTAACATCAAGTAAAAGCACATCTTTAACATCGCCTTTAAGTACGCCAGCTTGGATACTTGCCCCCACAGCCACGACCTCATCAGGGTTAACTGATTTATTAAGATCCTTATGGATAAATTCTTTTACCCGTTCTTGCACTTTAGGAATACGCGTTGATCCACCCACCATCACCACCTCAGCAATATCCCCTCTACTTAGCCCGGCATCTTTGATCACCCCATCAATTTTAGAAATGGTTTCCTCAATAAGATCTTCAATGAGATTTTCAAACTTAGCCCGGCTAATTTTTTTAACCAAGTGTTTAGGTCCACTTGCATCAGCTGTAATAAAGGGCAAATTAATCTCACTCTCTTGGGCTGAGCTTAATTCTTTTTTGGCATTTTCAGCTGCTTCTTTAAGCCGTTGTAAGGCCATGATGTCTTTTTTAATATCAATGCCATTTTCGCCTTGAAACTCTTTAGCGATAAAATCAATGATGCGGTTATCAAAGTCATCACCGCCTAAAAACGCATCGCCACCTGTGGCTAGCACTTCTACGACATTATCCCCAGTTTCTAGCACGGTTACATCAAAAGTTCCCCCGCCAAGGTCATAAACCATGATTTTTTCAGACTCTTTTTTATCCAAACCATAGGCCAAAGCCGCAGAGGTAGGCTCGTTAATAATGCGCAAAACATTTAAACCAGCAATGGTGCCGGCCTCTTTAGTGGCCTTGCGTTGGCTATCATTAAAGTAAGCAGGCACGGTGATCACTGCTTCATTTACAGCTTCGCCTAAATAGCTCTCCGCGTCCTCTTTGAGTTTGAGTAAAATTTTGGCTGAAATTTCTTGGGGTGTATAAACTTTGCCCGCAATTTCTACCGCACATGCGCCGTTTCGATCCACGATTTTATAAGGCAAACGCTTTTTAGCCTCTTGTGCCTTATCCTCATTACTCATCAAGCCCATGATGCGCTTAACTGAATAAATGGTTTTTTCCGGGTTAGTTACAGCTTGTCGTTTAGCACTCTCACCTACTAAAATCTCACCTTTATCGGTAAATGCCACTACAGAGGGGGTAGTATTTTTGCCCTCTTTATTAGCGATGATTTTTGCCTCATTGCCTTCATATACAGCCATTGCTGAATTTGTAGTTCCTAAGTCAATACCAATTACTTTTGCCATTTTTCTATCCTTTATGTTGAATTTAACTATTTTTTGCGATGCTCACCATCGCAGGGCGCAACAAGCGCTCTTTATATTTATAGCCTTTCTGGAAGACCTCCACAATCTGCCCCTCCTCTTTGTGCTCAGCTTGGACATGCATAATGGCATTGTGCAGATGTGGATCAAAATCCGCGCCACACTCTATACATTCAATGCCATGCTTACTCAGCACTTCATGCATTTTTTGCAAAGTGAGCTCTAGCCCGTCAGAAATGGCCTTGTTTTCCTCCTTTCTAGCACTCTCTAGGGCTGCATGCAAAGTGTCTATTACGGGGAGTAGATCGCTAGCGATCTTTTCATAGGCGTACTCTAGTGCTACAGCCTTATCCTTCTCCAAGCGCTTTTTGACATTCTCAAAATCTGCATGCGTGCGCAAATAGAGGTCTTGTACCTCTTTAAATTTAGCCTGATAATCTATCTGGGGCTCTTGCTCTTGTGCCTCTTGTACTTGTTCTTCAGGCATAATCTCAGCGCTTATCTGATCTTGTAACTCTGCTTGCTCTTCATTCATGACACTCTCCTAATGGATCCATAAAATCCTTCAAAATCTTGCTCAATTTCCCCCACACAGAACATGTTAATGTCCTCCCCTTGAGCTTTAGCAGGGCTAAGCACCCCTAAAAAACCCAAGGGCAAGACCTTTTCAAAATGCAATCCATGCTCTAAATGCCGCAATAACTCCCCCTTAAAAATTTGTAAAAATAACGACTGGCGCAAAGATTTAGCTAACACGCATAGCCCAAAGTAAAGCCGTTTTTGAAAATAAATTTCTATTTGTTTAGCTAAGCTAGCCATGCACACCGAAGAGGCAATTTTATGAATATCTTGGCATTCTAAACCCACCAAACCTTTTAAAAATCTCTCTAATTTTTTGTTATAGCTTAATAAAACCTGATCGTCTCCAAAATCTAAGATTAAAAAGCGCTGGCTATGATCATACACCGCTAATAAAACCGCCCTTTGATAGCGCTCAACCATGCTAAAAATCTGGTAATGCTCGCTAGCATTTTGCAACTTTTCTAAATCCACTTCAAAGGGCACATGGGGGTTAAGCTTAGCACGCCAGTAAGCTTTAAGCGCCTCTAGTGTTGGGATACGCCCGCTACTGCTATGACTCTGGCTAAGCGCCCCCTCATCTGTTAAACGCTTAAAGTAGTTGCGGATAGTAGCAGAGGAAATCTGCACGGCTTGATCTTGAAGCACCAAACGCAAACTTTCAGAGCCCACAGGTACATGGCTATGTAAATAGGTTTTAATGAAGGTTTGTAAAAGCCACTCTTTTTTTGAACCCATGGGTCTCCTTACTTTGAAATTTTTAAAGCTGTGTGCAGTATAGCATAAATTTTAGAAAAATTAGCATTCTTTTTTAAATATTGCTAAAATTTATCTCTTTTTACCCCTATTCAAGCGTAAACTTTATACGGCTTGTATCAATTTATATTACTTACTTTATTAATAATTCTTTCTATAAGTAGCAAGTATTAAATAACACATGCCACACTCTTTTAGCATGCATAAAATCCTTAGCTTGTGTTAAATGAAAATCAGTTAAAATCAAACTTTTAGCCTAATTATTTGGGGGTCTTGTGCGGATTTTATGGATTTTTTGCGCTGTTTTTGCGCTTTTACGGGCTGAGGGGAGTGATAGTTTTTTCCAAGCCATTGAAGAACAACTCCAAAGCAATACGGCTAAGGGTATTTTAATGGTGATTTTTATTGGCATTGCCTTTTATGTGTGGCGCAATTTAGATCGCTGGCGAGATATTTTATTCACGGTCTTAGGCGTGGTGCTAGGTATTATGCTTTTTTTTAAAGCCCCTGCTTTAGCCTCGTGGTTTATGGGACTTTTTTAATGAACTATCCCTTATTAGTGGTTTCTGTCCCTAATCTTAAAGAGATTTCTACTAAAGAAAAGTTTCTCTGGCTAAATGCTAAATCTTGGATCGTCTCTATTTTTATCCCCTTTATCTGTTGGCCATGGCTTGGCACTTTGGCAACGCTATTTTTTTATGCGGGTTTTTTATTACTCTTTAGTGTACTAGAATTTTTTGATGAAGACATCGCTGATATTTTAATTGCCCGCTCTAGGCTTAAAACAAAAGCTTTAAGCTTTTACGCCTGAGGTTTTTAATTGATCTAAAATTTGATCCACAATCAGAGCCGTTCCGTTATTAGCCACCTTTTTAAATAATTTCCTACTCACTTCAGAAATATAAAGCCCCTCTTTTGCAGGGGCTTTTAAAAAACGCATAAATTCAAATAAATGGCTAGGATGGAGATCTTTTTGCGCGACAATCTTAGCTAATCCTTCTTGTTCAAATTCTAAAGCATTGTAATACTGGTGATTCTTGGCTGCAAAAGGATAGGGGACAAAAAGGGTGGGCAAATTATTCGCACAAAGTTCCCATACACTGCTAGCCCCCGCACGGCTCACACAAATATCTGCTTGTTGCATTTTTTTAACTAACTCAATATCAAAGGCAAACAAATCAATTGCATCTAAAATCCCCAAACCCCTATAAAGCGTGGCCATGCGCTCATATTCTGATGTCCCACATTGGTGGATAATCTTCATTCCCTTTTTAAGTAGTTTGCGCGCACATAAAAGCGCAAATTCATTAATGGCTTTAGCGCCTTGAGAGCCTCCTAAAAATAATATCGTTTGGATATTAGTACGGATACGGGCATGCTCAAAAAAAACCTGTTGGATAGGATAGGGGGTATAAATGTATTTAGAATTTTGATTAGAATGTTTAAAACTACTAAAAACACACCTAGCATAGGGGGCGATGATCTTATTAAGCGTGCCTTGAATGGCATTTTGCTCGTGGATATAAAGAGGAATTTTAGATAAGATACTTGCAAAGCTTGCAGGACCAGCACTAAATCCACCCACACTAATGAGTGCTTGAATCTGGTGTTCTTGTAAAATCTTTTTGGCCATTCTTGTGCCACAAAACTGTTTATATAGAGCCTGTATTTTTTTAAAAGCTTTTTTATCAACCACCCCCATCGTGTCTAAAAAAAAGCATTGCTTAAACAAATCACTAGAATCAAACCATGCTTTATCTTGCCCAGAAAGGCTACCAATATAAATTAAATCCTCCCCTCTGCTTTGTAATTCCTGAGCTAATGAGCGAGCAATGCATAAATGCCCACCCGTTCCTCCTCCTGTAATGGCTAGCATATTAAGAGCTTAAACGCGATTGGTTCTGAGTTTGTACAAAAGATTTAAGCGTATCTCTAAAACCAAAATCTGGATAGTCCATAATAGAAAGAGCAATTTGAGCGCCATAGCCATTTTCAGGATTAAAGATTAAGGGAGCTAAAAAATTAACCATAGAGTCTTCTAAATTCTTTTGAATCACCACCACACAATACACCTCTACTTGTGATTGCGCGTTGAGTTCTAAAAGTAATTCAATGTATTTAGGGATACTAAAGCTATACTCGCGCAGTTTATAAGGATTGACTAAAACCATGCTAATAGTGCTATCTAAACTACTCACACGGCTAAAGAGATCATCAATTTTTGTAAGTTTTACCTCCGTGATCCTTTCAAATCCTAAAATGGGCGCTTTTAGTGTGTAGAGCATAGACTTCCTTTACAAAATATGAGACTTTTAAAGCAAAACTCATTCCATTTTAGCCCCTAGATTTTTAATATAATTCTTATAATTGTTTTTATATAATCCGCCCTTGTATTTCAATGAAGGATTATAAGAATGAAAAAGAGTATCGTTTTTTTTGCGGGGGGTTGCTTGGCTATGAGTAGTTTACAGGCTATTAAAACCCACAGCTTGCAAAAAGTACAAACCACAGGGGCGGCTGTGAATGAAGAAGCCCCTAAAAGCTGGCGTAGCGAGGAAGTGAAAAACTATTTAGGTAGCCAAACGGTGATCTCACACAAACAACTCACCCAGCAAGCTAACCAAAGTTTTGAGGAGGCTTTACAAAATGTACCCGGGGTGCATATTAGAAACACCACAGGTATTGGGGCCATACCTAGGTTTTCTGTTAGAGGTTTTGGAGCTGGAGGGAGTGGAACAAGCAATACTGGACTTGTTTTGGTTAATGGCATTCCGGTTTATGCTGCGCCCTATGCAAGTATTGCTATGGAGATTTTCCCCGTTTCCTTCCAAGCAATTGATCGTGTCAGTGTTACCAAAGGAGGGGAGAGCGTGCAATATGGCCCCAATCCTGTTGGGGGCGTGATTAACATCATCACCAAACCCATTCCCTACAAATGGGAAAATCAGGCGGCTGAAAGAATGACTATCTGGGGCCGTCCTAAGAATGGAGGAATTGCAGGACCTACGAATAAAAATACGCCTTTGGATAAGACACTTGGCAATAATCTCTTGTATGACACCTATGTTAGAAGTGGGGGCATGATTAATAAATACATTGGCGTGCAAGCTCAGGCTAACTGGACCAATGGACAAGGCTTTAGATACAATACCCCCACTAAAATCCAAAACTATTTGCTAGATTTGCTCTACCAAATCAATGACAACAATAAAATCACAGCCTACTACCAATACTATAAGTTTTTCATAACCCAACCGGGCTCTTTAAGCGAGCAAGCTTACAATCAAAACCGCTTCCAAAATGATCGCCCCAATACCAATAGAGGTGGTAGAGTTATGCGCTGGGGTGCAGTCTATCAAACATTTTTTGGCGACACTTCCAAAGTAGGCGGGGATTTTACACTCACCTACTACGGGCAAGATCTTAGCCGGGATATGCAGATAGATTCTAACTATCTGAGTGTCAACGAACCTAGTATCAATCCTAATCTACCGGTTTATACTGATCAAAACTACAATGGGTTTTTCATTGCTAATCACATTAGGCGTTATGTGATCAATGGCATCGAGCCTAATGTCAATGTGGTGGTTAACACAGGACATGTCAAACAAACTTTTAAAGTGGGTATGCGCTTTATGACTAGCAATATGTGGTTTAAGGCCATGCAGTCTAATTGTGAGTGGCAGAATAATACATGTAGCATGTCGCCCTTTGCTTTGGTAACCAAGCCAAGCCAAAACCTGCAAATGGATAACAACTACACGGCTGGTTATCTTAGCGATAAAATGGAATTTTTTAAGGGCAAGTTGATTTTCACACCCGGGTTGCGTTACACCTTTTTAAATTACAAAAGAATGAGACCTGAAAGTGGAGATTTTGCTGTATGGAACACCACTAAGCAATATCAAAATGAATGGAGTCCGGCCTTGAATGTGGGGTATAAACCCCTTAATGGTTGGTTATTATATTTTAACTACCGCAGAAGTTTTATCCCGCCACAATTCAACACAATAGGGCTTTTTTCTATTAATTACAACCAAATTTTTAACGAGGTTGAGGTGGGTTCGCGCTATGCTTACAAGGATCTACTTAGCTTTAATGCCGACTATTTTGTTACTTTTGCGCAACGCTACTATGCAGGCGGGTATAGCAATGATGCAGTCAATGCTAGAAGTCAGGGCGTGGAGTTAGAGTTGTATTATGCCCCTATTAGAGGGTTGCAATTCCATGTTGCCTACACCTACATTGATGCGGTGATCACCTCTAGCGTAGGTGATGTGTTAGCTGACTTTAAAGGCATTGTTAATCAATCCTTTAACATCAAAGGCAAAAGACTCCCCTATGTAAGCCCTAATCAATTTATTTTTGGCGCGACATACACCTACAAAAAGACCACCATTGGGATTAGCAGTTACTTTTATAGCCGGGCATACTCCTCGGTACTCAATCAGGCTAGATCAGAAACCGTCTGTTTTCAGTTTGACAACCCTGCTAAAAGTGGTGGTCTGAAGTATGGCTGTAACAGTGTGGGCTTATTGCCTTGGTATTGGGTATGGAATATCCAAGTGAGCCAAACGCTTTGGCAAAGCGGGCGGCATCAAATTGTGGGTAGTTTACAGGTCAACAATATCTTTAACATGAAATATTATTTTAGGGGTCTTGGCACAGGCCCTGCAGGTAGAGAACCTGGTCCTGGGCGCTCAGTTACGGTATATCTGAGTTATCAATTTTAAAATTAAAATAGTGAGGGGATAAAAAAGGCGCTATTGCCACTAAAAAATCATTAAAGCAATTAAATTAAATTTTTTAGAGCAAAGTAGCCGGAGGGGTGGCTTTTATTTAGCCAAACAAATTTTAAATCACAACTTAGCATGCCCTATTTTGTTTTATTGCATGCATCTTTAAATCCTAGCTTACAGGCTTTCTTATAATATTCTAAAGCTTTCTGTAAATCTTTTGGCACGCCCTCACCATTCTTATACAAGTTTCCTAAATTATTATAGCTGGCCGCATCTCCCATGCTTGCTGCTTTCTTGAAACACTCTAGGGCTTTGTAATAGTCCTTTGCTACACCCCAACCAATAAAATACATGCTCCCTAAGTTATTATAGCCCCGCGCATCTCCCATACTTGCTGCTTTTTTGTAATATTCTACGGCTTTGTGGTAATTTCTTGCTACACCCTTTCCATTCTCATACAAGTTTCCTAAGTTATTATAAGCATCCGCATCTCCCATGTCTGCTGCTTTCCTGAAATATTCTAAAGCTTTCTGATAATCTTTTGCTACACCTTCTCCATTATCATACATAACCCCCAAGTTAAAATAGGCCTTCGTATCTCCCGTGCTTGCTGCTTTCTTGAAATATCCTAGAGCTTTCCGGTAATCTCTTGCTACGCCTTCTCCATCATTATACATAACCCCCAAGTTGAAATAAGCTTTTACATCTCCCATACTTGCTGCCTTTTTATAATACTCTATGGCTTTGTGATAGTCTTTTACTACACCCTCCCCATTAGCATACATAACCCCTAAGCTGTTATAAGCATTTACATCTCCCATGTCTGCTGCCTTTTTGTAATATTCTAAAGCTTTCTGATAATCTTTTGCTACACCATCCCCATCATTGTACACAACCCCCAAGTTGAAATAAGCCTCCGCACTTCCCATGCTTGCTGCCTTTTTATAATATTCTAGAGCCTTCTGTGGATTTTTTGCTACACCTTCCCCATTAGCATACATAACCCCTAAACTGTTATAAGCATTTACATCTCCTGCGCTTGCTGCTTTTGTAAAATACTCTAGGGCTTTCTTATAACCTTTACTTTGATAAGCTTTTTCAGCAATTGAAAAATACGCATCGCCCTCTTTTTCAGCCTGCACACTGCAAAGTACACCCACCAATGCCACACACCAAATACTTTTTAGCATTTTTTCTCCTTTGTAGAATTTGGTAGAAACTAAGCATTTTTACTTTTTATCTTGATTAAACTTAACATATAAACTAATAAGATGTTCTGTAGAACTATCTTGTTGCTTTTGAGAGGGTTCATGGCGCAATCTTGCTAAAATATCCTTTGTGAGTTCTTTACCTAGTTCTACACCCCATTGATCAAAACTATTAATATTCCAAATCACCCCCTGTATAAAGATTTTATGTTCATAAAGCGCAATTAAAGCCCCCACACTCTTAGGACAAATGGTTTCTAATAAAATCACATTACTAGGGCGATTCCCCGAAAAAATGCGGTGGTGGGCAAGTTTGCTAGCCCTTTCTTTAGAATAACCCATTTGTAAAAGTTCTTCAAAGGCTTGTTTATACTCCTTACCCTCCATGAAAGCCTGCGCTTGGGCAAACATATTACTCACTAAAATATCATGGTGTTCTGGTAAATGCCCCTCTTTGCTTAAAGAAACAATAAAATCAATCGGGCTAATATGCGTGCCTTGATGGAGTAATTGGAAAAATGCGTGCTGGGCATTAGTACCCACATCGCCCCAGATAATAGGCCCGGTATCATAATCTACCATTTGCCCCTCTAAAGTGGTGCTTTTGCCATTACTTTCCATATCTAGTTGCTGGATAAAACGGGGGAAATAGCGCAAATACTGATCATAAGGGGCTATTAAATGGCTACCCGCATCAAAAAGATTAATATACCAAATGCCTAGCAGGGCTAAAATAACCGGCATATTCTGCTCAAAGGGGGCGTTTTTAAAATGCTCATCCATTTCATAAGCCCCTTGTAATAAACTCTTAAAATTTTGCTTACCTAGATAAATCATAATAGAAAGCCCAACCGCTGACCATAAACTATAACGGCCCCCTACCCAGTTCCAAAAAGAAAACATGTTTTCTGTATCAATCCCAAAGTCTTGTACCGCCTCTTTATTGGTAGAAACAGCCACAAAATGCTTAGCAATATGGCATTCATCTAAGGCATGATCTAAAAACCATTGGCGCGCGCTTAGCGCATTAGTTAAAGTTTCTTGGGTAGAAAAAGTCTTAGAGGCAATGATAAAAAGCGTGGTTTCTGGATAAATCTTATCTAACACCCCTTGTATTTGCGTACCATCTACATTAGAAACAAAATGCACATTTAAACGAGGACTACCGTAGTGTTTAAGCGCCTTACACACCATTAAAGCCCCCAAATCCGATCCACCTATGCCAATATTAACTATATCCGTGATCACTTGATTAGTATAGCCAAGCCACTCCCCACAACGCAGCGCATCGCTAAAGGCTTCCATGCGCTTAAGTACGGCGCGTACTTGTGGGAGAACATTTTGCCCCTCCTCCATAATGGGTTCTTTTCCTTGATAACGCAAAGCCGTATGCAAAACAGCGCGCTCCTCTGTGGTGTTGATTTTTGCACCCGAAAACATCGCCTCTATTTTAGCTTGTAATCCACATTCTTGGGCTAAAGCTCTTAAAAGTTTTAAAGTGGTGTTATTGATACGATTTTTAGAATAGTCTAAATAAATAGAGCCAGTTTTAAGAAAATAGCGTGTGGCACGGCTTGGATCTGCTTTAAACATGTCTTTCATATGGATAGTTTTAATGCTGTTAAAATGCTCTAATAAATCCTTAAAGCTCTGTAATTGTGTTAAAGTTTTCATACACTCCTCTAAAACTTTTAAAACAAAAATTCCCCCATTATAACCACAAAGTTAAACCTCTCAACCCACATTAACCCCTCTTTTGTTACAATGCCTTTATTTTTAAGAAAGACCCCCATGCGTTTTATTACAAATAATCTTTTCACTCCCTACACTTTAAATAAAGAATTTCCTGATCTTTATCATTTTGATCAAAGCCGAGCACAGGCTAAACAAGCTTTAGATCGTATAAGCGCGCTTAATGTAAATACACAAAGCAACGAACACCAGTTTGAAGATGCCTTTATTGCTCCCGTACTTGAAATTTTAGGTTGGCAATTTTTACGCCAAGAGGAAAAGATCATTCAGGGCAAATTAGAAAAACCGGACTTTTTACTTTTTGCTACTAAAGAGTGTTTATCCAAGTACACAGCATTAGAAAAAGATTTAAGACGGGCGAGTAATGAATATTTTGCTGTGATTTTAGAGAGTAAGGCCTGCTCTGTGATCTTAGATAATGGCAAGGTAGAAAACAACCCCCACTACCAGATTTTACACTACTGCAACGCCTTAAGGCATGATTATGGCTTTTTAACTAATGGGCGTTTCTGGCGCTTTTATAACACCAGTACCCTTTCTACTCATAAAGTCTTTTTTGAGGTGCATTTAGAGGGGATTTTACAAAATCAGGATTTAGATAGCTTTTTGTACTTTTATCATCTTTTTAGCGCACAAAACTTTGCCCCCAAAGATAGCCCTATAGAAAAGACTTTAGAGTGCAATGCAAAAAATATTGTACAAATTGAGCAGGATTTATCTAGTTTAATTTATGGGACAAATGGGCAGGATTCTCTTTTTGAGGACATCGGCGCAGCGCTTTATGCTGTTTATGCCAAGCAAACTAAAGAGGAAGAAGTAGAGATTCTTTTAAAAAACATCTATGAAAACACCCTGTATTTTTTATTCCGCTTACTTTTTATTGCCTACTTTGAAGATCGATTTTTAGACAGCCTTAAAGATCACCCCGCCCTATCCCATTATCTGAGTCTATACACTTTGTTAGAAGATGAAAAATGGGGGGAAAATAGCGCTAGTTTTGTAGGAATGGCGCGTTTAGAGGAAATTTTTAGGGTTTATAACGCGGGCAATGCTAATTATTCCATGCCGCTTTTTAATGGCGGGCTTTTTGAAGAATCAAAAAACACACTTTTTACAAGAGGTCAAATCATTAATGACACCCTACTAAAGCGCATTCTAACTAAACTTTTTTATTATGATCGCTATAAGCGGGGTTATTCTATGCTTAGTATTTCACATCTAGGTAGCATGTATGAGGGGCTACTTTCTTACCAATTTGCCCTAGCTAGTGAGGAGCTTTATTATTGCGTGTATACTAGTAATGAGGGCTATTTTGATAGCTACGATCTTAAAGATATTAAAGAAAAGCCCAAGAGAACCCAACGCTACACACAAGGCCAGCTTTATTTAAAAAATAGCGCCAATTCGCGTAAAGCAAGCGGGAGTTTTTATACCCCAGAGAAGATCACTAAAGAACTTGTATCTGTTGCTTTAAGCGGACTTAATGATACAAACATCTTAAATTTTAAAATCCTAGATAATGCCTGTGGATCGGGGGCTTTTTTAATTGAGGCTTTACACCAAGTGAGCCAAAGGGCATTAAGCGGGGAATTTCCCTCTATTAAGCCCCTTTTAGAACAAGAAAAACAAATTGTAGAAGAGCAGATTAAAAAATGTTCTGTACCAAATTTTGCGCTTGATGAAAGCGCTTTGATTAAGCGACTCGTGCTTAAAAACTTAATTTATGGCATAGATAAAAACCCCTTTGCAATTGAACTTGCCAAACTCGCGCTTTGGATAGATAGTTTTGTTTTTGGCACGCCGCTAAGCTTTTTAGAACCCCATCTTAAATGTGGCGATGCATTGCTAGGCTGTACTTTAGAGGAATTTAAAGAATTTTTGAAAAAAACAGGTCAGATTAAAAAATCTATCGCCTATCAAGGAAGTGTGTTTGCGCCAAACTTTTTTGAGGAGTTTAAAAAGCTACAGGAGGATTTTAAAGCCCTAACTAGTATCAAAGACACCACACAAGAGCAAATAGAGCATTCTAAAGAACTTTTCAAAAAGGCCAAACCCACTTTAGATAAACTTAATCTCTACTTAAATTTTTATAACACAGATAAACTCATGCAAGGTTTGCCTAAAAACCATAAAGATAGGCAATGGTGGGAAGAACATAAAAATTTTAAAGATAAAGGACTAGATAAGCTTTTAGAGGAGGAGGAGGTGAAGGGCTTTATTCAGCGCTATGCTTTAGAATTTAGATTTTTTAATTATGAAATTGCCTTTCCTGAAGTGGTAGAAGATAATCAAATTTGTTTTAATGCCATTGTGGGCAACCCCCCTTGGGAGAAAACAAAATTTGATGAAAGCGAGTTTTTTGCAAGTTTGCGCAGTAATTACCGCAGGCTCAGCCTTAAAGAGCAAGAGGAGTTGCGCCTTAATCTTTTATATAAGCGCCCCATTAAAACCCAATTTGAACAAGAAAAAGAACACATTCAAACCCTAAATGCCTATTACAAAGCTTATTATCCCTTAAGTAGAGGTAGTGGCGATGGCAATCTCTTTAGATTTTTTATTGAGCGCCAATTAGGCTTACTTGCAAAGGGGGCTAGGCTTTGTGTTCTTATTCCTAGTGCTTTGATGTTAGAGGAGGGCAGTATAGGGCTTAGATCGCATATTTTAGAAAAATTTAGCCCAGAGTTTTTCTACAGCTTTGAGAATCGCAAAAAGATTTTTGAAGATGTGCATAGTTGTTATAAATTTGCCCTATTTGGATTATCTAATGCGCGTCCTAAAGCTAATGCCACTATCAAAGCCCTTTTTTATTGTGAACATATAGAGCAAATTAAAGAATTAAAACCCCTTTTAATCCCTGTTAAAGAACTCTTAAATACAAAGAAAAGAGCGCTTAAAGAGGTTAGAAATGCATTAGATTTAGAAATTGCCAAACACTGTGAGGCGCAATTTAATAAACTGAGTACGGCGTGGCTTAACTTCAGGCAAGAACTTAACATGACAAGCGATAAAGATTTATTTATTGAGCAAGAGAGCGTAAAACAAATAAAAACTAATACAAAGGGCGCAAATATACAAGAGGAAAACGCGAAGCGTTTTCTTGGGCAAGCTACGCTTCCCCTCTTAGAGGGCAAATATATCCACCAGTTTAACGCGCGCTTTAACACGCCACGCTACAAAGTAGAGCGCACAAGACTAGAACAAAGGCTAAAGAGTAAAGAGAGTTTTAGGGCTAAAAAAGCAGGCTACATGGGGGCAATTACCTTTGAACACCAGTATTTTAGGCTAGGCTATAGAGAGGTGGCTAGAGATACAGATGAGCGTAGTTTAATTGTGAGTTTAATTGCTAAGAATTGCACCGCTGGGCATAGCATGTTTTTAAGTATCCCCTATGTTTACACTAAAGAGGGCATAGTAGAAATAAAGCCTTTGCAATTACTCTTTGCACTAGGGCTTTTAAATTCTTTGGTACTAGATTTTATAATACGCTTGCGTGCACAAATTAATATCACTAAAACCTGTTTGCTTGAACTCCCCCTACCCCAGCCTAGCCTAACAGAAATAAAAAACAACCCCACTTTTTTACAGATTGCTTTAAGCGCGCTAGAATGCCAGCTTTTTAACGACAAAGCAGCCGAATTTGAGGCGCTCAAAGGGGTATTTGAAGGGCGATCTTTAGATGTGCCCAAAACCTCTAAACTTTATGATCTCAAACGCGCACAGCTTGATATTTTAATCGCCCGTGAAGTGTATGGCCTAAGCCAAGAGCAGTTTTTCCACCTCTTAGACTCTTTTAAAGTACTAGCCAAAAAACAACCGGGCTTTGTAGCGCTTTTAAAAAGTTTGTGGGGAGAAAGCGAAGCTTTCTCTTAATTTTCTCTTAGCCTTCTCTTGGAGGGGAATTTTGCTTTAGGGGGGTTTCTTTGGGAGGGTTTCTTGAGGTAGGGCTTTTTCTTGAGGCTTTCTCTTAGGTGGGTTTACTCTTAGGGGGTTTTCTTGGGCGTAGCATTATCTTGAGTGTAGTTCCTCTTTGGGCGTGGCTTTCTCTTAGAAAATCCCAACTAGGCGGGGGTTTCTCTTTGGTAAACTCCCCTTTTATGCTACAATGCAGGCTTTTAATTCATGGCTATTAAACCTCCGCTCTGTTGGTTAATTTGCCCCATGTCGGTTTAAATTTAAAAAAAGGTCTTTAAATGTTTCAACCTCTCTTAGATGCCTACCTTGATTCAATGTGGCTACCACAAACAGAATCAAAAACACCCCTTAATTTGGCTATCTGCTATTTTTGGAGTGAGGATCACCTACAGGGTTTTAAAGAAAGTTTTTTTTATTATATTTTAGACTCTGCCTATGATATTAATCTTTCTAGTACTCTGCCTTGTGATATTGTTTTTGAGACTATCCCTAACTTTGATGGCAAGCAAGGGCTTATTTTAAATTTCCCTCAAAAGCGTATCGGCTTTACAGGGGAACACATGCGGATTAACTTTGATATTTATGATTTTGGCATGGGTTTTGATGATCTAACTTTTGGTGATCGGTATTTGCGCGTGCCTTTATATTATATGAATTTGTGGTGGCTTGCTCATATTGCAATAAAAACTTTTGATTCTCCTTTTGATTCTCCTTTTGTACGACTACCACACCAAGAGAATATCCCCTCCAGCTGTTCTTTTAAAGACTCATACCCCACCCTAGATGCACTCATTAGAGAACAAACAGATCCGCTCAAAAGAGATTTTGCTAGTTTTGTAGCTTCTAACCCTAATGCCCCCATGCGCAATGCTTGTTATCAAGAGCTTAACGCCTATGCCCCTGTTGCTTCTGGTGGGCAAGTGTTTAATACTATTGGTAAGCCTGTTAGCAATAAACATGATTTTTTAAGCCAATATAAATTCAATCTTTGTTTTGAAAACACTAAAGGTTTTGGCTACACTACAGAAAAAATCATAGACGCTTATTTTGCCCATACCATTCCCATTTATTGGGGTAATCCTGCAGTTGCTAAAGATTTTAACCCCAAAAGTTTTATCAATGTGCATGATTTTAAAGATTTTACAGAAGCTTTAGATTTTATCCGCTATTTGGATACCCATGACAACGCCTATTTAGACATGCTACATGCTAACCCACTTAATAGTGTAGATGGCAAGCCCCAATTCTACCAAGACTTAAGCTTTGCTAAAATTCTAGCTTTTTTACAAAGGGCAATAGATTGTAAGGAGGTTTATCACACACAAATTTACCCCCCCCCCCCCCCCTCACTCCTCCACCGCCTCCTATTCCTTTTCACCGGAAAGTTATTCATAAATTAAAACGCATGGCTAGCTCTTTTTTAAAAGGTTAGGGCTAGATAGCCACTATTTTACACCCACCACCTCCAAGAGAACAAGACGATGGGCATTTAAAAACATCTTTGCCTTAAAAACGCGTAGGGTTTTTGCCAACAAATCATAGAGTGATGTAATCCATCTCCATAGGCCGTTGGTGCTGCAGAATAAAGGTTTTAGATTTTTCTACCCCCTCAGAAGTACCAATCATTAAAAGCTTAGATTCGCTTGCAATAATGACCTCGCCATCAGGCATAGGGATATAACGCCCATCTTTTTGGATAATCCCGATGATAAAAACCTTTGTGATCTCTCTAAAATGTGCTTCTTTAAGTTTGCGCTGTACTAACCAGCTTTCTTTAGGCACAATCACCTCTTCTAAATCTAAAAGCGTGTCTTTTTTATAAATAAATTTTTCTAAAATATTTTCCATATCAGGGCGAATTGCCATCGCGCTTACCCTTTGTGCCATTAACTTTGTCGGCGAGACCACACTATCTGCCCCTAATTTTTTGAGCTTTTCTAAACCCTCATCGCTGTGTGCGCTAGCAATGATATAATAAGGCTTGCGTTTTAATTCTTTTTCAAAGAGTCTGACCCCCACAATTAAGGCAATATTAACAGGTAGAGTATCTGAAAAAGCCACAACCCCCTTAGCACTACTTAGATGGGTTTTAAGCATGGCTAAATTGGTGTGGGGGTCGCCTGCAATGTAGTAGGGGTATTTATACTTAATGGCCTCTTCCTCAAAATTAGGTTTATTATCCACCACCACAAAGGGAATTTGTGCGCTTCTAAATTGCTTGCTTAGTTCAATTGTGTATTCGTTGTGATAGCAAATAACATAGTGGTTTTTTAATCGTGCAATTTTATAAATCATTCTCTTTTCCCTAATAAGTCGGGCTAATACGCCCTTATTAATTACATTAATGAGTACAGCTACACTAAAGGTTACCACCCCCGTCCCACAAAACATAACAATTGAGGTAAAAAAGACGCTAACAGTGCCAAAATGGCTTTCATTAAGCGCCCCAAACCCTGTAGAGGTAAAAGTGTAGGTGGTCTGGAAAAAGGCCTGAATGAGGCTATAATCCTCTAGGGCTAAATAGCCCAAAGTCCCCACCAACACAAAGCACTGTATGAGTACTAAAGGGAGGCGGAAGACCTCAAACTGTTCGTAAATCTCAGCGTTAAGATTATAGTCGGCTTTAACTTTCTTCTTTTTAACAGAGGAGAGAAATGCCTTGAGTTTTTGTAGCACTTCTCTATCCTAATCTAGTAGCTCTTGCGCATAGTCCTTAAAGTAGAGGTGGCAACTTTAATTTTTTGCTTAGTGCCATCCTCTAGGGTAATGTGAATGGTGTGCAAATTAGGTAATAAGCGCCTTTTTGTCTTGTTATTAGCATGGCTTACGCGGTTACCCACCATAGGACCCTTATGGCTTAAATCACATCTTCTTGCCATTTACTCTCCTTATTTGAAAATAAACGGCGATTATACCCTTTTTGTCTTAAACTAGTGCGTGATCGCTTTTTTAGCCGCCATATCTCCTTCTGGAACACCTTTGGGTTTAGGCGTACTTGCACTCATAACCGGTAGGTTAGGATAAATAATAGTGGGTTTTTTACCAGTAAGCGATCCAAAAAAGGTGGCGATTTTTTCTGCTTCTACATCACTAATTGTAATTCCAAGTTGGATCTTACCCATAGCTTTAATCGCATCTTTAATATCCCAGTATTGCCCATTATGAAAATAGGGCATGGTTTCTAGGATATTACGCAAAGTAGGGACTTTGACCTTACCATTTTTATCGCCTTTAAAATCCCCGATATTAGCAAATTTATAAGGCCCAACCACTTGGAAGGGTTGCATCGTGCCTCCTAAATTAATCCCATTATGACACCCTACACAACCCTTATCTATAAAGATTTTCAAGCCCTCTTTTTCTTGGTGGCTTAAAGCTTTGACATTGCCCCGTAAAAAATCATCATAACGGCTAGGGGTGTTTAAAGTCGCCTCAAACATGGCAATTGTGCGTACAATCAAATTAAGATCAATTTTAACATGGTTGCCATAGGCGCGTCTAAAGGCCTTGACATAGCCGGGCATAGAATTAATCTTGGCTTCTACAACTTTATAATCAGCATTCATTTCTACCGGGTTAGCAATAGGGCCTTTAGCTTGTTGATCTAAATGAGCAACGCGCCCGTCCCAAAACTGCACGGAGTTAAAGACAGAATTATACACAGTGGGTGAGTTTAAAAAATGAGGGTTAGGTCTCCAGCCCTCACCTACAGCCCTAGAGACACTATCCACCCCTGCTAAGCCTAAATTATGGCAAGTGTTACAAGAAACAAGATAAGAGGTGGAGATTCTAGGGTCTAGGTAAAGCTTTTTGCCTAGCTCAATTTGTCCCTTAGTCAAAACAGGCCCCTTATAGCTTGGATCTAATTCTCTTACCTTTTGTGTTAAATATTTATCAAGTTCTTTACCCATTGGCATAGGCACTAAATTAGCTTCTAGGGCTTTTTTAATCAAATCTAAATCATTATTCTTTTGGGCATGGGCATGCACTACACCACTTAAAGCCAAAATAACACACACAGAACGCAGACCAAAAAAGTTTTTCATAACAATCCTTGAGTTTTTGATAAAGAGTATTCTAGTTTAAGCCGTGTTAATCTAGCATTAATTGATAAAAACTCTAATCTGAAAAAACACAACTCGCGTTAAAAATTGGTAGAGGATTTTTAAATAAATTTAATTAAATGAATTTAATAAATTTAGAGATCTGGAGGATTATTTATTCTTTAAAATTTGCTTTAGCTGTGGCGGAACAATCCGCCACCACATAGCCTAGTCTTGGTTATTGTTGCGGCTATTGTTATTTTGGTTATTGCTATTGTTGTTGCGGTTGCTATTTTGTTGGTTATTATTTTGGCTGTTGCAACAACCGCCGTTGTTTTGATTCATATTCATAGCATTCTCCTTCCATAGATTTAGAAATCCTTAGGATTTCCGGGCGCATAGTAGCATAAATTGCTATGCCTAGAGTAAATGAGTTTGTACCCATTCTTGCAGACGGGTTTTAGCTTGACTATGGTTTTTTAAAAACTCTTGGTGCGCATTCTTTTGTGTGTAGTTTGTGGTGCAAAAAATACCTAAGCTAGGGATAGCATAAGATCGCGCCACACTTAAAACGCTAAAAAATTCCATGTTTTCTAGGGCAATACCGGCAGCATGCATGTGTTTTGAAAAAATAGGATTAGTGTGGATATAATTACTTGAATTAACTACCACGCTAGGCAAATCCCATGTATCAAACTCCCATTCTTGGATTTCTAAATAATTTTCTAGCGGGGTGTAGCTATCTTGGAGGGTAAAACTTTGCTCAATCTGAGTAGAGCGCACGCTTTTATACAAACTAAGTAGAGGCATATTTAAATCATAAGATCCAGCCGTACCAATGAAAATTAAAATATTAGGTTTTTCAAGTAGACAAAGACGACTCAAATTTAAAGCACTCTCTACTAAACCAACCCCAATACTTTTTGCAAAATCAAAACTTTCATCTCTTCCGGCACACACTAACAAAACATATCCTTTATATAAAATTGCATGCTAGCACTTTTAAGTTAGCCTATGCTACAATGGGGCAGAAATTTTAAAGCAAAGAAATGGCGGTTTTAGGCCAGCATTTTTTACACGATGCCCATTATCTGGGGCAGATCTTACAATCCATTCCCTATGAGCATTTTAAGGATTGGATACAGCTAGTAGAAATAGGGGTTGGCTTGGGAGATCTGACGACCCGGCTATTAAATAAGTTAGAGTCGCCTAAAAGCTTGTTAGCCTACGAAGTGGATCCCGGTTTGGCCCAGAGGTTATATCATAAGCTAGGGCCTTTGTCTGAGCGTTTAGAGCTGGTTGTGGGTGATGTGATGCAATGTAAGGGGATTAATGGAGCAAATAGGCAAGTGTGCATACAAACAGCAAAAGCAGAGATTAGACTTGATCTTTCTGAAACCGCCTTTTTATGCCAAAAGCCCTATTTTTTGGTCTCCAATTTACCCTATTACATTGCCACACCCATCATCACAAGAGCCCTTAGAGACGCCTTATGTATGGGTATGGCAGTTATGGTGCAGTTAGAAGTAGCGGATAAGTTTTGTGCACTTACACACAGTAGCAGTTACGGGGCTTTAAGCGTGCTAGCAGATAGCCTATGTTGGCAACGCCATTTACTCTTTGAGATCAATAAAGAGGCTTTTAATCCCCCGCCTAAGGTCCAATCAGCCTTTATGCGTTTACTTAAAAAACCCTTAGTAGAAAGAGAAACGAAGGGGTGGGATTTAAAAAGTTTGGAGCATTTGCTTAAAATCTGTTTTAAAGCTAACCGCAAAACTTTATACAACAATCTAAAAGGGAGCTATCCAATAGAGCGTATCCAAGCTTTCTACACAGCGCACAATTTAGAATTTACATTGCGCCCTCACCAGCTAGATCCAGCCCACTACGCTAGTCTACTTGCTTTTCTCCACAATCCAACACAATAGGAAATACTATGGATAATCCGTTTAACGATTCAAACAACCCGCCTCAAGATAGCAACTCTAAAGTAGAAAACACTTCTCAACCCAAAAAGATAAATCCTGCAAAACCGGCGCGCTTTAACCGCATTAGACAAGGGAGGGGGGAATTTTATAACAAAAATCCACAAGCACACACAAGCCAAGAACAGGTCGGCGTAAAAAGCGTTACTAAGGCTAATGAGCGGGGTAATTTAGGTTTTCATAAGGAACTCAAACAAGGTGTAGAAACCAATCATAAAATCCACATTAACCACCTCAACCCACACTATAAACTAGATTTAAGTGTTAAAGCACGGGTAAAAATCACCCCTTTAGGAGGGTTAGGCGAAATTGGGGGAAATATGATGGTAATTGAAACCCTTAATCAAGCCATTATTATAGATGTGGGCATGAGTTTTCCAAGTGAGGATATGCATGGAGTGGATATTTTAATCCCTGATTTTAGCTATCTACACAGCATTAAAGAGAAGATCGTAGGCGTGATCATCACCCATGCCCATGAAGATCATATTGGGGCTGTACCTTATTTGTTTAAAGAATTACAATTCCCCCTTTATGGTACACCGCTTAGTTTGGGCATGATTGGTAATAAATTTGATGAACATGGCCTTAAAAAGTTTAAAAACTATTTTAAAATCGTGCAAAAACGCCAACCTATCCAGATTGGCGAATTTACCATTGAGTGGATTCACATCACCCACTCTATCATTGATGCAAGCGCATTAGCCATTCAAACTAAAGTAGGCACGATTATTCATACAGGCGATTTTAAAATTGATCACACACCCGTGGATAATATCCCCACCGATCTTTACCGCCTAGCTTATTACGGTGAACAGGGAGTTATGCTACTTTTAAGTGATAGTACTAACTCTTATAAACCCGGTATCACCCCTTCAGAAAGTAGCATTGGTCCGGTATTTGATAATCTTTTTAAAAACGCAACTGGAAGAGTGATCATGAGTACTTTTTCCTCTAATATCCACCGGGTTTATCAGGCGATTCAATATGCAATTAACTACGGGCGCAAAGTAGCCGTCATTGGGCGCTCTATGGAGAAAAACTTAGACATTGCCCGCGAATTAGGCTATATCCATCTGCCCTCTAAAGCCTTTATAGAAGCCCATGAAGTTGAAAAACACCCCGATCATGAAGTCTTTATTGTTACAACCGGTTCACAAGGTGAAACCATGAGTGCGCTTTATCGCATGGCCACTGATGAACACCGCCACATTAGCATTAAACCTAGCGATCTTATTATTCTTTCAGCTAAAGCCATTCCGGGTAATGAAGCCAGTGTTTCTAGTATTTTAAATTTACTCATGAAAAAAGAAGCCCAAGTGGTTTATCAATCCTTTGATATTCATGTTAGCGGGCATGCCGCCCAAGAGGAACAAAAACTCATGTTACGCCTTATTAAACCTAAATTTTTCCTACCCGTGCATGGGGAGTATAACCATGTAGCCCGCCATAAAGAAACAGCTATTGCTTGTGGAGTCCCTGAGAAAAATATCTATCTCATGGAAGATGGCGATCAAGTGGAGGTTAACCCTAACTTTATGCGCAAAACTAAAAGTGTAAAAAGCGGAAAAAGTTATGTAGACAACACCAATAATATTAGCATTGAGGAAAGAATTGTACAAGATCGCCAAGAAATTGCCAGTGCGGGGCTTTTAAGCGCGGTGTTATTTATCTCTAAAGCAGGAGAACTCATGCCCACCTCTCAGATCACCACTTTAGGGATTGTCAATTTTAAAGAGGAGCGCTCTTTATTAGAGGAATTGCAGGGTTCTTTGAGTTTGCACATTAAAGCCTTGCGTTTTGATGTGATTTCTAATACCAAGCATTTGGAGGATAATGTGCGCAATTTTCTAAGAAAGGCTCTTTTTAAGCACACTAAAAAATATCCGGCCATTGTAAGCCATGTGTTTCTTAGCTAATGAAAGCGTGGGTATTTGGGCTATTAATAGCAGGGATATTACAAGGGAGTGCTCAGGATAAAGGCATGGAACATACAATCTATTTAGCCGGGGGGTGTTTTTGGGGATTAGAGGCTTATATGGAACGCATTTATGGAGTTAAAAAAGCTATAGTGGGCTATGCTAATGGTAAAAGCGATCAGACAAATTACCATGAATTACATAACACAGATCATGCAGAAACGGTAAAAGTAGAATTTGATCCACACCAAATTAGCCTAGATAAACTCTTACTTTATTATTTTAAGGTCATTGATCCAACCAGTTTAAACCAACAGGGTAATGACCGTGGCCGCCAGTATCGCACGGGTATTTACTATGTAGACTCTAAAGATGAACCCATTATTGCTAAAGCTTTAGCGCGTTTACAAAGCCATTATCAACAAAAAATACGAATCGAACTAGAACCTTTAAAAAACTTTGTTGTAGCTGAGGAGTACCATCAAGATTATCTTAAGAAAAATCCGGGGGGGTATTGTCATATTGATTTAAAAAAGGCCGATGAGGTGATCATTGATGCTAAAGATTATCATAAACTCAGCGATGCGCAGCTTAAGGCAAAACTAACTAATCTACAATACCAAGTTACCCAGAAAGGACAAACTGAAGCCGCATTTGATAATGCCTATTTTGATCAAGACAAACCGGGTATTTATGTGGATATTACTACAGGTGAACCCCTCTTTTTATCCACCGATAAATTTAACTCAGGTTGTGGGTGGCCTAGTTTTAGTAAACCCATTGATCAAAAGGTGGTGAACTATTTTAAAGACACCAGCCATAACATGATTCGCACAGAAGTTAAAAGCCGTGTAGGGCATGCACACTTAGGGCATGTTTTTGAAGATGGGCCTAAGCAACTAGGAGGGTTGCGCTACTGTATTAATAGTGCGGCGCTTAAATTTATCCCCTTAGAGGACATGGAAAAAGAAGGTTATGGGGCTTTAATCCCGATGCTTAAAAAAGCCATGCTTAAAGAGATTAAAAAGTGAAATCTGATTTTGGTAAGTTAGCAAAGCAAATTTTAAATGCAGAAGCAGAGGCGCTTTTAAGAGTCAGTTTAAATCACACAACCCTAGAGCCCATTATCACATGCCTAGCACATGCCCCTTTAGTGGTGATAATGGGAGTGGGCAAAAGCGCACACATTGGGCGTAAAATTACAGCTACTCTGACAAGTACCGGCACTAAGGCGATCTTTTTACACCCCACCGAAAGTTTACATGGCGACATGGGTATTGTAGGGCCTAGAGATGTGATTTTAGCTATTAGCTATGGAGGCGAGAGCATGGAGCTTTTAGAGGCTTTGGGGTCTTTAAAACCTAAAACCCTGATTGCTATGACTAAAGATTGCAATAATTCTTTAAGCAAATTAGCCACTTATTTAATCCCTTTAAAACTCACTCAAGAGGCTATCTCTTTTGGTGTTCCTAGCACTTCAACTACTCTAAGCCTCGCATTAGGTGATGTGCTAGCAGCATGCTTAATGGAGGTTAAAAATTTTAGTAGAGAGGATTTTGCTAAATTACACCCGGGAGGGCTACTAGGTAAAAAATTGCGCCTAAGAGTTAAAGATATTTTATTGACTAAAAACTTGCCCCTAGTAGATCAAGAGGCTTGTTTACATGCTGCTTTAGTTGAGGCTAATGATAAATGTTTGGGCAATGCTTTATTAGTTGATGATCAACAAAGACTAATCGGGATTTTAAGCGATGGGGATATTAGACGCGCTTTGCTCCAATCTGAGTTTGATTCTACTGCCCCAGCTAAAAACTTTGCAACCCTCAATCCTAAAACAATTAGTAATTTAGACATGTTAGTTGTAGAGGCTTTAGAATTAATAGAGACTTATAAAATTTCGCTTTTAGTGGTTTGTGATGATCAAAAGAAAGTTTTAGGCGTTTTACACTTGCATACTTTACTAGCCTTAGGGCTAGGGAATAACTAACAGCTTAAAAGAGAAGACGATGTTTGAAAGATTAGATTTAATCATTAAGGATATTGAAAATACCAAAGAAGAGATAGAGCTACTCTTAAAAATAGCGCATTTAAGTTTGAGTGATTTTATTTTGATGAAACGGGGGAGTATGGATATTCCAGAAACTTTAAATATGGCCTTTTATACGCAAATAGGAGAACGGGTAGAGGAACTAAAAGAACATATCAATGCTTTAAATAAATACAAGCGAGAGATGTTAGTTTTTTAGAAAGGATTTTTATGTGCGGGATTATGGGCTATATTGGAATAGCAGATAAAAAAACTCTCTTGCTTGAAGGGTTAAAAGAATTAGATTATCGGGGGTATGATAGCGCAGGGCTAGCAACAATTGGGGCTGCTGATTTTAAATTAGAAGTCTTTAAAACAAGTGGCAAAATTACAGCCCTAGAATCATTAACGCAAAATTTTAGCGCATCTGGACTTGGAGTAGGCATTGCCCACACGCGTTGGGCTACACATGGCAAACCCACTACAGCCAACGCCCACCCCCATGTTTATCAAAATAGCGCCCTTGTGCACAATGGAATTATTGAAAATTATGCCGCGCTTAAAGCAGATTTAAAAATAAAAGGGCATGTTTTTAGTAGCCAAACAGATAGCGAGGTAATTGTCCATGTCTTTGAAGAAGAATTAGCAAATTTATCTAACTCTAATAGTATTTCTCAAGGCTTGGCTCTGCAGGCTTTTAAAAACACCATTGCTAAATTAGAGGGGGCGTATGCGATTTTGCTTATCCATGCCAAATTACCCACTTGTATTTTTTATGCCAAAAACCGCTCGCCCTTACTTCTTGCTAAGACTCAAGATAGCGTTTATTTTGCTAGTGCTGAAAGCGGGCTTATTGGTAGAGCTAAGCAAATGGTGCGTTTAGAAGAGGGGGCACTTGGGTGCATGGATTATCACACGCCTTTGCATTTTAAAACCACTCCCATTTCAAAAGATATACAAGAGAGCAATAAAGAAGGTTTTGCTACCTTTATGGAAAAAGAAATTTATGAGCAGGATAAAGTCTTAACCCTACTAGATAGATGGACACCCACCCATGCGCATTTAGAACTTCCTAAGGATTTTTTAGATCAGATTTCTACTGTAACAATTAGTGCTTGTGGATCAAGTTATCACGCCGCTTTAGTGGCAAAATATCTCATAGAAAGCCTAGCCCATGTTAAAGTGCAAGTAGAGCTAGCCAGTGAATACCGCTATGGGCATTTTGCAACTAGACAAGATGAGCTTTTTATCGCGATTTCTCAAAGTGGCGAGAGTGCAGACACTTTAGAGGCGTTAAAATTAGCCAAGAACTTAGGATTAAAAACTCTAGGGATTTGTAATACGCAAAACTCTACAATGGGAGCGCTAGCAGATACCACCCTTTTAACCCGTGCGGGATTAGAAAAAAGTGTGGCCTCTACTAAAGCTTTTTCTAGTCAAGTTTTACTTCTATGGCTTTTAGCACTTGTACTAGCCAAACAAAATAGATTAGATACTAAAGTACAACACGATCAAATGCAAGCTTTAAAAACTAGCATGCAAGCCATCACCGATACACTCAAATTACATGAGAACATTAAAGAAATTAGCAAACAGATTTTAGATCAAAACCCACAGGGCTATTTTTTCATGGGGCGGGGTGTGTTTTATCCTTTGGCTTTAGAAGGGGCGCTTAAGTTAAAAGAAATTGCCTATGTGTATGCGCAAGGTTATGCCAGTGCAGAGATGAAACATGGCCCCATTGCCCTAGCTGATTGCAATTTATTATGCACCGCCCTTTTACCCGCTCATTTGCTTTTTGCTAAAAATTGTAGCAGTGTTGAGGAATTACAAGCCCGCGATGCGCGTATTTTTGCCCTAAGTCCTGAAAAGATTGCCAATGCCCATTTTCAGATCAATACCCCCCACTACCCCCACTACATGCCCGAGTTTTTTAGCATGCTGGTTGTTTTGCAACTCTTTGCCCTTGAAATGGCACAATTAAAAGGCTTAAATGTAGACAAGCCCCGTAATTTAGCTAAAAGTGTAACTGTTGAGTAATTTATCTTCTGAATCTTTACCCATTCCTGTTTGTATTATCCACCTTAAAACCTCCCAAGAAAGAGACATCACTCCCTTACTTTGGCATTTAAACTACCTTTTAAAGCGTTTTAGCCAAAGAGATATTTTTTCTATTGCCATTTTTAAGGCTATCCATGGACACCAAGATTTTTTACAACAAGGAATCACCTTTGAACACACCCACCCGGTTTTAAACGATTTTAGCCCCCATTTGCCTAGCTTTAAAGAAGGTTTGCAATTAGCCTCTTTAGCGCTTAAAACGCCTTTAGATTTTTTAAGTTTTAAACAACTGGGGCGTTTTGCAAGCCATTATTTACTGTGGCAAGAATGTGTGCGGCTCAAACGCCCTATGATTATTTTAGAAGATGATGTATTACCCACCAACGACTTTTTTGAAAAATGCCATTTGAGTTTAGAAGCCTTGCATGCGGATAAAGCCCAGATAATACGCCTGCTTGTCCATTCTAAGGGGCATTGTGCAAAAACCTCTATTAACTACAACTTTGATCACCTTTTTAGCCCGCAAGGATTAGGTACACATGGCTACATGTTAAACCCTAATGGAGCGTGCAAACTTCTAAAAGCCTGCCCTCCTCTTTGGACATTAAAAGTAGACACCTATATCGATTCTTATTACAACCACCACGCACTCACCTTTACCCTTAAGTCGGCTATCTTGCTGATTAACCCACTAGATTCAGAAAGCCCCCCCACTAGTACGGATTATTTCAAGGGTAAATTAAAATGCTTATTTTATCTTCTGCGTACCTGTAATTACATTCTTAAGATTAAGTTATTTGCCAAGCACTATCTATCCTTATTTTTAAGACCTTCTTAAATGGTAACAATATAATTGTATTTGTCTGAAGTAAAGCTGTGTTTAAAGGCAGTTAAACGCGCGTTAAAAGCACATTAAACTCCAAACTCTAAAAACGCCACCCTATGGTGGCAGTATAAATAAGCTTTTTTAAAACAAGCCCAAAGTTTTTTAACACTTGGGCGTTTTATCTAAAGTAACAACACAAAAAGGCGTTAATCTATCACTTACCCACCAATTTATTTAGTTTTTCAGGATAGCGCGAACCTTCTACTTTAATGCCAGCTAGGGCTTTATTAAACGCTTCTAATTCCTCTTTACTCCAAGAAACTTGCAAAGCCCCTAAATTTTCTAAAAGACGGGATTCTTTGGTGGTGCCAAAGAGAGGGACGACAATTTTTTGGGTGTGTAAAATCCATGAGAGGGCTAACTGGGCGGGGGTGATGCCTTTTTTGCTAGCGTGATCTTTGATAAATTCTACTAAAGGGTAATTCTTAGCCATATTTTCAGGATTAAATTTAGGTACGATGCTTCTAAAATCCCCGCTTGCAAAAGTGGCGTTTTTCTCAAACTTTGCGCCTAAAAATCCCTTGCCCAAAGGTGAAAACGCCACAAAACCAATGTTATTTTTTTCTAAAAACCCTAAAATCTCTTTTTCAGGTTCGCGCCACCACAGCGAATATTCACTTTGTAAAGCACTTAGAGGGCAAACAGCATGTGCTTTTTGGATACTAGAGAGCCCGGCCTCACTCATTCCCCAAGCTTTAATTTTGCCCTCTTTAATGAGGGTTTGCATTGTTTCAGCAACTTCTTCTATAGGTGTGTTTGTATCCACGCGGTGTTGGTAATATAAATCAATGCATTCTACCCCCAGCCGTTTTAAACTCCCCTCAATGGCGCTTTTAATGCGACTAGGGCTAGAATCTAAAAACATGGTCATGTGTTTATTGTTAGGGTCTTTATGATAAATCCCAAACTTACTAGCAACCACCACTTTATCTCTAAATGGTTTGATCGCCTCGCCTAAAAGTTCCTCATTATCAGCCCCATAAGTTTCTGCTGTATCAAAGAAGTTAATACCGTGTTCAAAGGCTTTATGAATGAGTTTGATCATTTCTTGTTTGTCATGGACTTCACCATAGCCAAAAGTCATGCCCATAATGCCTAAAGCTAGAGGGCTTACTTTTAAAGAACCTAGTTGTTTTTGTTGCATGTAAACTCCTTATAAAAAATAAAAAAGCCCGCTATTTTAAATTAGTTTGACACATTTGTCAACACCTCGCTTAAAATTCTAAAGGTCTAATGATTTTAGCCGGATTGCCGCCCACAATCACATTAGGCGGTACATCTTTAGTTACCACTGATCCAGCTGCCACAACGGAATTTTCCCCGATAGTAACACCCGGGCACACAACTGCATTAATGCCAATCCAAACGCGATTTTTAATCACAATCTTTTTATTAAGAGTAATCCGGCGTTTATGAGGATTTAAATCAAAGTTAGTAGTGGTTAAACACACTCTAGGGGCAAACCAAACTTCGTTTGCTATACTAATTCCTCCCCTATCCATAAAAGTACAATTCTGATGGATAAAACAACTTTTCCCAAAGCTAATATTGCGCCCAAAATCTGTATAAAAGGGGGGCATAATCCAATTACTCGCATCAAAGGGTTTACCTATTAACTCGCTCATCAACTCGCCTATTTGTTCGTTGCTTAGAAATTCTGTATTGAGTCTGTGGATAAGTCTTTGGGCGTTCATAACCACCCTAAGAAGTTTGGGAAATTCAGGATCGGCCATATCTACCGGTTCACCGGCTAAGTCTCTTTCAAAAATATCAGGCATTTTCACCTCCAAAAGGTTTATAAGTTAATTTGATATATTTATCAACACACCTCGCTTAAAATTCTAAAGGTTTAATGATTTTAGCCGGATTGCCCCCCACGATAACATTAGGCGGTACATTTTCAGTTACCACCGATCCGGCTTCTATAATAGAATTTTCCCCGATTGTAACACCCGGGCACACAACTGCATTAATGCCAATTAAAACGCGATCTTTAATCACAATGCTTTTAGAAAAAGTAATGTGCCGCTTATAAGGGTTAAAGTCAAAACTAGTAGTGTCTAAACGCACACTAGGGCGAATTCGAGCCCCGTCTGCTATACTAATTCCTCCGCGATCCATAAAAATACAATACGGACCAATAAGGCAGCCTTTCCCAAAGCTAATATTACGCCCAAAATTTGTATAAAAGGGAGGCATAATCCAATTACTTGCATCAAAGGGTTTACCTGTTATTTCACTCATCAATTCCCCTATTTGCTTATCGTTTAAAGATTCCGTATTAAGCCTATGGACAAGTCTTTGGGTGTTCACCATCACCTTAAGAAGCTTGGGAAATTCAGGATCGGCCACACTTACCGGTTCACCGGCTAACTCTCTAGCAAAAATATCAGGCATTTTTATCTCCAAATAAAAAATAAAAAACCCGCAACTCTAGCTTAATTTGATATGTTTGTCAATACTAACCCGCTAGTTCTATTAATAAAGGGTTATAATGGCGATTATGGTTTTGTACACAGCAAAAAATCTTACAAAATAGTGTAAGTTATTAAAGGTAATTAGTGTTGTTTTTAAAGCCCTAAATGTACCTAAATTTATAAAAAAGGACACATGGTGAGTGGAGTTTATGATCAAATCTATCAAGAGTCTATTAAAAATCCAGAGGCCTTTTGGGCTGAGGCTGCAAAAAATGTACATTGGTATAATGAATGGGATAGGGTGCTTGATGATAGCGATGGGCATTATAAGTGGTTTGTCGGTGGGTGTATGAATACTTGTTATAACGCCCTTGATTTGCATGTGCATAATGGTAGAGGTGATCAACTAGCCTTGATCTATGATTCTCCAGTAACTGATACTAAGAAAAAGTACACCTATCTCCAATTAAGAGATCGCGTTGCTAAGGTAGCTGGTATCTTGGCAAATAAAGGTGTGATAAAGGGGGATAGAGTGCTTATTTACATGCCTATGATACCTGAGGCACTCATTGCAATGCTAGCTTGTGCAAGGCTTGGGGCTGTTCATAGCGTGGTCTTTGGTGGTTTTGCCGCACATGAATTAGCTATTAGAATAGATGATGCTAAACCTAGAGTGGTTATAAGCGCTAGTTGTGGTATAGAAGTTAGTAGCATCATAGAATACAAACCTGTTTTAGATGAGGCTATTAAAAAATGCTCTGCTAAGCCAACTACTTGTTTAATTTATCAGCGCCCACAATCAAGAGCTAACATGCTCCCTTGGCGGGATATAGATTGGGAGGTTGAAGAGGAAAAAACAAGGGGCGTAGAACCCGTACCTGTTTTAGCCACAGATCCGCTTTATATCCTTTATACCTCCGGTACCACAGGCCAACCAAAGGGTGTTATCCGATCAAATGGCGGGCATTCAGTAGCCATGAAATGGTCTATGGATAATATTTACAATGTAAAGGCTGGAGATGTGTTTTTTACAGCCTCTGATGTGGGCTGGGTTGTTGGGCATTCTTATATCGTTTATGCCCCACTCATGAGTGCTTGTACAACTATTATCTATGAAGGAAAACCCGTAAGAACCCCCAATCCTTCATCTTTTTGGCGCATTATAGAGGAATATAAAGTAAATGTGCTTTTCTCAGCCCCAACAGCCTTTAGAGCTATTAAAAGAGAAGATCCAAAAGGGGAGTGGATCAAGAAGTTTAAGCTAGATAGTTTAAGAGCTATTTTTGTAGCCGGCGAGAGATGTGATAGCTCTACGCTTGAATGGATAGCAAAGCTAACAAATAAACCGGTTATTGATCACTGGTGGCAAACAGAAACAGGTTGGGCTATCGCTGCAAATCCTCTTGGACTTGGGCTAATTAAAATTAAGCCCGGAAGCCCTACAAAGCCAATGCCCGGCTTTAATTTAAAGGTACTTGATGAAAATGGCCAAGAACTACAAGCGGGTCAAAAAGGTATTTTATGCCTTAAGTTACCCCTGCCTCCTGCTTGCTTAATGGGGATTTGGGAAAATGATGAGGCTTACCACAGAGGCTATTTAGATAGATTCCCGGGATATTATTTAACAGGAGATACGGGCTACATAGATGAAGATGGTTATGTGTATGTGCTAGGTAGAATGGATGGAATTATTAATGTAGCCGGGCATAGATTATCCACAGGGGAAATGGAAGAAATCATTGCAAAACACCCAGATGTTGCAGAATGTGCGGTCATCGGTGTTAATGATATGCTAAAGGGTGAGTTGCCAATGGGCTTTATTGTGCTAAAAGAGGGGATTCAAAGAGATCATGCTGGGGTGGTTGAGGGGGTTTGTGCCCTTGTACGCCAAGAAATAGGCGCTATAGCTTCTTTTGAGATAGCTACTATAGTGAGTGCTTTACCCAAAACAAGAAGTGGTAAGATACTGCGCAAAAACCTAAGAGAGCTAGCAGACGGTCTTACTCTTAATATCCCAGCAACAATAGAAGATGAAAGCGTTTTAAAACTTTGTGAAAAGGCCATTAATGATCTAGGTTATCCAAAAGAGAAAAAGGCAAAATAATGAGTGCAGGAAAGAGATTTAAAAACCTAGTAAAAGAAAATAAACCCCTAGTAATAGTGGGGGCTATTAATGCTTATAGCGCCCTACAAGCTAGCAAAATAGGCCATAAGGCTCTTTATTTATCTGGTAGCGGCGTGGCAAGCGCTAGTTATGGCCTAGCCGATCTTGGCATTATAGGCCTTGAGGAAATTTGCATAGATGTTAGGCGCATTAGCTCAAGGGTAGATACACCTTTATTAGTGGATGCAGATACAGGCTTTGGGGGGGCTTTTAACATCGCTAGAACTGTTAAAGAGTTAAGTAGGGCCGGAGCTGCAGCTATGCACATAGAAGATCAGGTATCTCAAAAAAGATGTGGACACCGCCCTAATAAAGAGCTTGTTAGTGTGCAAGAGATGTGTGATCGCATCAAAGCAGCCCTAGATGCTAAATTAGATCCTGATTTTGTGATCATGGCAAGAACAGATGCTTATAGTATAGAAGGGCTTGATCGCGCTATTGATAGGTCTTTAGCCTATGTTGAGGCTGGGGCTGAAATGCTATTTGCTGAGGCTGTTAGTAAGTTAGAGGATTATAAGACTTTTACAAAGAGTGTTAAAGTGCCTGTTTTGGCTAATATCACTGAATTTGGAAAAACGCCTTATTTTAGCCAAGAGGAACTCAAACAGGCAGGTATTGCTATGGTGCTTTATCCGCTTAGTGCTAACCGCGCTATGAACAAGGCAGCTCTTGAGGTGTATAAAAGCATATTAAAACATGGCCACCAAAGAGAAGTTTTAGAACTCATGGAAACAAGAGAGGAGCTTTATGAAATGCTAGATTATTATGCTTATGAGCAAAAATTAGATGCTTTATTTAAAAAGGGTAAAAATGAGTGAGAAAAAACAAGGCGGTTTAGCCGGTGTGATAGCTGGAGAGAGTGCAATTTGTACATGTGGGCTTGGCAATGGCCTTAATTACTATGGCTATGCTATTGAAGATCTAGCTAGATATGCTACATTTGAAGAGGTGGCTTATTTGTTACAATTTGGTGTTTTGCCAACAGAGGAGCAACTGCAAGCATTTAAGCAAAAAATCATCGCTCAAAGAGCTCTAAGTGAGCCACTAAAGGCTATTTTAAAGGCTATGCCTAAAAACGCACACCCCATGAATGTCATGCAAACCGCAGTTGCAGCTCTGGGTGCTTTAGAAAGTGAAAGAGAGGATTTTACAGATCAAGATGAAAAGATCATTAGACTTTTAGCCATTTTGCCAAGTGTGCTTTGTTATTATCACCACTACACACACTCTAAAAAAGAGATAGATTTTAATTCAAAGCAAGATAGCATCGCTGGGTACTTTTTGGAAAAACTAAAGCTTAAAGAACCCAAGCAAGATTTTATTAAAACCATGCAGTGCTCTTTGATCCTGTATGCAGAACATGAATTTAACGCTTCCACTTTTACAGCTAGAGTTTGTGCCTCTACTAAGAGTGATATTTTTAGCGCTGTTTGTGCTGCTATAGGGTCTTTAAGGGGGCCATTACATGGCGGAGCAAATGAGGCGACTATGTATTTGATTTCTAGTTTTAAAAGTGTAGATGAGGCGATTGAAGGCGTTTTAGAAAAATTAGCCAATAAAGAACTTTTAATGGGCTTTGGGCATCGTATTTATGGGCTTGGTGGGGATCCGCGCAGTGCTTTAATTAAAGAACATAGCCGGTATTTAGGGGGGGATAGCCTGCTTTTTAAAATCAGTGAGGCCATAGAGGACTTAATGAAGCAAAAGCGCCCAACCCTCCCGCCTAATGCAGATTTTTATAGCGCTTCTGCTTATCATTTTATGGGCATACCCACACCTTATTTTACGCCTATTTTTATTATGAGTAGGGTTAGTGGCTGGTGTGCGCATATTAAAGAACAAAGAGCCAATAACAAACTCATACGGCCAAGTAGCAAATACATAGGCGTAGAGCCAAGAGCCTTTGTTAAAATTCAAGACAGGAAAAACATGTGAGTGATATGGGTATATTAGACGCTAAGCGTCCAGAATTTGATGAACTAATTATCAAGATAGCAAAATATGTAGATGAGTATGAGATAACAAGCGAACTTGCTATGCAAACAGCGAGGTATTGTTTAATGGATACTTTGGGTTGTGGGCTTTTGGCCTTAAAATATCCTGCTTGTACTAAGCTTTTAGGGCCTAGTGTTGAGGGAGCTGAGTTTAGACCACTGGGGGCCAAAATTCCGGGTACTTCTTACCAACTAGAGCCAATAAGGGCTGCTTTTAACATAGGCGCTATGATCAGATGGCTTGATTTTAACGATACTTGGTTAGCAGCCGAGTGGGGGCATCCTAGCGATAATCTAGGCGCCATCTTTGCTTTAGCCGATTATTTGAGCCGTAAAAATCTAGCGAGTAACAAAGAGCCTTTAAAAGTTTCTTGTGTTCTAAAAGCCATGATAAAGGCCCATGAGATACAAGGCATTTTAGCCCTTAATAATTGTTTTAATAAGGTTGGTTTAGATCATGTTTTATTAGTCAGGGTAGCAAGTACTGCTGTATCTGCTAAGCTTTTGGAATGTAATTTTGACGAGATTTTAAGCGCTATTTCGCATGCCTTCATAGACGGAGGCGCTCTAAGGACTTATCGCCATGCGCCAAATACAGGTAGTAGAAAAAGCTGGGCAGCTGGAGATGCCTCTAGCCGTGGTGTGGATTTAGCCCTAAAGGCTAAGAGTGGTGAAATGGGCTATCCTTCTGTGCTTAGCGCTAAGTTTTGGGGTTATGAGGCTGTAAAAATGAGGGGTAAAAAACTCACCTTGCAGCAAGATTTTAAAAGCTATGTTATGGAAAATGTGCTTTTTAAAATTTCTTTTCCGGCTGAATTTCATGCCCAAACGGCCGTTGAGGCTGCTTTGATCTTGCATGACGAGATAAAACATCGCCTAAATGAAATTGAAAAAATCATCATTTCAACCCAAGAATCAGCCCACCGTATCATTAATAAAACAGGTCCTCTATCCAATCCAGCAGATAGAGATCACTGCATACAATACATGGTTGCTATAGCTTTGATCTTTGGGCGTTTAGTGGCTGATGATTATGAGGATAGAGTGGCTAAAGATGAGCGCATTGATGCACTTAGAGCTAAGATGATCATAGAGGTAGATGAAAGATACAATAAAGACTATTTAGATAGGGATAAAAGAAGTATAGCTAATGCCCTGCAGGTCTTTTTTAAAGATGGTACGCATAGTAAAAAGATAGAGGTGGAATATCCAATAGGCCATAAAAGAAGAAGAGATGAGGGCATACCCTTATTAATTTCAAAGTTTAAAGCCAATCTAGCCACGCGTTTAGATTCAAAAAAATGTCAGATCATCTTAAAACTTTTTGAAGACAAAGAAGCCTTAGAAGAGATGTATTTTAATGAATTTAGCGACCTTTTTTGGCTTGGGTAAGCCTAGCACAAATAATATTTTTTGTTAGCCTAAAAATCTCTGTTGGTTTTACCTTGTTATTGGACGGGGCGGCATGTATGTGGACTGCTCTTATATATGTAAATTCGTTTAACCTTGATACGCGGGAGTTTATGGTATCTATGGGGTTTATGGCGCACAATGTACCAGTAACCTAAAGCGCGGTGCATGAATAATTTTTCATAGGTCATGAAAAACCCGATGTCTTTGGCATTTATATCAAGCCCAAGATCAAGGTAGCCGGATTGCCAATTAATCTCATGTGGTACTACAGGAATATCAACCCCCCATTTGATGATATTAGTATTAAACTGCAAACGCAAACCCAAATCTATATCTACATTATAAGAAGCGCGCCAACTCTCTTGGGGACCGGTTAAAACCCAGTTAGTACTGCCCCCTTGCACACCTGCAAAAATGCCATAAAATACGGGGTTGGAGTTGTTTTTGGGTACGTTGAAATCAAAAATTAGATTGGCGCCTAAGTTTATTTGGACATCTTGCAACGATTTAAAAACACTCAAGTCATTTTTAAAAAGCGGGCTATTCACATAGCCATAACCTAAATCTGAATAGGTGGAGTAACCAAAATGGTTACTAAAAAAATACTGCCAGCCCAATAAAATACCGGCGTTATAACTCATATTCTGAAAAAATCTTTGGGCAGAGTAAATACTTAAAATCACGGACTCTAAACTCACGGTTTGTAAACTAGTAATTTGTGGGCTAAAATTTTGGTAGTTAAACTTCAAATTAGGAGGTGAAGGCTTAGCAGGTGGGTTGCCAAATACTTCTTTTGCGGTAGGGATAGACCCCGCACTCGCCATATTAATATCACTAAAAGCGGTTTGGTATACCGCCAATAAGTCAGACTCGTATTGGGGGCACTGCTCTTGAATCTCTTTAGCCATTTGTGCAAACCAGTTTGCCACCGCGATGAGTTGATCAAAATTTGTATTGGGTAAATTAGAATCAATGGCCTCTAGCAAATCGCCAAGATTAAGTTTGTCCTCCTGTTTGCAATCCTTGCTTTAACTCACCGGCCACAGCAAGCGCGTTATTGGTACCCTCATTGCTATATTGGTTATATTGGTTAGTCAGACTCTGATCAAGACTAGTCATAGTCTTTAAATCACTGATAATGCTTTGTACACTTGTTGCAACGCTGCTTGCACTAGAAGCGCTATTAATGTTTGGGACTAGAGAATCTCTGTCGTTAGTGTAGTTTTTAATATTTGCGTTGTAGTTGTTAAGTGTATTCTGGTAGTCTGCTTTGTCCTGATTATAGGTGGCTTTAGAGTTTTTAAGCTGGTTATTGTAGCTATGCACCTCTGAGGTGAGCTGTTTGTCTAAATTCTTAATTTGGCTTAGTAGCTGGTTATAAGTAGAAAGGACTTCTTGGTTTTGTTTGTTTTTAGGATAGAGGTCTAAATCACTCGCAAGACGCGTAATATCATTACTAATTTCTTGTTCTAGCGCGCCTAGATCACTAATACTAGAAGGATTTAAGGGAGTTAAATCACTGATATTTTGGGATTTATCCTTAGTTGCATTGATAAGATTTTGTAAGTTTTGTAGTTGGCTAAGAGCTTCTTTAATATCCTCATTAATCCCTTTAGTTAAATCTGTAATTAAGGAAGAATAACCGCTTGGTTCTCCATTACTCAGCCCACAATTTGGGCATGCTAGAAAGCTAGTGGATTGTAAAGCTTGGCTTTGTACCCCAAACTCAGCGCCAAAGAAAAACCCGTTGCGAATATCTGCCGCACCTAATTCACCCCCCCCCCCCCCCCCCCCCCCCCCGATTAGAAGCAGGCAAAAAACCAGAATCGTTTTAACATGAGAAACCCCCATGCTATCTAAATCTGCTAGGTTAACAAGAGATATTATAAAACAGAAAAAACTTAACGCTAATCTATGCGCCCTGTTAGCTTTACGGCTTTAAATACATAACACTAAGCTTAAAACTCTAAAGGTCTAATAATCTTAGCCGGATTACCCCCTACAATCACATTAGGCGGTACATCTTTAGTTACCACCGATCCAGCTGCTACAATGGAATTTTCCCCGATAGTAACACCCGGACACACCGTTACATTAATGCCAATCCAAACGCGTTCTTTAATCACAATGCTTTTAGAAGAAACAATCTGTCGTTTATAAGGGTTAAAGTTAAGGTTAGTGGTGTTTAGACACACTCTAGGGTAAATCCAAACTCCGTTTGCTATACTAATCCCTCCTCTATCCAGAAAAGTACAATTCTGATGGATAAAGCAACCTTTCCCAAAGCTAATATTGCGCCCAAAATCTGTATAAAAGGGGGGCAAAATCCAATTACTCGCATCAAAGGGTTTACCTGTTAGTTCGCTCATCAACTCGGCTATTTGCTTATCGTTTAAAAATTCCGTATTAAGCCTGTGGATAAGTCTTTGGGTGTTCATGATTACTTTAAGAATCTTGGGATATTCAGGATCGGCCATATCCACCGGTTCACCGGCTAAATCTCTAGCAAAAATATCAGGCATCTTTATCTCCAAATAAAAAATAAAAAACCCGCCACTCTAGCTTAATTTGATATGTTTGTCAACACCCTTACTTAAACTCTAAGGGTTTAATAATCTTGGCTGGAACGCCCCCTACAATAACATTAGGCGGGACATCTTTAGTTACCACCGATCCAGCTGCTACAATGGAATTTTCCCCGATAGTAACACCCGGACACACCGTTACATTAATGCCAATCCAAACGCGCTCTTTAATCACAATGCTTTTAGAAAAGGTAACCCGGCGTTTATAGGGGTTAAAGTCGTGGTTAGTGGTGGTTAAACACACCTTAGGCGCGATAAATGTCCCATCCCCAATGCTAATGCCTCCACGATCCATAAAAGTACAGCAATTATTGATAAAACAATTTTTGCCAAAGCTAATATTGCGCCCAAAATCTGTATAAAAGGGGGGTAAAATCCAATTACTTACATCAAAGGGTTTACCTGTTAGCTCGCTCATCAATTCAGCTATTTGTTCTTTGTTTAGAAATTGCGTATTGAGTTTATAGGTAAGTCTCTGCGCATTCATGATCACTTCAAAAATCTTACCAAACTCAGGATCGTCCATATCTATATATTCACCGGCTAAATCTCTTTCAAAAATATCTTTCATTATTTTCCTTTCACTAAATTATGTTTGAAAAAGAAGGCTATTTTATCAAAAGCAATCTTATCTACCCTGTCATATAAATCCACATGCCCGGCTCCCTTGACATAATAAAGCTCTTTGGGCTCTCTTGCCTTTTTGTAGGCTAATTCGCTAAATTCTTTAGAATGGGCATGATCGCCTGTGATAAAAAGCAAAGGACGAGGGGAAATCCAATCTAAATTTTCAAAGGGATAGAAGTTTAAGAATTTAACAATCCCTGTTAAAGTGGGCATGGTTGTTTTGTCTCTAGGTGCACCTTTTGGTGTGTACTCGCCCCTTTGTGTGCGGTAAAAATCATAGAATTCTTTTTCTGCTGGCGTGGAATTTTTAGTGATTTTCAAGGGAGTACCTAACACATACTCTTTAGTTTTTCCGCTTAAAAATTCCTCTGTGCGCTCTTTGCTAGCCTTTTTTAAAAGAGCCTGCCTTTGCTGCTTAGTGGTGGAGTGCCTAATTCCATAGCGCGCTGCCTCTCCCATGTTATACATGCTTACAGTGGCTATTGCTTTAATGCGCAAATCAATTTTAGCTGCAGCTAGTGCAAACCCCCCGCTAGCACAGATCCCCAAAGCCCCAATTTCGTCTGGATTAACAAAGGACCTGGTCCCTAAATAATCCACCGCTGCGCTAAAGTCTTCAACAAACATGTCAGGCAATACACCATTGCGCGGAAGCCCTCCACTCTCTCCCCAAAAACTTAAATCAAAGGCCAAAGCCACAAAACCCTTTTCTGCCATTTTTGTTGCATAAAGACTTGCAGATTGCTCTTTAACAGCGCCCATAGGATGCCCAACCACAAGAGCAGGGTATTTTTTGCCCTCTTGCATGTTTTTTGGAGTAAAGAGTTTTCCGACTACTTCTAATCCATATTGGTTTTTAAAAGACACTTCTTGGACTTTAACCCGCGTACTCACATAAAAATTATTGCCCTTAATCAGGCTTTTTTCTGTACCCGTTGTTTTAAAATCTTGGGCCTGCAGAGTGAGGCATAGCATGGTAAAAAAGACTAAAAATAGACGCATCACTTAACCCTTTTTATATTTATTAAGGCGCGCGCATTATAAGCCTAACATAAAGGTTTGTCAAGAAAAGCCCTTGTAAAGCACCCTGCAGTATACGGCTTTTAGTGGGTGGTTGTTTGGGGTAATTGCCCCCCACCCCTTCAGCAATCTAAATAATCCCCCAAAGCCTCCTCAAAAATCTCTAAGTTCTTGTTGATATTAGGTAAAAACACATCCAGATTTTCTAATAATTTTAAAATAGCATCCGCGCGTAAATAATCATAAGTATCCTTAAACATCGCCTCTCTGATATTTTGCTTTTAAGACTTAATTTGGGGTCTTGTTCATCCCAGTCTAAGCGTGTATTCATTTTATGCTGTAGTTTTATGCCTTTTTTTAATTTTTTCTAAACATTTTGTTAGATGTTCTTCTTGAAACTCTTTAAAGTTATCTTCTGTCCCACAGCAATAGCCATGTTTTTTGCAGCATATTTTCTGTAATAGTGGAATATTCTTTTATCACTTCTATACAATCTTTTAAGGTTTTAAGGGCTTGAAAAGAAAGTATAAGCAATTTAATAATTAGCATGATAAAGTCCCTCACTTTTATAATCAGATTGAGACCCTAGAGGTTTGTGTTCTGATTTGGGTATTCGCTCTAGGGGAAATAGGATAAGACAGCTAAGTATAGAGTAACCTTTTAGGAAAATCAAAACTTAATCTTAAAAAGGCTACCAACCTTTCACTTTAAAACCCCTACAAACTCTCTTGTAACTGGCAAAGTACTCTAGTGTTTTTGTTGTGGCTATCATACACCCAATGCTTATCAAAAGCGCGTTTAGCCCCTGAGTTGCCATCTATATCTAGCAGGTAAAAATGGTTTTCATCTCTGCGTTTTTGTTGCATCTGCTGGGTAATGTTATTATCTAGTTCTCCAAAATAACCATCAGAAATAACCAATAAATCTGCTTTTTTATAGTTTTCTCTTTGCATCATCTGCAAACCCTCATGTAAAGCCGGCTGTACATCTGTACCACCCCCAAAGCTCATGGTTAAAAATTGATTAAGGCGCGCCATTCCTCCGGCTTTACTTAAATCCATCGCGCTAGTTTGGGTGCTAAAATTAATCAAATAACACCCCCGCTTCTCTCTTTTAGCCCGTGAGGCTAAAGCAAGCGTGATAGCCTTAGCTGTGATCTCAGGCGCGCCATGCATAGAGCCACTGGTATCTACACAAATAATAATAGGCCCTCTTTGATCCTCTTGTTTTTCTATCTCTTTTTGCACCTCCACCTCCACCTCCTCTATCCCCTCTAACTGCTTTTGTACAAACCCTTGTTTTTCAAAGCAAAAAAGCTGTTTAGTGATGTATTTAAGATCAAAGAGCAATTCAAGATCAGGATCGTTAAGCAAGGTCAATTCTTGAGGGATCACATTTTCTAGATCGTTATCTAGGTGGATGCCACAGATCTCCTCTTTGTAGTCTCTAGTGGGGTGAGTCTGTGTATAAGAATAGCTACGCGTGGTTTTGATAATCTCTTTGATCATCTCCTTTTGTATCTCTTTCATGCGCCCTAACATGTTACAAATCTCTATCAAAGCCTTATTGTTTTTAATCTGCTCAAATAAAGCCAGAATATGGGCAAGATTTAAACGCGTGGGGTTAGTACCCTTTAGGCTATATTGCCTACGCATGTTTTTTGGTAAATCTGTCCTATCTGTCCTAAAAGGGTTAGTACCCTCTCTATGTTGCTCACCGCCCATATCTTCCTGCATATCTCCCCCCATATCTTCCGGCAAATCTCCCCCTAAATCTCCCATATCTCCCCCCAAATCTAGCCCCTTAATTTCATCTAAAACCTGTTTACGCGTCTTTTCATCTCCTAGCTTCTCTAAATTAAGAGATTCTAATGCAAGCCCCTTAGCATCCATAAACATCCCCTCTTTGCCAAAGAGTTCGGGGGATTTTTTAGCTAACTCTCTAGCCTGCAAAAGCGCTTTAAACCACGCTAGCATTCTTTCTAAAAAATCTGCCTCTATACTCTCTATTGTCTGCTGTTCATAGCGTTTTATCTTACTCTCTAAAATCCCTCCCCACTCCTGCAAAATAAATTGGTGCAACGCCTTATTCTGCTCCTCACTAGAAGAGAGGCTTAACTGCCTTTGTTGCTTCTTTATAAAGCTTAAATCCTCCTTAGGGTTAAACTTGCTAAAGGCCTTTGTAGTTTTTTCTACTAGCTCAGCCTCTTGCTTAGCATAACTGCGCTCTATATAAGCCCCCCTCTCTGCTCTAAAGGGGTGATCTTTAAGCGCTTGCTTCATTTGCTCCTCTTTTTCTAGCTTTGCTTGCTCAAATGCGTTAGCGATCTCTTTATCTTTTAATAGATCGTTATAGGTTTCTTCTAAATTCATTTTTTAACTCTTCTTGTTTGCCGCGTTAACTATACCCTGCCAGAGTTGGTATGCAGCATCTGTAATACCCCTAATATTGGCATTTAAATAACGAGGCAAAATACCAGTCTCTATCGCTTTCTGCAAATAGAAGGTGCAATACTGGCTTGTGTTATCCATCTTGTTGTTGCCGGTTAACTTGAATGACTCTGTTACCAAAAACTTGACAAAATTCTGGCTAATCTGCTCTGGCGTTTGATTTGGCGTTTTTAGCGGCGTTGGCATTTTTAGCGACATTCCCCCCAAAGCCAAGACAACCCCTCCTAAAGACCCCGTTTTAGCTTGCAAGGTATTCAAGGCTTGTACGAGAGGCTCAAGTAATTTTTTAGAGCTAAGCAGATCCACACAAGCCTCTTGTAAATCCTTCTCTACTTCCTTTTTACTTCGTAATGCCTGTGCAAGTTCAGCTAAACTTACACTTGCTTTATCTACAAATGCCTTTGTCGGTTCTTTTCTCTCATCTTTAAGAACTCGGGGTATCATTGCCTCCAAATCCTGTTTAAGTTTATTACGCAAATCCTGTCTAATACGCAAATCCTGTTTAAGTTTCCCTTGCCCCCTTTTAGCAAACACCGCCTCTGGATCATGCAACATTTCCTCAAGCTTTAATTGTAAAACCCGTGTCTGTTCTAGCGCTTCTTGCACTCCTAAAAAGGCGATTTTGTGATCATTAGCCGATAAAAACACATTGGCTTTTTCTGCCCTCTCTTGGATTTGTTTTTCTAAAGCGCTGATTTGATCGTGCACTTTAGTATTTAACCTTTGCCAGCCATTTTTAAACTCTGCGGGCTTTTCCTTATGCAAATATTCTAAATAGTTAAACTCCTCCTCTATTTTTTCTAGCTCTTTTAAACCTGTATGCGCCCCCTGTTTTAAACATTGGCGCAAAATCGCATCAATTAAAGGGATTTGCTGATCGTGATCCCATAAACAATGCCTTAAAAGCACTAAATCCTCCACCTCCACCTCTTTTGAATCACTAAGTAAAGCGCTAACTCTTAAAAGCTCGCCACATTGCTTAAAACGCCTATCAGAAACATAGGGGATCAAATCTTGATCTTGCTCTTGTTCCTTTGTTTCTGTATTCTCTGTAGCTCCTAAATAAGAGGCGATGAGTTGGGGATTATCTTTAAGTTTTTCTAAAGTGTTTTTGATTTCTAAAAGGGTATCTAGGGCTTTTTGAGAAAAACGAATTGTTTTAGCCTCTTTTTGGATCTTTTCTAAATCCTCTTGTGAAAATCCATCTTCTTCTTTTCCAATAAGAGGGCTTATCTCCTTCTCTTGAATCAAATTGCTAAAATTTTGCGCAGATTGTAAAGGCTTTACAAAATAGCGCACCAAACACCTATCATAAAGGGCTTCTAAACCTTGATTTTTGGGAGGAAATTCATTACTCGCACACACCACGCCCTTAAGCGGGACATGCTCATCTTTACCCCCATTTCTAAAAAGCCTCTCATTTAAAATTGTTAAAAGGGTGTTTAGAATAGCCGGCGAACTTTTCCAGATTTCATCTAAAAAGGCAAAATGAGCTTTAGGCAAGTAGCCCTCTGTATTTCTCACTAAATTATTTTTCTTTAGCTCGCCTATATCTATGGGCCCAAAAATATCCTCAGGCGTACTAAAACGATGCATTAAAGCTGCAAAGAAATTAGTAGATCCAAAGGCGGTACTCACTTTGCGCGCTAATAAAGATTTAGCCGTACCCGGAGGTCCATAAAGAAAGATCGTTTTGCCTGAAAACATCGTTAAAAGCATAAGAGAAGCGCATTCTTCTCGTTCAAATAAACCTCTTTGTACATCTGCTAATAAACCCCGTACTTTTTGCTTGTACATAAAAACAAACTCCTTATCTAAAATAGAATGGATACTATAGGGAAAATTAGAGAGTTTAAAGAGGATTTAATCCTCCCTTATAAAAAATCCCACTTTGTAAGCAAAATGAATCCTACTTTTGTGCCATACCTGCATACAATTAGCTTAGATCAAATTAGAGTCATTTAAAAACTGGTGTAGTTGCTTGTATTCTTTAGGGTTTAAATAACGCGCTTTGCCCACAGGTAAAGCGTTGAGTGAG